>CACJFS010000007.1 GCA_902592715.1 uncultured Pelagibacteraceae bacterium
TTGATCTTTCATTTCGTCTAAAGAAACATCAACTTCTTCTTCTTGTGCTTCTTCAACCGGATCAGAACTAGGTTGTTCGGTAGTATTTTGCAATTCCGCTAGATCATCTTTTGATACTTGAATTTTTTCTGGAATTTTTCTTGCTCTTTTAGATGGGAGTATTGGAACGCCACTCTTTGAAATTTCGCCTTTGTAAAGATTTTCAAAATCATCGCCTATATCATCTTCGTCTTCTGAAGAATCATCAACTTGCTCAACATGTTTTCTTAATTTATATACTGCTGCGTTAGTTAAATCTGGAACTTTAATTTTTTCTTCAGCTATTTCTCTTAATGCTATAACAGTGTTTTTATCGTTATCTCTATCTAATGTTGGTTCTAATCCTGAATTAAGCTGTGTTGCTCTTTCTTTTGCAACCAATACTAATTCATAAGGACTATCGACTTTATCAATACAATCTTCAACTGTAACTCTTGCCATGGTCGGTTAGATACACCCCGAATATAAAAAAATCAAGCAGTATTAAAGATAAACAGGATTTAGTTTTTTTCTAACAGTGAAAAGTAAGACTATAGAGCATGAAATCGATACCGCAGATATTATTGCTATTTTTTCAATAGAATAGCCAGCATCAATCAAAATTCCAAATAAAGCAGTACCAAAGGCAGTAGCAAAAACCATTAAAGCAGTTGTTAAAGCTTTAATTGAACCAATATATTTTACTCCATATATTTCAGCCCAAGTCGAAGATCCCAATAAATTAGCTAAACCATTGGATATTCCAATTAAACCTAAAAATAAGAAAGCCGACTGCGAGGCATCAAAATACATAATAACAAATGTTGCAAGCAATAGAGGAATGTTCATGTATATAAGTAATTTTCTACTTGTTAATTTATCAATTAAATATCCAGAGATTAATAAAGTGATAACAGAACAAATCGAGTAGGACATAAAGGATTGTGCTATTGTGTACTCACCCCACCCTTTAGAATTTACGATAAATGATTGGTAAACAAAGACACCTGTAGCAATCCATGGCATTGCTAACATATTAAGTGATATAATATAAAACCTATAATCTCCCAAAACTTCTATTCTTTTCCACTGTTTAATTTTTTCTTCTTTGAATTTTGCATCTTGATCTGTTTCTCTGGTATCTAGTTTTACATCTTTAACTAAAAAATAAGATGCTAAGGGTAAAATTATTAAAACTGATATTGAAATTATTATCCAAATATTTTGCCAAGCCATCAATGTTAAAGAATAAACTATGAGAACTGGTAGAATAAATTCTGCTGAAGATAAACCAAACCAAATCATACTTAACGCTCGTCCCCTAGACTTTGTGAAATATCTAGAGATTGTAGTTGACGCTGTGTGAGACATCATTCCTTGACCAGAAAATCTCATTAGAAATATCGCTACAAATAAAAAAACTACTGATGAGATTTTTGAAAAGAAAAAGCTTGAAAATGAGAGGAGTATTGTTACGAAAATAGCAAACTTCAGTACATTTACATCATCAATTTTTTTTCCAATCCAAATAACAAGTAAGCTGCTACAAAGAGTTGCAGATGCATAAATCGTTCCAAATTGGCCATGACTAATAGAAAGAGTTTCTCTTATACTAGAATTGAACAAGCCGATAAAAAAACTCTGTCCAAAACTTGAAAAAAATGTAAAGATAAAACCAAATATAATTACTTTTAAACTTAAACTTTTAAACATATAAAAAAATTATGACTTGTAATGTTGCTTTCATAGGTCTCGGTGTAATGGGATATCCGATGGCTGGTTATATATCAAAAGCTGGCCACAATGTAACTGTTTTTAACAGAACTAGTGCTAAAGCTGAGAAATGGATTTCAGAATATAAAGGTAAGATGGCTTCTACTCCTAAAGAAGCTGCAGAGGGTGCCGATTTTATTTTCACATGCGTTGGTAATGATAATGATCTAAAAGAAGTATCATTAGGTGAACATGGATTATTTCATAGCGCTAAAGAAGGTGCTATTTACATAGACAACTCAACCGTTTCAGCAGAAATATCAAGAGAACTTTATAAAAGTGCAAAAAAAAAAGGATTTGCATTTTTAGATGCTCCTATATCTGGTGGACAATCAGGTGCTGAAGGTGGGATATTGACTGTTATGGTAGGTGGTGATGATGAGGCATTTAAAAAAGCTGAACCTGTAATTGATTGCTACAGCAAAAAAGTAAAATTAATTGGTCCATCAGGAAGTGGACAATTAACCAAAATGATGAATCAAATGTGTATTGCAGGGGTTGTTCAAGGTTTATCTGAAGCTATTAACTTTGGAATAAATGCTGGTTTAGATATTGATAAGGTTATGGAAACGATATCAAAAGGTGCTGCTCAATCTTGGCAAATGGAAAATAGATATAAAACTATGGTAGAAGATAAATTTGATTATGGTTTTGCTGTTGACTGGATGAGAAAAGATTTAAAAATTGTAATTGAAGAAGCAAAAAGAAATGGATCGCCAGTTCCAATTACTGAAATTGTTGATGAATATTATGCTGATGTTCAAAAAATGGGTGGAAATCGTTGGGATAGTTCTAGTCTGATCGCTAGACTTAAAAAAAAGAAATAAACCAATGACAAATACTGTCCCATACTATGAGGACTTTTCCGAAATAAAAAAAAAAATTTGGTTAATGCTTGATGATGCTGTAACGAACAGATCGTCACCATTTAGAATTCCAGTTTTTGTTTGTGGTGATCAGTCAGACTTTGATGGAAGAATTGTTGTTCTTAGAAAATCTGACCAATCAAATAACCTTCTTCAGTTTCATAGCGATATAAGATCTGACAAAATTCCAAAATTAAAAAAAAATAAAAGTGCTGCTCTAATATTTTACGATAAAGAAGAAAAAATTCAGCTCCGAGTCAAAGTAAATTGTATAGTCAATCATGAAAATGAAATAACTGAGCAATCATGGTTAAAAACTGCTCACGTAAGTCGAAAATGTTATCTAGTAAACAATGGACCAGGGACAGAAACAGATGAACCAAGCTCAGGTTTAAGTGAAGATATTGAAAAATCAGGCTTTACGATGAAGCAAAGTGAAGAAGGTTATAAAAACTTTACAGTAATACAATGTAATATTGAAAGTATTGAGTGGCTTTATCTTGCAGCAAAAGGTCATAGAAGAGCAAGATTTGATATTACAAATAATAAACAAAACTGGCTAATTCCATAAAAATGTTAAGTGGATTTATTATTGCTGTAGCACTTGTTTTAGGTGGCTTGGCTGTAATGAGATTTGGTATTTTCCAAATCAGAAAATTTAAAAAGGGTGAAACTAGAGTTACCAAGAAAGTTAGTGAACAAATAGCTTTTTTTATATTTTTTTTAATTATTTTAGGATTAATTATTTACTCTATTAATGATTTTCTTTTCTAAAAGTTATTGAAATCTTTGTATCTATTATAGGTACACCAAGTTCGTTTCTTTTTAATTTTTTTTAGTTTTTTATGAGAATATCTATCTCTCCATTCATAATTACTATCAGGAGAAATACCTCGACCAACCTCTGCTGCCATTGCACATTTTAAATATACAGGATTAAATGGTGTACTAGTAGTCGGGTCAAGAAAGACAGAGTCTTTAAAATCAGGACAAGTAGGATCTTTATGATTATATAATGAGCCTAACTTATATTTATCACCTCCATCTGGGCCGCCAATTATAGTTCCAGTTTTATGTCCATTTTTATTTCCTTTTGTACATGCCCATGCAAATCCATTTACATGCATTAATTCATGTAACGTAATTAAAATTCTTTTATTTTTACTTGGGTTATGTTTACTTTTTAAAAAAATATATCCATGATGCACGCTCCCTTGTCCACCATCTCTATGTCCTACATCTACCCATGCAAAATACAATTTATTTGGACTATTAAATCCTAATTTTGTTAAATAAGCGTCAGGATAGTTCATTCCATAATTTCCTTTATATTGTTTATCAAATCTAACAAACGAAATATCCATTTTTCCATCTTCCCTAATGTCATACCTAAATTTTTGTTTACCTTTTGTCATTTCAAACATTTTTTCATTTGCCTCTAATAACTCTTTCTCCATTTTTCCATTTATATCCCATTCATTATCTTCACTATCTTTATTTAGTAGGTATATAAAATGTACTTGTGGTTCATCTGAAATATCAGGTTGATCTTTAAAATATCTTCCAGGTTTTTCGTCTGACGCAAAAGAAAGTGATGAATACAAGAAAATTGTTAAAATAAGAAATATATTTTTCATATCATTAAAATACGGACTTTGAATATTTTTTCCAGTTTTCCTGGTATCTAATTGCATTTTTCTTAACGGCTTCAATTTCATCATCTGTTAACTGACGAATTACTTTTCCAGGTGAGCCCATTACTAATGAGTTATCTGGAATTTCTTTATTTTCTGTAATTAATGATTTAGCTCCAATGATACAATTTTTTCCAATTCTAGCCTTATTGAGAACAACAGCTCCAATACCAATTAAAGAGTTATCATCAATTGTACAGCCATGAAGCATAACTAAATGACCTATCGTTACATTTATTCCAATTTTTAATGGGTAACCTGGATCTGTGTGCAAAACACTTCCATCTTGAACGTTTGAGCCTTCTCCTAAATGAATATTTTCTATATCACCTCTTAATGTTGCATTAAACCAAACGCTAGAGTTTTTTTCTAATGTTACATCACCAATTATGACAGCGTTTGGTGCCACCCAATTTTCGCCAAGGTTTTTTGGTTTTTTATCTTTTAAATCGTAAAACATAAATTATATAGTCTTTTAACATGGCATTAACTAAAACACCAATATGTGACTTCGGTAAAAAAGCTGACAACTTTGAACTTAAATCTATAGATAACAAAATAATTTCACTAAACGATGCAAAAGGTGAAAATGGAACACTAATAATGTTTATCTGTAATCACTGTCCATATGTATTAGCTGTCATAAATAATGTTGTCGAAGATTGTAAAGAATTAGAAAATAATGGAGTTAAATCTATAGCAATAATGTCAAATGACCCAAAAAGATATGAAGAAGACTCATTTGATAATATGATTAAATTTTCAAAAAATCATAATTTTAATTTTCCATATGTAATAGATGAAACTCAAGAAGTAGCAAAAACTTATGGTGCGGTCTGCACTCCAGACTTTTTTGGATACAATAAAGATCTTGAACTTCAATACAGAGGAAGAATAAGAGAGTTAAAAAATTTGAAACCAATAGAAAGTGGAGATAGTGAACTTAAAAATGCAATGAAAATGATTGCAAAATCAAACAATGGTCCAAAAGAACAATTTCCTAGTATGGGCTGTAGTATTAAATGGTTTTAATAATTAATGTATTTAGTAATAACTAGAACTTTTCCTCCTGAATTAGGAGGCATGCAAAATCTGATGTGGGGACTAGCAAGGTCTCTTTCAAAACTTAACCTTATAAAAGTTTTTGCAGATTATCATGAAAATCATGAAGAGTTTGATAAATCAGTTTCATTTTCAATAGAAAGAGTAAGTGGAATGAAGCTTATTAGAAAATATAGAAAATCATATATGATTAATGATTATCTTGAGCAAAATAATAAGGTACAATGTATAATTGCTGACCATTGGAAAAGTTTGGAGCTTATAAAAACAAATAAAAAAAAAATCTGCTTAATTCATTCAAAAGAGATTAATCACCCAAAAGGTTCAAGTTTAAATAAAAAAGTATTGTCAGTTCTAAATAATGTTGATCATATTGTAGCAAATTCAAACTATACAAAAAATTTAGCCATTGATTTGGGGGTAGAAGAAAAAAAAATAATCATTATTAACCCTGGAATTGATCCAGTAAATGAAGTTCCACAAAAATATTTAGATGAGGCAGAGGATATTCTAAAAGGTAAAAAAAAGAGACTAATTACAGTTTCAAGATTTGATAAAAGAAAAAATCATGAAAAAGTAATCATGGCTGTTAGAAACTTAAAAGAAATCTACCCTGATATTACTTACACTTGTATAGGGTATGGCGATGAAGAAGATAAATTAAAAAAACTAGTAATTGAATTGAAATTAGAAGATCAAGTCACCCTTTTAAAAGATATACCTTCAGATTTAAAAAATGCTCTTGTAGCAAAGTCAGATATTTTTGTAATGCCTTCAATAATTTATAAAAAGTCTGTTGAAGGTTTTGGTATTGCTTATGTAGAAGCTGCACAATACGGCGTTCCGTCAATTGGTGGGAAAGATGGAGGTGCTTCAGATGCAATTATACATGAAAAAACTGGTTTAATATGTGATGGTAATAAACTTGAGGATATTTATTCAAGTATAGACAACCTTTTTAGAGATAACAAATATATAGAATACGGAAAAGAAGCAAAAAATAATTCTGAAAACTTTCTTTGGGATAAGGCAATTGAAAAATATAAGAGAATCTTATAAAGTAATTATATGATCGCTAAATTTAATAACATTTTCTACTTAATTGTATTTCTTGCACATTTTATAGCGATAGCCGGATATTGTTTTCAAACAATTGTTGGAACCAAAAAATTTATGGATAAGTTTGGTATAGATCATAGTGCAGCTGTAATGGTTAGATTTGTTGGAGCGCTAATGCTTGGTTGGGTAATAATGGCTATTTATATAATGTTTGTTAGAGCAAATGGAGTTGAAGGTACTTGGGCATTTTTTAATTTAATATTTATTATACATGCATGCGTTTTAGGAACAAATTTCTACTCGCTTAAGATTGATAAAACTGGTCTAAATGAAAAAGTTACAAATGAAGGGATTATAGCGCCTACAGTGTTTCTAATAATGATGGCTATACTTTGTTACGGTTTATCTGATAAAATTTATATCACTTAAGTTTTGGTATTTTTAAACATAGTTTTATAAACATGCCAAATTACAATTAGAATTGTAGTTAGTAAAATACATGCGGTTAAAGCTCTGTCCCATAAAAATTCCCAAGAACCATTGCTTAATAATAAAGATCTTCTCAAATTTTCTTCCATCAAACCACCTAGCACAAAGGCAAGTATCAAAGGTGGCATAGGAAAATCATATAATCTTAGAAATGTAGCAACAACTGCAATTCCAATCATTAAATAAATATCAAAGTTATTAAATGACATTACATAAATTCCAGTAATAGAAAAAAATAGGATTAACGGTATTAGATAATTTTTTGGGACTGCTAGAATTCTAGCTATATAAGGAATAAGGGGTAAATTTAAAATTAATAAAATTACCATCCCTATATACATTGACATAATGATAGACCAAAATATTTCTGGATTAGTCATATATAATCTTGGACCAGGCTGAACGCCAAATCCTAATAAAGCCCCCAACATAACTGCAGTGGTTCCACTTCCAGGTATACCTAATGTAAGCATAGGTACAAATGACCCTGAACAAGCAGCATTATTTGCTGTTTCTGGAGCTGATAAACCATTAACACTTCCCTTGCCAAATTTTTCTTTTTCTTCATCGTTAACAATATTTCTTTCCATTCCGTAAGCTAGAAAAGAAGCGATAGTAGCCCCTGCTCCTGGTAAAACCCCAATTAAAAAACCAATTACTGATGACCTAGGTATTGTCTTGTACATTTTGGTTCTTTCTTCTTTATTAATTTTAATTGAACCAAGTTCTGTTAATGACACTTGCTTAGCAGCACTAGTAGGATCATTTCTTTTCAAGATTATGGTTAAGGCCTCACTCATCGCAAAAGTTGCCATAACAACAAGAACAAAGCTAATTCCATCTGTTAAATTCATATTGTTAAATGTAAATCTTGTAATATCTGATAAGCTATCTTGACCAACAGATGCTAACATTAAACCAAGCACAACCATCATCATGGCTTTTAAAAACTGACCCTTTGAAGAAAAAGCAGCAATAGCTGTCAGACCTAAAATCATTAACGCAAAATAATCAGGAGATCTAAAAGATAAGCTTACTTTCGATAAACTTGGAGCCATAAATAATAAATATATTGCTGACAACGTTCCACCAGCAAATGAACTCCAAGCAGCTATAGCCAATGCTTTTCCTGCTTTACCTTGCTGAGCCATTGGATAGCCATCAAATGATGTTGCAACAGTTCCTGGAACACCAGGTGCGTTTAATAGTATTGATGATGTGGAACCTCCAAATACCGCTCCATAATAAACTCCTGCCATTAAAATTAAACCAGTTGCTGGATCAAAACCATAAGTAATTGGTATCATTAAAGCTATCGCTGTCATTGGTCCAAGTCCTGGCAACATTCCAATAATTGTTCCAAAAAAACAGCCAAGCATTACCATTAATATATTTTGTAAAGTGAGCGCTGTCGTTAAACCAATTAGAATTCCTTCAATCATCCCATAACTCCAATTGATTGTAAGAATGGATCTCTTAAATAAATGTCAAGAACTCCATGAAGCAAATACATAAAAGCTGCTACAAAAGGAAAAGACAATAAAAACATTAAGACCCATCTTCTCTCTCCTAAAAAATAAAATGATGAGAACAAAAATATTGATGTAGTTAAAAAATAACCAACTTTTAAAATTGTAGCACCATAAATTATCGCAATAACAATAAGTATTGCTGTTTTTTTATATTCTAAAGTTTTATGCTGAACTTTTATTGTATTAGGATCTGGTAAAATTAGTTTTAATCCTGAAAAAAAAAGGCCTGCATATCCTAAATAAATTGGGAATGTTCTTGCATTAAAAGGTGCATTTTCATCGAATGAAAAAACTTGAATTTGATAAGCTGTATGTAAATAAAATGCTGAAAATATAAAAAAGAGCAGTGATATAACTTTTGTAGTATTTATATTCACTGCTCTAAGTATTAATAATCGTTAAGATTATATAACTCCTAATTTTTTCATAAGAGCTGTCATTTCTTCAGTTTGTTTTTCTAAGAAAGATACAAACTTACCTTCTGGATTGTAAATATTAACCCATGCATTTCTTGATCTAACAGTTTCCCATTCAGAAGTCTTTTGTACATCGCCTAACATTTTAGCAATTTTTGATTTATCTGCACTACTCATTCCTGGAGGTCCAAAGAAACCTCTCCAGTTAACAAATTGCACATCATAACCTTGTTCTTTAAGAGTTGGTGCATCTGGAGCATCAGAAACTCTTGAAGGAGCTGTAATACCAATAATTCTTACTTGGTCTCTAGCGCCCATAAGTTCACCTAAACCTGTAGAGATAATTTGTGTCTCACCTGATAAAAGTCCAGCTAAAGCTTTTCCGCCAGCATCATAAGGAATGTATGCTACATCATTTGGATTAGCACCAGCAGCTTGGAAAGCTAAGGCACCAATTAAATGGTCCATGCTTCCTCTTACTGATCCGCCAGCCATTTTAATTGAGCTTGCATCTTTTTTATATGCATTAACTACATCTTCAAAATTTTTGTATGGTGAATTTTTTGCGACTGCTATAGCACCGTAATCTCCAATAACACCAGCTATTGGCACAACATCTTTATAAGATAAAGTTCCACTTCCACTTACGTAACCTTTATGTCTTGTAATTGATCTTAATACTAGTGGTGTTGATTGAACTAAGACTGTATTTGCAGGCTTATTATTAATCATGTAAGCTAATGCTTTTCCACCTCCACCACCTGACATATTTTCAAATGATGCACTTTTTAACATACCAGCTTTTGTTAAAGCTTCACCAGTACCTCTAGCAGTTCCATCCCAACCACCACCAGCACCACCACCAATTACGAAATGCAATTTATCAATTGCTATTGAACCAGTTGTTGTTGCTGAAAGTATAAGAATTGCTGAGAATAAAACTGAAATTATTGATTTAATTAGTTTCATTATTTTTTCTCCTATTATAATTATAATTAGTTATTAAACATAAATTAAAATTCAGAGTCAATGAGGATTTATTGCTTACATGTTAAACGTAATTCTATTTAAACGATTATTAAATGAGCTTAGGATTAGTTACAAAGCTTTAATCATAGGAGTAATTGGTGGTTATATTGGAACTCTAATTGGTCTTCCTTTGCCTTGGTTGCTAGGTGCTTTAGGTTTAAATTTGTGTATTGCTTTTACTAATTTTAAAATTGAATTCTCAACAAAATTACTAAATCCAGTTTTTCTGATGGTTGGTATTATTTTAGGTGGGACATTAAATGTATCTTTATTATATAAAATTCATTTATGGATATTCTCTTCTATGGCAATGGTTGTTTGTACTATAGTCAGTACTATTCTTGCAGGGTATTATTTTGTTAAAGTTTGTAAATTTGATAAGTTTATCGCAACACTTGCTGCTCTACCTGGAGCATTTGTTCCAATAGCTGCAGCACTCTTAGAGTATGGAAAAAAAGAAAATCACAAACAAGTTTTAATTCCCCAGGCTACAAGAGTTATATTTATTGTAAGTTTTGTACCTATATTATTTATCAGCAAGTTAGGTTTTTCTGAAATCACAGGATATAATTATGAAAATATATACGATTTAAGGTATTTTTTAGAAATATTTTTTCTAATTATTATTTGTTATTTATTTTCTATATTGCTTAAAAAATTTAATATTCCTTCGCCTATACTTGTTGGTGCAATGGCTTTATCAGGTTTATTTTATACTTTTGAGATTGTTAACTCTAGATTTCCAGACACAGTAATAAATATAGCTTTCATTTTTTTGGGTACTGCTCTTGGAAGCAGACTAAATGGATTAAAGCTAAAAGAATTATTCTTTTATATTTTTCACGGTATAATTGTTTGTTCTATATTAGTTATTGTTGCAATGGTTACAGCTTACTTGCTCCAATATTTAGGTTTTGATTTTATTCCAACTTTTTTAAGTTTCGCTCCAGGAGGAATTCATGAAATGGTTGTTATTAGCGTTGCTTATAATATTGACCCTATTTTTGTAAGTTATCATCATTTTTTAAGAATATTAATAATTGTAGCTTTTCTCCCATTTTTGCTAAAAAAATTTGGTAACAATTCAATTGAGAAAAATAAAACTTAAATAAAATCAAATATTAACTTTGTGCTACTGACAAGAATTAATCCATAGATAATATTATAAAACAAATTTTCTTCTATAATTTTAAGCAATTTATAACCAATAAATATTCCAATTAATGCTAGTGGAAAAAGAGAGACAGATTGATATAAAGTATCAAAGTTCATCATTGAAAGATAAATATACAAAGGTAACTTTATTAAGTTAACACAACTAAAAAAGATAATTCTAGTTCCCACATATATCTCTTTTTTTAATCTTAATGGAAGCAAGTAAAGACTTGTGGGTGTTCCACCAGCATGAACACAAAAACTAGAAAATCCAGCAATAGATGAGCAAATAGCACCCTTTAAAAAATTCTGCTCAGCTGGAACAGTCTTTTCTTTTTTAAATAAAAAATAATGCCCTGCAAACAAAAAACCCATTATTCCAACAATTAATTTAAGTAGGTCCTCTGAAAAATAATTAAAAGTAAACGAAGCAATAATAATTCCTATAGCTGCAAATGGGACTATTACTTTTAAAATTCTAAAATTGAACTCTTTTCTAAATCTGTAAACAGCAATTATGTCTGAAAATATTAAAATTGGGAGAATAATTGCTAATGCTTGTTGCAGTGGCATAACAACTGTCATCAATGGAACTGAAATTAGTGATATAGAACCACCTAGACCAGATTTTGCAATACCATACAAAATAATTGCAGGAACAACGCTGATAAGAAAAAGGAAATTTATTTCCATTAATGTAAAGAATTTATAAAATATTCAAAGACCTTTTCACCAGAGAGCTTATTTAAGTCTGTTACTTGAATTGCTTTAAAATTTTCTCTCTCTATACTTACTTTGTATGCAGTGGTGTGAGATCCAAATAAAGCTAATCCTTTAGAACCCAAATGTGCAGCCATATGTGCAGGTCCAGTATCATTTGCTATGACAAAAGAACTATCTTTTATTAAAGTTGCAAGTTCAGAGATGTTTAAAGATTTGTCTTCCTTTAAAATTGTAATCGCATTAATTTCTTTTGTCATACTAATCTCTTGAGGACCTGGAGCAACTATAATTTTATATTCATCTTTAAATTTGCTTTGAATTAAATCTATAAGATTATTGTAATTAGGCCATTTTTTAATCTGCAAGTGTGGTGAGCAAAAAGGAAATAAAATTATGTATTTATTTAAATCAAATTTTTTTTTAATTTTATCTATATTAGAACAAGCCCAGTTAAAGTCTGGAAACATTGTTTTTTCTATCGTTATTCCAGAAGTTTCTAATTGATGTTTAAATCTATCTAGTACAGGATTTTTATCAAATTCCTCTTTTGATTTATCCTTTGGCAAAGTAGTTTCGGATGATGACCAAATACTATTATCTACATTTGGAAATAATATTCTTTTATAAAAGCTTGATCTTGATGAATTTTGCAAATCAAAGACTCTTGTAAATTTATGCTTTTTAAGTTCTCGCATTAGGCTAAATAAATAAAATAAATTAAACCTTGATAATCTTTTGTCTAAAATAATGTCCTTTAAATATGGATTTTTTTTAAAAAAATCAAAGTAAGGTTTAGAGGTTAACATATAAATATTATCCCCTTTATAGAATTCAGAAATATCTTGAATTGCACCACTTGCTTGGGCTATATCTCCAAGAGATCCATGTTTAATAATAAGAATATTAGACATATTTATAACAACTTAACATACTATTTTATTTAATGAATAAGATTTTGATTGAAGTATCAGCTGGTGAACTATTAGACAAAATTTCAATTTTAGAAATAAAAAAAGAAAAAATCAAAAATCCAGAAAAGTTAAAATTCATAAATGATGAATACTTAATTTTAAATAATCAATTAAAAGAAAATATTAATTTAAATGATAAGTTAAATTCACTTTACGATGAATTAAAGGCAATTAACTCTAAACTTTGGGATATAGAAGATGATAAAAGAAATTGTGAAAAAAATTCAGATTTTGGAGAAAATTTTATAAAGTTATCAAGGGATGTTCATTTTCTAAATGACGATAGGGCAAAAATTAAACTAGAAATTAATAATATTACTGGTTCAAAGATTAAAGAAATTAAAGAATATACAAGCTACTGATAAATATATTTTTTTTCTAAAAGTTTGATTGCTTTATGAATTATAAATGTAATAAATAAATAAATAATCCCTGCAGTTATAAATGCTTCAAAAGGCTTAAAAGTTAAAACATTTACTTTTCTAGCTTCTCCCATTAAATCCATAATTGTTATAACGCTCGCTAGAGATGTGCCTTTCAACATTAATATTATTTCATTTCCATAAGCTGGTAGTGATTGTTTAATGGCTATAGGCAATTGAATTCTGTAAAAAGTTATTTTTTTTGTAACACCTAAGCTTTGTGCGGCTTCTATATAACCTTTTTTAATTGTCTGAAATGCTGATCTTAATATTTCAGATGTATATGCTCCAGTATTTAGAGAAAATGCGATGATTGCACACCAGTATGGTTCCTTAATAATTACCCAAAAAAATGAATTTCTTAAAAACTCAATGTTAGCTAACCCATAATAAATTAAATATAATTGAACAAGTAATGGAGTTCCTCTAAAAAAATAAGAATAACCATAAGCAAATTTATTAATTATTGGATTTTTATTAATTCTTAAAATTGCAAAAAACAAACCTATAATTAATCCAAAAAACATTGAAACTATTAAGAGTTTAAGAGTAATAATTGCACCACTCAACAAGCTGGGAAAAATACTAATCATTAAATTTATATCCATCAGTATCCTTTGCTATATTTGATTTCTAATTTATTAATTAATTTCATACTAAGGAAGGTAAGTATTAAATATAATATTGCTGCTACTGAATAAAAAAATAATGGATCTCTAGTTGACCCTGCCGCAATATAAGATTGTCTCATTATTTCTACTAACCCAGTTACTGAAATTAAAGAAGTGTCTTTTAAAGCTATTTGCCAAACATTACTAAGGTTTGGAATTGCTAGCCTTAACATTTGAGGTAAGATAATTTTATAGAATTGAATACCTTTTTTTATACCCAAAACTTTTGACGCTTCAAATTGTCCTTTATCTATTGATAAAATAGCCCCTCTAAAAACTTCGGTAGAATAGGCTCCAGAAATAACTCCAATTGCAAGAGCACCTGTTATAAATGCATTTATTTCAATATATCCGTCATATCCAAAAATCGAAGCCACATACATAGCAGCTCCAGTTCCACCAAAAAATAATAAGTATATTACTAATAGTTCTGGAACACCCCTAATAATTGTAGTGTAACAATTACCAATAATATTAAGCGATTTTTTTTTAGATAATTTTAACGGTGTAAATATTAAAGCAAATAAAAACCCTATTGCCATAGCTGCAATGGAAACAGCAATTGTCATTAAGGTTGCAAAAAAGAGCTCGTCTCCCCAACCAGTATCTCCAAATGAAAGAAGTTCCATATAGATTGGCGACTATATATTATAGTCGCCATATCTAAAATTAATTACATAGAAGCGTCAAAACCGAACCATTTAATAGCTATTCTGCTAATATGACCGTCTTTTCTTGCTTTATCAATCGCTTTATTAAAAGCTTTTAAAAGTTTGGTGTCATCTTTTCTTATACCAACACCCACTCCATTACCAAAAGCACCACCAGAAAAAGTTGGCCCTACAAGAACAACTTCTTTTCCAGATTTCTCAGCATAATCTGTGAATGCAACTGCTGCTGCTAAAGCAACATCACATCTACCATTTGTTAAATCAAGATTAACTTCATCTTGTGTTTTATAAGTTTTCAAATTTATCTTTCCAACATCACCAGACTCTAAGAAATTTTGGTGAATTGTTCCAATTTGTGTACAAACTGTTTTTCCTGATAATGCTGAAGTTAAAGTTTTCATAGCTTTATTTACGGATGAGCCACCGATATTTAAATTTACTGCTTCTGGGGTATCAATTCCTTCTAAGCCAGAACCTTTCATAACAGCCAATGACGCTACTTCATCTGCATATCCTTGTGAAAAACTAATTGTTTTCATTCTTTCATCAGTAATCGACATTCCGGCCATTATTGCATCAAATTTTTTTGATGTTAAAGCTGGTATCATTCCATCCCAGTCTTGCTCAACGATTTCACATTGCTGGCCTATATATCTGCATAGTGTCCAAGCAAGTTCTACTTCAAACCCAATAAGCTTACCTGAAGCATCTTTTGAATTCCATGGTGGGTAAGCTCCCTCAGTTCCAATCTTGATTTTATCAGCATTAGAACTACTAATTAAAAATAAAGATAACAGAACAGTTAAAAATATATTTTTTATTACATTCATTATTTCCTCCGTTTAAAAAAATAATTATTTCACAATTTTTGAGATTTAAAAAGAAGTTTCTAATGATTTATCGATGAAGAAAAATTCCAAGAACAATCAAAACTGGGTATATAAACTCTAGATAATTTAGTGTTACCAAAGTTTTCATTAAATACGTTTAACCAATTATCTACTTGCTTTGGTTTTTTATCTTGGCTACCTACTTGGGCTGTAATTACTCCTTTTGGCTTTAAAATTCTTACAAGTGAGTTCATATTTTTAGCAGCCAAATCAATGCAGTATTGGTCATCATTTAAATCAACATAAATCTGATCATAGGTATCATTTTTGACTGATTTAATACTTTCAAATGCATCTCCCCATACACATTTTACTGAATTCTTCTCTGTAGCCTTTTCACCTATTTTACCTAAATGCTTATCACAAACCTCAACCACTTCAGGATCTAACTCGTACCAATCAATAAAACTAAAATTTTTTGAAATACATTCTCTAGCAACACCACCATCTCCACCACCTATAATTGCTGCTTTTTCTTTATTAGGGTTTAAGTCAAGTCCTGAGTTCACAAAAGTAGTGCTATAGAGATATTCGTCTTTTTCTGCTACTTGGATTTCTTTATCAATAAACAAAGCTTTTCCAAACTGTTCTAATTCCAGTATCTCAATATGTTGGCCTACTTTTGATTTAAAATTTTCAATAACATTATTAACTACATATGATTTTTTTAGACCAGGTGAACTGTAATTGTCATGATAAAGATCCACTGTATCTCTATTAAATTCTTTTTTGACTATATGAGTATGCACTATTTCCTCTTTAATAATATCCAAGGCAACAGAAGGTGAAATTTTTGCACATGTGAAAAAGTCAAAACTTATAATCCCCTTTTCTGGGAATGTGTGAAAACTTATATGGCTTTCAGCTAACAAAGCAACTAAGGTAAATCCTTGTGGCTCAAATTTATATTTAGAAATTTCAAGCACTGTAACCTTTGCAATTTTGGCAATTTTATAAACTAATTTCTCAAAGAAAGCAGGATCGTATTCCTTTTTTGTGCCTATTATATCTAGAGCAATGTGTTCTCCAACTTTAGTCATATGAATGTTTAATGACTTTACTAATTTAATTTTTTACTTCTTTCAAATAAAAAACTACTATAATAATTTATCTGAGGATATTACTTTGAAAAATAATTGGTCAAATACAGAAGCTAAAAAATATATATCAAAATACAAGAAACTTGGTCATTCTAAGGATATGGCGTTAAGAGTTTATACAACCAGATTGCTTGGAAGAAATAGTGAATTAGTTTTGCACGGAGGTGGTAATACCTCTGTTAAGACCACTATTAAAGACATAGATGGAAAAAATTATGATGTTTTATGTGTAAAAGGAAGTGGCTGGGATATGGCAGAAATTGAACCAGAAGGTTTACCAGCTGTAAAATTAAATCCTCTTTTGGCTTTAAAAAATAAAAAAAAATTATCAGATGAAGAAATGGTATCATATCAAAAAAGAAATTTGATTAATATAAAATCTCCAAATCCATCAGTTGAAACATTTCTACATGCTTTTTTACCATTTAAATTTGTTGACCATACGCATTCTGATGCAATTATGAATGTAACCAACAGGCCAAATGGTATTGCTTTTTGTAAAAGGATATTTGGAAAAAAAGTAAATATAATTCCTTATGTGATGCCTGGATATGGATTGGCTCATAAGATTAAAGAGGTTTACTTAAAAAATCCAAATATAAACTGTCTTATCTTACTTAATCATGGAATTTTTACATTCTCTAATGATGCAAAAGAATCATATGATCTTATGATTAAATATGTAAGTGATGCTGAAAAGGCTATAAAAAAATTAAAAAGAAAAAAAATCAAACAAATAAAAAGTTTAAATACTAAAATTACACCAGCTCAAATTGCGCCAATACTTAGAGGATTAACATCTAATGCTGTAAATAAGAAATTTATTCTTACCTTTAGAAATAATAAGACATTAAAGTATTTCATTGATGGAAAAGATGTAGAGAGGTATTCGACTGAAGGAACGGCTACACCAGACCATGTTATAAGAGTAAAGCCTTTTCCTTTAATAATTAAACCTAAACGCAATTCCTCAATTGATGATTTTAAAAAAACTGCAACAAAAGCATTTGTTAATTATAGAAAAAAATATTTAAAATATTTCGAGCAAAATCAAAAAAAAGTTAAAGAGAAAAAAACGATTCTAGATAGCTCTCCTAGAGTGATATTGGTACAAAATATTGGGACATTCTGTGTCGGAGACAGTCAAAAAGCAGCAAAGGTTGCGCTGGATTTAACTGAGACTAATGCAAGAGTAATATCCTCAGTTGAAGAAACATCTAAGTATAAATTTATCTCTAAAAAAGATATTTTTGATGTTGAGTATTGGTCTCTAGAACAAGCAAAAATAAAAAAAGAAAAAAAAGAGTTAGCAGGCAACATAGTTGTTATTACTGGTGCATTTGGAGGAATTGGTACAGCGACTTACAAATTATTTAAAAAATATGGAGCAGAGGTAATCTTAATAGATAATGATAAGCAAAAAGTTACCGAAATGAGTAAAAAACTAAATGAACTTTGTATTTATTGCGATGTAACAAACAAAGAAAGTGTTAAAAAAGCATTTAATTTAATTTCATCTCAATTTGGAGGTATAGATATTTTAATATCAAATGCGGGTACTGCAATGGGTGGTTCAATAGCTGAAGTTGAAGATAAAATTTTAAGAAAAAGCTTCGAAGATAATTTTTTTTCTCATCAAAATTGTGCTTCAGAAGCTACAAAAATAATGAAATATCAAAACATTGAAGGATGTTTGCTATTTAATATTTCCAAACAATCTGTAAATCCAGGTAAAAATTTTGGTCCTTATGGTTTGCCGAAATCTGCATTATTAAACCTATGCAAACAATATGCAGTTGATTATGGTTCTTATGGGATAAGATCTAATGGAGTGAATGCAGATAGAATTAGAAGCGGTCTATTGAATGATAAATTGATTAAATCTAGAGCCAAAGCTAGAGAGGTTACTACAGATGATTATATGAGAGGTAATTTACTTTTAAATGAGGTTAAAGCTGAGGATGTTGCTAAAGCTTTTTTCCATCTTTCAATTTCAAAAAAAACTACTGGAGCTGTTTTAACGGTTGATGGAGGAAATATCGCAGCATCATTAAGATAATTTATGCCCTTTTATCAACCAAATGAACTTCCCAAATTAATGGTAGCTCCCAATGGAGCTAGAAAAGTAAAAAAAGATCATCCAGAAGTACCGTTAACTATCCAAGAAACCGTTGAAGTTGCTAAAAACTGTTTTGAAGCAGGAGCAGGCGCTATTCATCTACATGTAAGAAATGACAAAGGAGAACATGTTCTTGATGCTGGTCTTTATAAAGAGGCGTTGAATGAGTTAGAACATCAGGTCCCAAAAATGCATATTCAGGTTACTACTGAAGCGGTTGGTAAATATTCTCCAGAAGAAATGAGAAAGCTTGCATATGATGTTACACCACCAGGCACATCTATTGGTACAGCCGAATTGATACCTTCCAGAAACCCAACGGAGGAAGATATAAAATTATATAAATACTTGATAGAAGCTGGAACTAAAATACAGCATATTTTGTACAATCCAGAAGATGTAGATTTGTTAGTGGATCTTCTAAATAAAGCAGAAATTCCAGCTGATGGAGCTTGGTGTTTGTTTGTAATTGGTCATTATACAGGTAAAATTAGTTATCCAGAAACAATTCCAAAGTTCTTAAAAAAAATGAAAGATAATAATGTTCATTTTGATTGGTCAATATGCGCTTTTGCCGAAGAAGAAATGGGTTGTTTGGAAAAGGCGATTAATTTAGGTGGCAAAATTAGAGTAGGATTTGAAAATTCCTTGTATATGCCCAATGGAGAAATTGCTCCAAATAATCATTCAAAGATATTAGCTGTAAATGAAATGTTTAAGTTATCCTAGAATTGAAGAATATTTTTTTAAAAGTAAATTAACTTCTTTGTTTGATCTAGCTGAAGCCAAAATAAATCTATCCGGTCTTACCAAAATAGCTTTCGATTTAATATTTTTTAAATATCTTGATACATTGCTGAAATTCTTTGCTTTCAATATGGAATAATATTTTGAAGTTTTAGGATTTACATCTGAAGATAAAACTATCATTCCTTTTTTTGAAAAATTATTATCTAAGGTCTTATTATTTTTTATTTTGAATTGAGGAAAAATTTTCCCTCTATTTTTATCCTTAAGATTACCCAAGCCTCTTCCTAATTTAGGTTTAATTGACTGCATGCTTTTAATACCTTTGTTGTCAGATCTAATATTGTCTGTGATTTGAATTGACTCAACAGCATTAACAAATTCTCCCATTCTCATGGTAGTTTCAATATACTCTTTAACATTAAGTGATCTTTCTGATTGATATGTATTTAAAAGTGTTTCATTAAATTTATTTCTTAAGCAATTGGCAATTTTCCATGCCAGATTTGATGCATCTCTTATTCCAGCACACATTCCTTGACCCATAAATGGTGGCATTAAATGAGCAGCATCACCAGCAATAAAAACTCTACCTTTTCGCCATTTTCTGGCGATCGCAGACTCAAACGTATAAATTGTTTTTCTTTCAATAATTGCCTCACTTTTTTTTAACCAAGGTTTTAGAAAATTCCAAATATACCTTTCTGACAAAACTTTTTTATCGCTATGGTTTTTCTTAATTGCAAATTCCCATCTTCTACGTTTGCCAACATTTCTACAGTATGTTGCTGGTTGTTTTGGATTAGAATATTGAATTGTTCTATCTGGTAAATTATTTTTTTTCTTTTTTAATATTAGATCAACAACTGCCCACTTCTGAGTAAAACCTAAATTATCCATTGTGGTTTTCATTTGCTTTCTTGTTATAGAATTGGCACCATCACAACCAACTAAATATTTTGATCTTACAATATATTCTTTATGGCTACTTATATTTGCATAAGTTATATCCACTTGATTTTTTGAATTCATAATTTTTTTAACTTCTGAATTTTGCTCTATTGAAACTTTTTTATAATTTTTTAATTTTTTTCTAAGTTTTTTTTCTAGATCTGGTTGATGAAATCTATAACTTGGGTACCATCCATTATCTGTAATTTTTTTTGGTCTTGGCCAATCCAATATCACTTTATCTTTAGAGTTTACAAATTTAGTCCCTTTGTTAATTATAGTATGTTTCAA
Organism: uncultured Pelagibacteraceae bacterium; assembly: GCA_902592715.1. GTDB lineage: Bacteria > Pseudomonadota > Alphaproteobacteria > Pelagibacterales > Pelagibacteraceae > Pelagibacter. The sequence goes on from CACJFS010000007.1 coordinate 20,650, forward strand.
AAAGTCTTTTGTAATTCCTATAGTTTGAAATACTCTCATAATTTCATCATCAAAATGAACTGCTCTAGGTAGAGGATAAAAACTTTTTTCTCTATCGAGAATTAAAATTGAAAAACCATGCATTGCTAAAAGGTTTGCTAAAGTCCCTCCCGCAGGTCCTAATCCTACTATTGTGACATCAAATTCTTTCATTGGTATTTATAAAAATTATTTTTTATTTAAATTTGAATATAACCAAGGACAATCAATTAACAATGGAGCCTGTTTACCTTCAGAAGCAGTTTCGAGTCTTTTATTTCTAAATTTCATTCTCTCTTCATCAGGTAAATAAAGTCTCTCGTGCCCCCAAAAACTAGGCCCCTCAAATGTTTCAATTGGCTGCCATGTGTCTGGATTAATAATCCTCCCACCCCAACCGTTTTCAATAAAAAATCCAGATGGTGTAATTGAATAAAATGAAGTCATATAATCATTGGTGTGCCGGCCCATTGTATATGCAATTGCATTATCTTTATATTGTAACAAATCATAACCCTGTCCCACATCATCTAGATTGTTATATTCAACCATGAAATGGTGGAAGCCATTACCGCCTGAGCCAAATAATGCTAAGCTATGATGCCTTCCATTAACATGAAAAAAACATAGTGAAATTGGTGTATGACTATAATCGCTAACTTTGAATCCCATTATGTCTCTATAAAAAGGAATTAAATCATCAATTTTTTTTACATGGACAACTGCGTGGCCCATCCCTAACGCACCTGTCTTAAATCCTGAAATTGGTCTTCCAGGCTTAAAAGGGTCGTTATCTTTCATTGGTTTATAAACAAGTTCAATGCGGTTACCCTGAGGGTCATTAAAATAAATTAAATCCTCAACAAAACGTTTATCTGCAAAGGAGGTTTTTCCATGATTAACCTCTATTTTATTTTCTTCTAATTTATTTGCAAAAATTTCAATATCTTCTTTGCTTTCAACTTCCCATCCTAAAAATCCTAATCCATCCCCTTTGTCACCAGTTATTGTTAGTCTTTGTTTTTGGTCATCCATTCTAAAAGATAGAATATCTTTTCCACGATCCATCTGTTGCATGCCTAGATATTTTTGAGAATAGTCTGACCAATCCTCAAATTTATCTGAATTAACTCCAATATAACTTAAAGCTTTAACTGCCATTTTTTTATAATACTAAATTTTGAAAGAGCCCGCCATGAAATTAGCGGGCTCGAATTAAACTATTAACCGTCTATTTTAGAAATTACTTCTCTCGCTCTTTTTAATACAGCATCTCCATCAAGACCTTTACCTTTCATTTCTGCTAACCAGTCTGATTCAATTGGAGCTAATATTTTTTTGTATTCAGCTAAAACTGAGTCTGATGCAACAGTAATCTCATGGCCTGGAGTATTTTCAACTTGTACTCTCATCTTAGCATTCTGAGTATCAATTAAATTAGATGCCCAATCGCCAAACCATTGACCTGAATGTTTATCAACACATCCCTTAGCTGCTGAAGAAAGACCGTTATATTTACCTTCATTCATTATTAATCCAAATGTAGCGTTAGTAATGTTAACTTCAGTATGATACTTCGTAACATCAAATAATCTAAATGAACCAATTGCAGTATATGGGAAAGGCGTTCCATCTATAACACCTTTGTTTAAAGCTTCTGAAGTTCCTGGTGCTGGTACTTTTACTCCCGTTGCTCCTAGAGTTTTAAGAATTGTTCCAGCTATTTTGCTTGGAACTCTCATTTTTTTACCTTTAAAGTCTGCAGGTTTAACTACTTTTTTATCCTTCATATGGATTTGGTAACCAGGATTTGAATGCAGTCCTATTAACTTAATTCCTGCCATTTCTTTATCTAGGTAACCTTCTTCAAAAAGAGTGTTTAAAGCTCTAGATCCTGCTTTTGAAGTTTTAGTTAAAAATGGAAGTTCTACAACTGAACTTAAAGGAAATTGACCACCAATATATCCAAGAACAGTCCAAGATATATCTGCAACTCCTGAAGTAACAATATCGTATTGTTTGGGAGGACTTCCTAATACTCCTCCTGCATACATTTTAACGTTTAATGCACCATTTGAACATTTGTTAACTTTATCTGCCCAAGCAGCCAAAATCTTACTTGCTATAAATGCTTTTGGTGGTTCAAAAGTTGCTAACTTTAATTCTGTAGCTGATGCCGTACTAATAATGCTTAAGGAAAAAATTCCTATAACAAAACCAATTATTTTTTTTTTCATGTTAATCCCCTCTTATTATTAAATAATTATAAGAAAGTTTAACTTGAAAATTAGATTATTTCATCCTTAATTGTATTAGATAAAGTGCCAATTTCTGTAATTTCTATTTCAACATTATCTCCAGGCTTCATAAATATTGGAGGATTTCTTTTAAATCCCACTCCTCCAGGCGTACCAGTAACTAGCACATCACCAGCTCTCCACGCCATCGCTTTAGAAACATAAGAAATTAAAATTGGAATATCGAAAATAAGTTGGCTTAATTTTGCGTTTTGCATTACCTCACCATTTAATCTAGTTTCGATTGTTAGATTTTTATAATTCTTAATGTCCTCAGCTAAAACCATATGCGGACCAAAACTTCCTGTTTTTTCAAAGTTTTTACCCATTCCAAATTGTCTAGTATGTCTCTGCCATTCTCTAATCGTACTCTCATTATAGCAAGAGTAACCAATAATATATTTTAAAGCGTCCTCAGGTTTTATGTGTTTGCCACCTTCGCCCATAATTACTGCCATCTCACCTTCAAAATCTAAACTTTGTGAAACTACAGGTCTTTGAATTGGTTGTAAGTGTGCAGTTTGACTCTCTGGAAATCGATGAAATATTACTGGATTCTCTTCGACTGTTCTATTGGTTTCTTTTACATGCTCACTATAATTCAAACCTACACATATAATTTTTCCAGGATTTGGGATTAAAGGTAAATACTCAATATCAGAAACATTAATTTCCCCTGGATTATTCTTTGCATAAGATTTTGCCTCTTCAATCCCTTGGTTTGAAATTAAATCTTTTAATGATTTTGAGTTAGATACTTTTCCAGTTAGATCTGTAATTTTATTATTGATTATAATACCAAACTTATCTTGTTGATTATATTTAAAAGAAATAAATTTCATTATTAATACTTTCTATTTTTGAAAGTATTTATATGTTAATGTTTAAATAATTTGAAGCAACATTTTTATGATTTCTAAAGTCAGTAAAGTTTTTGATTATTCTGCGATAGCTTCAGGTCTTATTTTATTTTCGTTAGCGGTATTAACTTTTTGTGACGTATTTGGGAGACGATTTTTAAATTCACCAGTAACTGGCACAATTGAGTTAGTTGAAATAGGAATGGCTTTAGTCGCGTTCCTTGCAATGCCAAGAGCATTTTTCTTAAATGCTAATGTTTCAGCAGATTTTATAAATAATTTAAATTTGGGTATATTTAAAACTTATTTGGTAATTTTAAAATTTGTTTTAATGATATCGATTATGTCTTTAATGGCCTACTCAACTACGTTGACCTCATATAAATTTATGAAAAATCAAAGAGTGACACTTGATCTAGAGCTATATTTCTACCCTTTTTATTTCATATGCTCTATTGGAATGTGGCTAAGTGTTTTTGCAATAATAATATGGTTTTTGAAGTCTATTTTTCAAGGTAATTCAAAAGTAGAGAAATTATAATGGGTTTAGAAGCTGTAATTAATGGAGGATTATCTTTTGCCGCTGTATTAATTTTGATGGTATTAAACGTGCCAATAGGAATTGCAATGTTGGTTGTTGGTTTTACCGGCTTTGCAATAATTTCAGGATTTGATCCTGCAATATTTGTTTTAGGAACTGCTCCTTTTGATGCTGTCTCAAAATATACATTATCAGTATTACCTCTCTTTGTATTAATGGGAAATCTTGCAAATAGCTCAAATTTATCAAGAAATTTATATGATGCAGCCTATGCAATAGTGGGTCATTACAAAGGTGGTTTAGCGATGTCTACAGTTGGAGCATGTGCTGGATTTGGAATGATTTGTGGATCTTCAATCGCAACAGCTGCAACAATGTCCCAAATGGCAGGTCCAGAAATGAGAAGACATGGTTATAGTGATGCTCTGATAAGTGGTTCAATTGCATCTGGTGGAACACTTGGAATAATAATTCCTCCAAGTGTTATATTGGTAATATATGCATATTTAACAGAGCAATCTGTTCAAGAACTTTTTTTTGCTGCACTAGTACCAGGAATAATAGCAGTGATACTCTATATGATTGCAATTAGAATTTATCTCCTAATTTATCCATCTCAAGGCGGTTATGGAACAAAGATGCCCCTAAAGGAAAGAATTTCTGCTGTATCAAAAGTTTTTCCAATTTTTTTAATATTTGTAATTATGATGGGTGGACTTTATTTAGGTTTTTTCACTGCAACTGAGAGTGCTGCCGTAGGTGTAATATTGGTTTTAATTTTTATTTTTTTTAGGGGGCAATTAAACTTAAGTCTTTTAAAAGATGCAGTGTGGACAACGATTAAAACTGTTGGTTCATTATATTTGATTGTAATTGGAGCAAGTATATTCAATTACCTTATAACTGTAACACAACTACCTTTTGCTGTTGTTGATTTTATAAATTATTTAGAACTTACTCCTTTAGGAATAATTTTGGTAATCTGTGCAATATATTTGGTGCTTGGTACTGTAATGGATTCTTTAGCAATGTTATTTTTAACTATTCCAGTATTTTATCCTGTAATTGTTGATGCTGGAATTGATCCTGTATGGTTTGGAATATTTGCAGTAATAGTTGTTGAATTTGGATTAATTTCGCCTCCTGTTGGCATGAATTTATTCGTTATTAAAGGTGTTATGCAACAAACCCCTCTTCAAACCATTTGGTTTGGTACTCTTCCATTTTTAATAACTGATGTGATAAGACTTGCTCTGATTATAGCTTTTCCAGCAATTTGTTTATACTTACCTAGTCTGATGACTCCATAGTCTGATTAAAATTTTTAAAATAATTAAAATAAATTAGTCCAAAAATAGCTCCTACAAGAATTAAAATATATTGATAAAACTTTAGAAGGACGAATACTACTGGAAGCTCTTTGCCAGGGTTTTGAGCAATAAAATTTTCAGTTCCATCTTTATACAAATCAATTGGCCCAAAAGTTGCGTAGAGACCGTAGATAAAAATATAAATACAAGGGATAATTGCAATTATTAGTAAGATTTTGTATTTCCTAATTAGCTTTATTAGATTTGCAGAAACTCCAACTAGTACTAAACTGATTAAAGATAGTATAAGTGGATTCATTACCATACTCCTATCATAATACCATCGTCTTTAGTATAGTCTCTTTCTTTCAAAACAAATTCATCTGTTGCAGCAACTCTATTTTTTCTATTAGTAATTCTTTTAAGTAGAATATCTTTCATTTCCTCAATAATTTTTGAGTGATCAGAAGACTGTCCTAAATCATTAAATTCATCTGGATCATTATTTAAGTCAAATAATTGGGGTGCAAAACCTTTATAATAAATATACTTCCACTTTTTATTTCTAATCATATATGCTCTCGCATCTGAAGCATCAATGTTTAAAATTTTTCTTGCTTCATTAAATGAATAATCAATTTCGCTAAATACACTATCTTTCCAATTTGAAACTTTATTTCCTCTAATAATTGGTAATAATGATTGGCCCTCAAGGCGATGTTTGCTTACATTACAATCTACAGAATCTAAAAAAGTTGGAAGCAGGTCGATAGCCTCTACAAATCTTTTTTCTCTAACTCCTCTATTATTATCTGACAAATTGCTAGGATCATAAATTATCATTGGAACTTTAACAATTTGTTCATGAAATAATTCTTTTTCTCCCAGCCAATGATCCCCTTGATAGTCACCATGGTCTGAAGTAAATACTATCATTGTATTATTCATATAATCGTTCTCTTCTAAAAATTTAAAAAGTCTTCCGAGATTATCATCGATTTGTTTAATTAATCCCATGTATCCTGAAAGAACTGTGTTTCTTACTTCTTCTCTTGAAAAAGTCTTTGAAATATTATTTTCCACGAAAGCTTTGTATACTGGATGGTCTATTTCTTTTTCAGAATTGCTTCTATGAACTGGATAAAATTGATTTGCTGAGTACATATTATGGTAAGGCGCAGGTGCAATATAAGGCCAATGTGGTTTTATATATGATAAATGAAGAAACCATGGCTTTTCAGCACTTTCTTTAATGAACTCAATTGATCTATTAGTCATAAAAGCAGTTTCAGAATGCTCTTCTTGAACTCTTGCCGGTTTATTAGAATTTCTTAATCTCCATCCACTCAGAATTTTTCCATTTTCATCTTCTGAAGAATTTGCCCAACTATCCCAGGGGTTTTCACCTTCGTATCCAAGTTTATTTAGCCATTCATTATAAGATAATTTTTTTTTTGAATTTTTAATATGATTATTAGGATGAAGTCCATCATCTCTTTCATATGGTTCAAAACCAGGTTCACTAACTGTTAAACCTATTTCCGTTTCTTTTGATATTCCAAGTCTATTCATTCCATCTAAGTCTGGTCTCATATGTGTTTTACCAACAACTCCTGTTCTTATTCCAGATTGTCTTAAATAATCTCCGATAGTTAATTCACCTATCGGCAAAGGTACTTGATTCCACGTTGATCCATGGCTAAATACAGTTCTTCCTGTATAATATGATGCTCGTGACGGACCACAAACCGGAGCTTGAACATAAGCTGACTCAAATATAACTCCTTTTTTTGCTAGACCATCTATGTGTGGTGTTTTGAGGTATGGATGACCATAACAAGAAAGATAATCAAATCTTAATTGATCAGCCATTATAAATAAAATATTTTTAACTTTATTCATTATCTATTAAACATTTGTTTTAAACCATTAGTAGATGCTTCGCATAAACCTTTCTCTGTAATTAAACCTGTTACATATTTTGCTGGAGTTATATCAAATGCTAAATTCATTGATTTACTTTTTTCAGGATAAATTAAAACTTTCTTAATATTATTTTTATCATCTTTACCTTCTATATGTGATAATTCCTCAGAATTTCTTTTCTCTATTGGAATCTTTTTATAATCTTTTGTTTCCCAATCAATTGTGGAGCTTGGTAAAGCTACATAAAAGGGCACATTATTATCATGTGCTGCTAATGCTTTTAAATAGGTTCCAATTTTATTACAGACATCTCCAGTTGATAATGTCCTGTCTGTTCCAACAATACACATATCAACTTCACCTCTTTGCATTAAAATACCACCTGTATTATCTGTAATAATTGTATTTGGTATACCCTCTTCATTTAACTCATATGATGTAAGATTTGCACCTTGGTTTCTTGGTCTTGTCTCATCCACCCATACATGAATTGGTATCCCTTTTTTATGTGCATGATAAATTGGTGAGGTAGCTGTACCCCAATCAATAGTCGCCAACCACCCTGCATTACAATGTGTTAGAATATTTATTGTATTTTTCTTTTTATTATAAACTTCATTAATAATTTTTAGTCCATGTAATCCTATATTCTCACAAAACTTCACATCTTCGTCACAAATTGCCTTAGCTTCCTTTAAAGCTATATCAAATAACTCTTCTTGCTTTACAAAGGACAATTTATTATTCATCCTATGAACAGCCCATTGCAAATTTATAGCTGTTGGTCTCGAGTTAACTAATTCCTCTGAGCTTTTTCGAATAAAATCTAAATTTTTATTTTCTTGGATCGCTAAAACTATTCCATATGCTGCAGTTCCTCCAATGAGTGGTGCTCCTCTTACCTCCATGGTTTTGATTGCTTTAACTGCATCTTTAATAGTTTTTAAATCTTTTATAATAAATTGATGTGGCAGTTTAGTTTGATCAATTATCTTTACTGAATTATTTTCAAACCAGATTGTCCTATATTTTTTGTTCTTTACTCTCATCTAATCATTCCAAACCACGGGAAACCAATCTTCTCGCATTTTATCGCCTGATTTTAAATTTATTCCTTTAAATGGTGGTGAAGTTTCTCCCATTCTATCAACATATCTTACATCATCTCCAATAAATCTAGCAGAAAATGCCTTATAAGTTTTATTGCCTTTATTTCCTGAAGAAGAATGTAAAACTTTAAAGTTAAATAATATTGCATCTCCTACATTCATCTCGGTATTAAATATATTGTCTTCGCTGATATTTGGCATATCCATAAATTTGTCGTTAATTTTATACCATAACTTATCATTTGACCATTTGGTTGGCTTTACTAGCTTAGGTAAATTATGTGATCCTTTCAAAACTTTTAGAGAATTATCTTTTGAAATATTTTCTAAGGGTATCCAAAAACTTCCAGTATCATTTCCATCAACACAATAATATGGAAGATCTTGATGCCAAGGTGTTTCTTTTTCTGTACCAGGATCTTTTAAAAAAATATGATCGTGAAATACTTGAATTCTTTTTGAGCTAGTTGACTGTGCTATAATTTCAGCAGCTGGTGAATTAAAAAAAAAATCTTTGAACTCGTCTACCCTTTCCCAGTTACAGTAATCCTCAAAAAATCTTCCTTTTTTTTTGTTTGAAGTATTTTCTCTTCCATAAAAACTTGGATTATCTAATACTTTTTGAAATCCATTTTTAAGTTTCTCTATCCAAGGCAAAAAGGCTTCTTTGACTAAAATAACTCCATCATTTTTATATTTTGAAATCTGGTATTCAGATAATTTAATTGTCACTTATTTAAAACTCTTCCTGCTATATTTTTTAGTTTTTTAATTGTTTTTTCTGTTTGTTTTTCTGGCGAGGTTATAATTGCTACATCCAAACAATTATTTGTTGGATCGTTGGGATCAATATAACTTTCAAAGTTACCGATAATATTTTTGATCATATTTTTTGCTTTCAAGGCATTATTTAACAATACATCAATCACTTGTTTAACATCAACATTTTCATGATCTGGGTGCCAACAATCATAATCTGTTACCATTGAAACAGAGGCATATCTAATCTCTGCCTCTCTTGCTAATTTAGCTTCAGGCATGTTAGTCATACCAATAACATCGGCTCCCCAAGATCTATATAAATTAGACTCTGCTAAAGTAGAAAATTGTGGTCCTTCCATTACAACATAAGTTCCATTCCTTTGAAAATCTATGCCTTCTTTTTTAATTGCTTCTTCACAAGCATTCATAAGTCCCTTTGAAGTTGGATGAGCCATAGACACATGGGCAACTATTTCATCATCAAAAAAAGTTTTATTCCTGGCAAAAGTTCTATCTATAAATTGGTCTATTATTACAAATTTTCCTGGTGCTAAATCTTCTTTAAGAGAGCCGACAGCTGATACTGATACAATGTCTGTTACTCCTAATTGTTTTAAAGCATCAATGTTTGCTTTGAAATTTATTTTTGATGGTGAAATGAAATGTCCTCTCCCATGTCTTGGAAGAAAAAAAACCTCTTTTCCACTATAATTAGTTTTTAAAATCTTATCTGATGGTTTTCCCCAAGGTGTAATTAAATCTATTAACTCTCTATCTTTAAATTCTTCAACATCGTAAAGACCACTACCACCTATTATTGCTAATTTATTATTTGCCATGTAAAAAGTAATTATATTATATTTATAAATAACTATTATGAATTTAAAAGATTATATTCGTTCAATTAAAGATTATCCAAAAAAAGGTATTTTATTTAGGGATATAACTACTTTGATAAAAGATGAGGTAGCTTTTGAGGAAACGATTAATCAGATTGTTGAAAGATCTAAAAAATTTAAAGTAGACAAAATAGCTGCAATTGAGTCTCGTGGCTTTGTTTTTGCTTCAGCAGTTTCATTTTTATTAAAAAAACCTTTCATTATGTTGAGAAAAAAAAATAAACTTCCTGCAGATGTTTATTCAGTTGATTTCCAGCTTGAATACGGAACAGCAACAATAGAGGTTCACAAAGATTCTATATCAGAAAATGACTCTGTGCTAATTATTGATGATTTGATAGCGACTGGTGGGACAGCTGAGGCTGCAGCAAAACTTATTGAAATTTCTAAAGGTAAAGTTGCAGCTTTTATATTTGTAATTAATCTTTTTGATTTAGGAGGCTGTGATAATCTTTTAAAAAATGGTTTTAAAGTAGAAAATTTAATGGACTTTCCAGGTCATTAATGAGTAATATTTATTATGAAAAAATTAATCGCAATCATAATTTTAATTACATTTTATCAAACAAGTTCACAGGCTGGGCAATATTCTGATAAATTTGAAAACTGTCTAGCGCAAAAAACTACGGAAAGGGACAAAATAGTTCTTGTGAGATGGGCATTTTCTGCAATGGCCCACCATTCAGCTTTGAAAGAAGAATTTAATATTCCAAAAAGTAAATTTACAAAACATGAAATTGCAGTAGCCGATTATGTTCAATATATTTTGGGGACCGTTTGTTTTAAAGAAACTAAAAATGTTTTAAATTATGAGGGAGAAGAAGCTTTCTTGAAAGCTTTTGAGTTGCTAGGAGAAGTAGCCTTTTTATCATTAATGCAAGAATCATCTGTTTCAAACGCATTAGAAAATTACGTAACTCATATTGATCCTGAATTTTTAAGAAAATTTGATTAATGGTAGCGGGAAGTGGGATCGAACCACTGACCTCGGGCTTATGAGTCCCGCGCTCTAACCAACTGAGCTACCCCGCCATAAATTAAGGTGAGTTATAATAGAAATTTCTAATAAGGCAATCAACTATTTAAAAACTAAGTTTTTTTAACTCCTGTTGGATGTGCAACTCCATCAATTACTAATTTTGGCTCAACACTTACGTCAATTAATTTAGGACGACTTTCTAAATAAGATTTTACACTTTGGATTGACATCATGTCATCTAGAAATTTTTCTAACCTTGGGAATTTTTTTATAATTGATGGATCCAACAATTTGGATAAATCTAAATGATGGAAAGCAGTAAAATCACACGCACGTGGTTCGTCGTAAATAAAAAAAGTTTTATCATTGTCCTTAATGGCCTTTTCAAGGTCTTCAAATCTTGACAATAAGAAAGGCATCATATTATCTCTTTTTTTTATAAACTTTTCTCCTGTTGCAAAATTAACTGTTGGATTAAGTGGCATAAAAAGTTCTTGAGCGCTCTGCATAATAGCGATAGCTTTAGCATTTAATATTGGATCAGTGATATTAATACCTGCTAAATATTCCGTAAATGTCATTATTGCTATGCTTTGACAAATTTCATGCTCTTTATCTACGACTAGCATAGGGAGTTGTTTGAATGGAATGTTGGGTTTAACCTCAGACCACTCTTTATCATAATAGTCCCATGACATCAGATCATCATATTCAGTATTAGTATAGTGAAACAATAAACGAGGAGCTTCAGCTAAAGCTCTCATTTTAAAATATATTAATTCTAATTTATGTTTCATGTCAGTTATTTAAGATGAAATAAATTTTATCAAATAATAAAGTATACCTGTTATTATTGTTGCATAAACAAACCCAACAATAAATAATTTTACAATAGTTTTGTTATCCTCATATTTAGATTTTAAATAAACATAAATAATTGTATATATTCCAACAATAGCTATGCTAAGTAATATATCCGTTGGGTTCATTGTATTTTATCAAGAAAGAGATTTTTAAGTTGGTAAGAGAATTTATATTCTTTCCCAATTGGCTGAAATTTAGGTTTAATTACTATTATGTTTTCTTTGCCAATCTTTATCTTCCAAGTTAATTTAATATCTCCATTAAATACTCTTAATGCTCCAAGTTTTGAATACCGCCAGCCATCCTCAGATATAACTAAGCCATCTTTATATCTTTTATAATTTTCTCTGTTAAAAATATATGTTACTTCACCATCAGTTCTTTCATCTTTTAAAGTAATTGCGTAATTATTTAAAAATTCAGCAGTTTGGTTTTTTGTTAAACCTCTTTTAGAAACTGATTTAAGAAAATCTGTAGTTTGATTCACAGCCTGATCAATTTTGCTGTCTGCTAATGAATAATTTGAAAAAAATACAATTGTAAGAAATATAGCAAAATATTTAAATATTTTTAATTGCATGGATGCAATTTTAGAACATTTTACTAGTTTATTCAATTTATAATAGAATTCTTTTAGATTGTCTTCCTTGATTACATTATTTAAATTAATTTTATAAAAATAAATAGAGAGAGGAAAAATGATAAAAATAAAATCTATTAGCAAAGCAATTATAAGCTTTGTTTTTGTTATTTCGTTTTTAGTATCTTCAACAGCAACTTTTGCAGAAATAGTAGGTAGACTTTCAGTTCATTGGAGTCCTAAGCACCACAGTGCAAAACATGCACAAATATTTGCTGATGAAGTTAATAAAAGATCAAACGGAAAACTTAAAATTGAAGTTTATCCCTCAAAACAGCTTTTTGGGATTAGAGAAGTAATGGGGGCAGTTACCTCTGGTGCAGTTGAACTTGGTGGAATAGTTGGAGTGGTAAGTTTCCCTTCAATAAATAAGAACTTTAACGTTGCATCATTTCCTGGATTATTTAATTCTTGGGAACAACAAAGAGGTTTTTTTCAAAATTCTTCTAAAGGAAAAGAAATTTGGGGTGAATTAACAAAAAAAACAAATTCTACTTTAATTATGTACAATCCAGTTGGACCAGTGATGTCGATATCAAGTGCACGTGAGTTAACAGGTATTGATGCAATGAAAGGTCTTAAAGCAAGACGATTACTTAAGAGTGAGGAACCGATGTGGGATGCTCTAGGAGCAAATCGTGTATCCTTAAAAACTGGCGAAGTTTATAATGCTTTACAATCTGGAATGATTGACACAATTAATAGTCCTCCAGGAAGTATAAAAGCATATAGTTGGTGGGAATTTTTAAAATACGCTCAAAAACCTTATCAATATTATGCTGATGCCTATATAATGGCTAATTCTTCTTGGTTTAATGGTTTACCAGCAGACTTGCAAAAATTAATTATGGATGTTGGTAAAGAAGTAGGGACTCTTTCAACAGATAGAATTATGGATCATGGTGAAAATGTGCTTAAGGAATTCCAGGACAGAGGTGGTGTAGTAACTACTCTTTCAGGATCTGAAAAAGCTAAGTTTGATAAGTTGATGAAGGATAAAGTTATGCCTGCTATGGCTAAAATGATTGACTCTGATGCTTTAAAAGCTGCACAAGATTATGCAAAAAATAATTAAAATAATTATTTGCTTAGTCTAAAAATATGAAAGCATTGCGAGTAGTTAATAATTATTTAGCTTCGGCAACTTTAACTCTCGCAATGTTAATTATTTTTATAATGGTTGCGGCTTTATTTTTAAGTGCAGCCACAAGATTCATTACTGGAACGGGTTTCGCTTGGTTTATAGAACTGCCTCCTGTATTAGTGAGCTGGTTAGTTTTTCCACTATTAGGACCTCTGTTAAAAAAAGGGCAACACATAAAAGTGGACTTTTTAACTCCTATATTATCTAAAAAATCTAAATATATTTTATTTCTTTTGGTTAATCTTATTGCTTTTATTACGGCGTGTGTATTTCTAAAAGCAGGTATAGATGCAACCTCAATGTACTATAATCTAGGACAAGTAATGGAAATAGAAATCAACATCCCAATTTGGTGGATGTTTTTAGCTTTTCCAGTTGGTTTTTTTATTTTAGCTCTATCTTCTTTAGAACTTATCCTTGAAAATTTATTTAAATTAATAGGTAAATAAAAAAATAACTTATGTTTGCAATAGCATCTATTTTATCCCTAATAACGTTAGTTATTTCAGTTCCTATTTTTTTAGTATTTGGTTTAGGTAGTTCAATTGCTGCTATTGGTGGACTGAATCTTCCATGGTCAGTTTTAATACAAGTGTCATTTGGTGCTCTAACAAAACATGTTTTGATAGCTGTTCCATTATTTATATTTAGCGGTATGGCGATGTTAAAAGGAGGTGCTGCATTAAGATTGGTAAAATTTGCAACAACTTTAGTTGGTCATTGGCCAGGTGGTTTAGGAGTTGCAATGGTTATTGCGATGGGTTTTTTTGCAGCATTTTGTGGATCAATTCTTGCTGCAATTACTGCAGTTGGAACAATTATGATGCCTAAAATGATTGAACAAGGCTACCCTACTCCATTTGTTGTGGTGCTTGCTGCTTCCGCTGCTTTGCTTGAAGCTTTAATACCTCCATCAAATGCTGCTATATTATTTAGTGCACTAACATATGTTCCTGTATCTAAAACATTTGCTGCGGGTGTAATTCCTGGAATTATTCTTCTTATTCTAATGGTTTTATTAGTTCTGTTTAAATGCAGACATATAAGAGCAAATAAAAAGGCGACATTTAAAGAAAGATTAAGTTCTTTTGTTGCAGCACTTCCAGCTTTAATAACTCCTATAATAATTCTAGGAGGAATATATGCAGGTTTCTTAACACCATCAGAGTCTGCGGCAGTTGCGGGTGTGTACGCTGTAGCTATAGGATTTTTAATTTATAGAGAATTAACTTTTTCATCTTTAGTAAGTTGTTTGAAAGAAACAGCTATAATTACCGCAGTTATATTTTCTATTATTGCTACTGCTACCTTTTTAAGTGTGGTTCTTACTTATACTCAAGCACCTCAAAAAATTATTACATACTTTACTGATATGGGTGTAAGTGTGAATTTATTTTGGATTATGTTAGGAACAATATGTTTAATACTTGGAACATTTATAGAAATAGTTCCAGTATTTTATTTAACAGTTCCAATTTTTGCTGCTTTAACATTATCTTTTGATCAAAGTCTACTTCATTTATATGTTGTGTTTGTTGCTTTTGCTGGAATAGGAATGATTACCCCACCAGTTTGTGTAGGAATTTATACTGCTGCTGGTGTAATAAAGGAGAACCCTGCTAACGCTTTTAAAGAAGTACCACTATTTACAATTGTTGGTATTGTTTATGGAATATTAATGATTTTATTTCCAATATTTTCCACTTGGCTTCCAAGTCTTCTTTAAAAGATTTTGTTTAAGTGTTTAATTAAGTATTTTCTTCTTCGCTTTTTCAAACTCCTCAGCATTTAAAATTCCAGATTTATATAATTCATTTAATTTATTTAAATCTTCGATAAAGTTTGGTGAACTTTCATTTGAAATTGAAGTATTTAAGTCACTAAAATTTAATTTAAAATTACTTGATGCTCCGAGTTGATCCTCGAGAATACCATGTTCGATAGACATTTTTTTTGTCAATGATGACAAAAAAAATTTTTTTAAAGGATAATTGTTTAAGTTGTTTCTATGGTATTCACTACTTTCCTGAGTTTCAAATAATGTTTTTTCTGCACCATATGCTTCGGGATCTATAACAAGGCTTATTGTTATTGCTTTATCTCTTTTGTTTGAAAAATATAAACTTTCAAATTGTAACCCAATCTTTGGTAAATTAAGTGATCGGTCTTTGATATATTTTTTTAATCCTCCAGAAGTTGTATCACTCGGATCATCAGGAAAATACAATTCCTTATTAGGATCAATATGACGACTTATAAAACAATTAGAACTGGATCCTTTAAATAATGCTTTAACGTAAAAGTACTCTGGTCTTAAATTACAACTATCATATTTGTTATTTTGCCATTCATTCTTTAACGCAGCACCTAAAGCCTGTCTCCATTTTCCTCCACTTGTAACGAAGCATGTAATTAAAGACCCTATGATAAGTTTATTTTCTATGTTTAAGAATCTTACACAACGTGTATCAAAATTTTGCAAATTATATGATTTTCTTGAGAAATACATCCATTCACCTTTTGGAAGGTTAATATCTACACCTTTCCAAGTAATTTGATTAGAGTAATTCTCATATTTTTTCAATTTTGTATTAGCTGCATTAACATCAGTGAAAAACGCAAAAATAACTAAAAAAAAAAAGAATAATTTCATCTTAATTTTTTATTTCTTTCTCACAGATTATTCTAGCTTCCTGCGGACTCAAATCTTTTTTTAATTTACTTTTTGCAATCGTGCATGCAGATATAGATTTTTGAAGACTAAATTCCTCATATTTTCCAACACTTAAATAGAGAAAAATAATTGCTGCACCTAAAAATAATAATAATTTATAATTTTTATACATTAAGAAACTTGTTGTTCTGGTAACGAAATGTCAAGATGATAGTCAGGCTCATCTCTTTGTTTTTTAAGAGCTGGTATTATTTCTTTATAAGTGTCAAATAATCCATCTTTAATATCAGGCAACTGATCTTTTAAATAGTGATGTAATTTTTCCAAATTATAAGCAGGTACAGTTGGAAACATATGATGCACACAGTGATATTCCATTTTCCAATATAGAAAACTAAGTATTGGATTTAATTTCATATCTCTTGCAGACAATCTATGATCTTTTACATCTCTTGCTAAACCAGCGTGTTGAGTAAAAGCAACTAATTTATGCAATCCTTTTCCATAATAATGAGGCAACAAAAGATACAATACAGGCAACCATGAAGATGCTAGTAGAGACCAGATAATTATTGAGAACCAGATACCAACATAAATTCTTGAAATCAAGACAGCTCTTGGTCTTGCATTTTCAGGAATGCTATCTATCATAACTTTAGTTTTAATGCCTAAAGCATGTTTTATAACCTCAAAAGCAATACTTTTTTTGAAAAATAATAATTCACCAAAAGGAATTAAATTTATTATTAATTTTTTAGGAGTGTCTTTTAAGTTATTGTCGTATTCAATTTCATGATCATAAGGGTTTTTGGTTGAATAAGTATTTCCATGGTGAACAAAATGGGTAAATCTCCATCTAGTAGGCTCAAAGTAAGCCATGAAACATGAAATGTGGTAAAATATTTCATTTAAAAATTTTGTCTTGAATGCCGTTTTATGCCCTGTCTCGTGCCAAATTGGATTGCAAAAACAAAAAATATTTCCGTAAATATAAAACCAAATCACTGACCACCATGTTCCCCAAGTAAAATAAGCTAAATATCCTACAAAAATTAGTAAGCTAAAATAAATGCTTACATGTATCAAACCTTTAATATCAGATTTTTTCGTAAGTTCTTTTAAGACTTCTTTATCAATATTGGGCCTGAACCATTTTTCTAGTTTAACGTCCATAAATTAGAGTATGAATAAACATCATACATATATTTATTTAGCCTACCAATGATTTCTGAGGCTTCATATCACCTTTTTCAATTCCAGCTACTTCAACTGGTTTTTTCATTGCATCTCTTCTGAAAGGTTCGCCTAACTCTTGGTTCAAAATGACCTCTATAAATGTTGTAATACCTTTTTTTTGGTCTTCACAAGATTGTTTTATTGCCAAAGTTGTTTCTTCCATAGTTTTAACCGTAACTCCTTTTAATCCACATGCATTTGCAACTTTTGCATAACTTAATTCAGGATCTAATTCTGTTCCAATAAAATTATCATCAAACCACAATATAGAGTTTCTCTTTTCTGCTCCCCATTGGTAATTTCTAAATATAACCATTGTAATTGCAGGCCATTCTTCTCTTGCACAAGAACTCATTTCATTCATGCTTATTCCAAATGCACCGTCACCAGCAAAACCAATTACAGGTGTATCTGGACATCCTATTTTTGCTCCAAGTATAGATGGAAAACCATAACCACATGGACCGAATAATCCAGGTGCTAAATATTTTCTAGGTTTTTCAAAAGTTGGATATGCATTACCGATTGCACAATTATTCCCGATATCACTTGAAATAATTGCATCATCTGGCATTCCGGACTGTATTGCTCTCCAAGCTTGTCTTGGTGACATTCTATCGGAATCTCTTTCTCTAGCTTCTTTATTCCAAACTGTACCTGGATCATCATCTTCATGATCTAAACTTGTAAGAGTTTGTAACCAAGCTGATTTTGTTTGATGAATTAAATTTTTTCTCTCATCTCTACCATTATCGCCTGCTGTTGGTGAAAGTTTTTCTAAAATCTGTTGTGAAACCATTTTAGCATCTCCACAAATACCAACTGTTACTTTTTTTGTAAGTCCAATCCTGTCTGGATTCATATCGACTTGAATAATAGTTGCATCTTTTGGCCAATAATCGATTCCATATCCAGGTAAAGTTGAAAAAGGATTTAATCTTGTTCCTAATGCCAAAACTACATCTGCTTTTGAAATTAATTCCATGCCAGCTTTAGATCCATTATATCCTAAAGGCCCTACTGCCAAAGGATGACTTCCGGGAAAACTATCATTATGTTGATAACCATTGCAAACTGGAGCGTCTAATTTTTCCGCAAGTTTCTTACAATCTTCTATCGCATCACCAATTACAACTCCTGCACCAGATAATATTACTGGAAATTTTGCATCTGATAAAAGTTTTGCAGCTTTTTCAATTGCTTCTTTTCCTCCACCTTGTCTTTCAAATCTTACAATTGGTGGCAAGTCAATGTCAATTACTTGTGTCCAATAATCTCTTGGTACGTTTATTTGTGCTGGTGCTGAACCTCTAAATGCTTTTTCTATTACTCTATTTAATACTTCTGCCATTCTAGATGGGTCTCTAACCTCTTCTTGGTAACAAACCATATCTTTAAATAAATTCATTTGCTCTACTTCTTGAAAACCACCTTGACCCATAGTTTTATTTGCCGCTTGAGGAGTAACTAATAATAAAGGTGTATGGTTCCAGTAAGCTGTTTTAATCGGTGTAACTAATCCTGTAATTCCTGGCCCATTTTGAGCAATGACCATTGACATTTTGCCAGTGGCTCTTGTATATCCATCTGCAATTAAACCACCATTAGTTTCATGAGCAACATCCCAAAAAGTAATTCCTGCTTTAGGAAATAAATCAGATATTGCCATAAAAGCTGATCCTATTATTCCAAACGAGTGTTCAATTCCGTGCATTTGAAGAACTTTTATAAATGCTTCTTCAGTTGTCATTTTAGTCATAGTTCAGCCTTTCTTAATTCTTTTTTAATTGTCAAAGTGACCGATTAATATATAAGATTTAAAAAATTTCAAATAAAGAAATCGTCACAATGTCAAATACCGATATAATAATACACGATGAAAAAGACAACGTTGGCGTAGTTGTTGTTGAAAAAATAACTCCAGATCTGGATTGTAACTGTTGGATAATGGAAAATGACAAGTCTGTTTCAATACAATCAAAAGATGAAATACCTTTAGGTCATAAAATTGCAATGATAGACCTAAATGAAGGTGACACTATTTTAAAATACGGCCATGATATTGGGAAAGTAGTTAAAAATATTAAAAAAGGTGAACATGTGCATGTTCATAATGTAAAAACAAAAAAGTGGTAAAAATGGAAATTCCAAAAAGTTTTTTAGGATATAAAAGAGAAAATGGACGTGCTGGAACACGTAATCACGTCATAATTCTTCCAGTTGATGATATTTCAAATGCATGTGCAGAAGCTGTAGCAAATAATATTAAAGGTACAATAGCTCTACCTCATTCTTATGGGCGATTACAATTTGGTGCAGACTTAGAACTTCATTTTAGAACAATGATTGGAACAGGAAAAAATCCAAACGTTGCAGCTGTTATAGTTGTTGGGATTGAACCTAAATGGACAAAAAGAATTGTAGATGCAATTGCTGCTACAGGGAAACCTGTTGAGGGTTTTAGTATTGAAGGTGTTGGGGATATAGACACAATTGCAAAAGTTTCAAAAAAGGCACAGGAACTTTCAATGTGGGCATCAGAAAAACAAAGAGAAGAATGTCCAATGAGTGATTTATGGATTTCAGTAAAATGTGGAGAATCTGATACAACATCAGGATTAGCTTCTAATCCAACGGTTGGAAATCTTATGGATAAATTAGAACCTTTAGGTGTACATCTGTGTTTTGGTGAGACATCTGAGCTTACAGGAGCTGAAACAGTTTGTGAAAAAAGAGGCAAGACACCAGAAGCTCAAGCGAAATTTAAAAAAACATGGAATGATTATAATGATTTTATTCTAAAAGAAGCAACTGATGATTTATCAGAAAGTCAACCCACAGCAGGGAACATCGCTGGTGGATTAACAACTATAGAAGAAAAAGCTTTTGGTAATTTTCAAAAAATAGGTGGATGTCAGTTTATTGATGTTTTAGAGCCTGCTGAAGAACCAACAAAAGGAGCAGGATTATACTTTATGGATACATCCTCAGCAGCAGCAGAATGTGTTACTTTACAAGCAGCAGGTGGTTTTAATATTCACTTATTTCCTACTGGGCAGGGAAATATTATAGGAAATCCTATTGAGCCTGTTATTAAATTAACAGCTAATCCACTTACGGCAAAAAATATGAGCGAACATATTGATGTTGATGTATCAAAAATTTTATCAAGAGAAATGAATTTAAGTCAAGCAGGTGATGAGCTTATTAAATCTACTATTAGAGTAGCAAACGGAAGACTAACGTGCGCTGAAGCTCTTGGCCACAAAGAGTTTGTTATGACTAAATTATACAGAAGTGCTTAATTACTTTTTTAATTTTGCCAACCTTTTATCATCCCAATTAGAATAAACTTTTCTTATCATAGCAGCTCCAACTCCTAAAATAACTGCAAGTAATACTGATGTTAATCCATAAAATATAGGCATATCCTTAGAAAAATTTAAAACAAATTCGCTTAAAGGTCCTAAATCGGTTCCGGTTTTAACAAAATTATAAACTACTTCTTTTTCTTTAATAAAAGTATCATAAGCAATGGCAATACCTACCAATAAAAGAAGTATTGCAAGAATAGTTTTAAATTCTGAACTATCTATTTTTTCACCAATTTTTTGACCAAACTGAACTCCTATAATTGATCCTAATATTAAAACAAAAACTAAAATTAAATCTATGCTCCCGTAGTTAAACGAGTGAAGGATAGTCACAATTGCACTTATAAATATAGTTACGAAAAGCGATGTACCAGGTATTAATTTAGTTGGCATTCCAATTAAATAAATCATTGCTGGAACAAGTATAAATGCCCCTCCAACACCCATTATAGCCGCTATAAAACCCACCACCAATCCAATTATAATTGGAGTAAAAGCGCTTTCATATAATTTAGATTTTTTAAATCTCATTCTTAATGGAAGGCCATGTATCCAAAAATGTTTATGAAGCTTTTGTTTAGTTGCTATTCTTTTTCTAGCTTTATCAATCTCAGATACCCCTTGAATTAACATAAAGGTTCCTAAAATTGCCAATATGTACATATAGGCAAGTGAAATCACTACATTAATTTTCCCAATATCTTTAAAATAAGAAAAGGTTATAATTCCTAAAATTGTACCAACTGAACCCCCGACTACTATCATAAGACCCATTTTATAATCCAGTGTTCCTTTAAGATAGTGAGTTGTGGAGCCTGAAACGGACGTTCCTAGGATATTACTAGCTTCATTGGGAACAGCATAAACAGGAGGTATTCCAAGAAATATCAAAAAAGGTGTCATTAAAAATCCACCACCAACTCCAAATAGGCCTGACAAAATTCCAACAACTAAACTTAATCCAAAAATGAAAAGTATGTTTACTTCAACTTGTGCAATAGGAAGGAAATGCTCCATAACACGTAACTATTCCTCTAGGAATACAAAGTCAATAATAATGATATTTTTTATATGAAGTTTTGAGCAGTACTCAAAAGTATTATCCCCCAAGCAAAAAATATGAACAAATATAAAAATGATTTAATAATTTTGCTTAGTTGACTTTCAATGAATATTGGTAATTTTTTTAGATTTTGATTAATTATTTGAAACACAATTGCGGAATACCACAAGTTGTAAAAAAAGCAAATAATATTTATTTAAAATTTAAAATATTGTTGCTCCGAAGACTTTAACTTCATCTCCTTCATCTCCAAGAACTAGTCTACCTAGAAAATCTCCAGGTATCTTTGTGCTTGTCTGCTTGTAAAGAACGGTTATGTAAAGGCCTCTTCTAAGACAACCTATTGCTTTACATCCTTCAGCTAAACTTGAAATTAGTTCATTATTCGCCCACTGTTTGCCAAGCTCAACCTCATTTGCCCCGTACATCATTTGAGTAGAGAGATCTCTTGTAAATCCACCATAATCTTTGATATTAGATGATTTAACCAAGTTAGCCCACATGGGCTCTGCAATTTTAATAATTTCCTCGTCGGATTTATCTAAAAGAGCCATTTCTGATTTAATTCAATTAAGAAGCTTCTTTTTTCTTCTCGTTCTCATCTACAATATGGTAAACAGGCACTTTTTCTAAGGTAAATTCACCGGTTTTAGGATCACGTCTAGAAACTGTCAGGCAATGCCAATTATCATCGTCAAGTTTCATGTGATCACCTCTATAATAGTAACCTGGCCATCTAGTTTCTTCTCTAAACATGGTGTGCTCTGTTACACACTGAGATGTTAAAGCTCTATGTTTAAGTTCCCAAGCTCTCATTAATTGATGATAATCTTCTGCTCCTACGTGTTCTAAATCCTCTTCTAGCCATTTTAACAATTCAAGGCCTTTTTTAAGCATATTTGCGTTAGTCATATAATTTGTTGCAATTCCACCAACATATTCATCCATAATTCTTTGTAGTCTTTGAAGTCCTTGAATTGGAGATATATAACTAGGTGAAACAGTTCCACCTGTAATCTCATTTCTTCCAACAGTATAATTTTCAAGTGGTTTATAAACAGCTGTTTTAAAATCCTCGCATTGCTTATCACTTACCTTAATGTCATTAGCCTTTTGATCTTCAATATATTTTACTGCTGCTTTTGCTGCTAACCGACCTTCTGTAAATGATCCTGAAGAAAATTTATGTGCACTTCCTCCAACTGTATCTCCAGCTCCAAAAAGTCCTTGAATTGTTAACATTCTGTTATAACCCCAGAAATATTCAGGAGGTGAAAGATCTTCAGGTCCACTAACCCATGCTCCTGAACATGTAGCGTGAGAACCCATAACATAAGGTTCTGATGTAGTTAACTCAGGATTTGTATATTTAGGATCAATATTCTGTGAAGCCCAAACAACAGCTTGGCCTACAGTCATTCCTAAGAAATTTTCCCAGCCAACAGTCTCTAGATGTGGGTCTTGGAAAGCTTCTGTAGTAACCATATGAATTGGACCACCACCTGCCATAGTTTCTTGAATAAATGCGTGATTTCTTAAACATGTTGGGGTTGGGTGATGATCTATATATTCGCCAACTAATTCCTTAGTTTGTTCATACCATTTCTTCTCGTAGTTTTCTCCATTCGCATTTTGAGTATAAGTTTTTAAATGTAAGAAATATGCTCCAACAGGACCATATCCATCTTTAAATCTACATAATACAATTCTATTTTCCATTTGAGTCATTTTTGCTCCAGCTGCAATTGGCAGTGCATATGCTGAACCATTACTCCAAGGAGCATACCAAGTTCTTCCCATGCCTTCTCCAACAGCTCTCGGCTTAAATATGTGAGACGCTCCACCAGCGGCAACAATAACTGTTTTTGCTCTGAAAACATGAAAATCTCCAGTTCTCATATTGAAACCAACTGCCCCACCTACTCTGTTTTCTTGTTCCTCATCCATTAAAAGATGAGTTACCATTATTCTATTGTAAATTTTGTCAGCTGATTTTTTAGCAGCTTCAGCTACTATCGGTTTATAACTTTCACCATGAATCATTATTTGCCATTTACCCTCTCTTAAGTAACGACCAGTTTTTTCATTTTTCATCATTGGCAGACCCCACTCATCAAACATGTGTACTGTTGAGTCTACGTGACGAGCCATGTCATATCCTAAATCTTCTCTTACCATTCCCATTAAATCATTACGCGCGTATCTTACGTGATCTTCAGGTTGGTTTTCGCCCCATTGCATGCCCATATAACAATTAATTGCATACAATCCTTGAGCAACAGCTCCACTTCTATCTATGTTGGCTTTTTCTACACAAACAATTTTTAAATCTCTTCCCCAGTGTCTTGCTTCAAAAGCAGCACCTGTTCCAGCCATACCACCACCAACTACTAAAACGTCACAATCTTCGTAATGTGTTTTATGTTTAGCCATTAATAATAAACTCCCTTTTTGAAAGTTTCTTTAGGAACTGACGGAAGCTCTCCATCAATGTTAAGTCCTTCTGGCTCAGTGTATAATCTTTGAGAGTTTATTTCACCTTGATTTGGTTTGTCTCCCTCCGCAAGTTTTGGAATAAATTTACCCCACGGTTTAGTTGTAATCGGAGAGACAAAATCTTTTGTTGTTCCATTTCTAAATTTTATTTTCCAAGAAATAGTTCCTTTTTCTTCTTCACGTCTAACTCTAACACTATGTCCCATTGGAGCAAAATCTGCATAACCTCTTACATCTATTGCATGATTAGGGCATGCCTTCACACATGAATAGCACTCCCAACAAAAGTTTGGTTCAATATTCTTTGCTCTTCTTATTGTCTCATCGATATGCATTATATCTGAAGGACAAATATCTACACAGTGACCACAGCCATCGCAACGGGTCATATATACAAAAGTTGACATAATTTAATTTTTCTCCTTTTTAATTTTTATCATATTAATAATGTTTTGGCTCTTCTCTTTTTATACCTAGGCCAAATTGCTCAGGTACATCTGCTTCAGGTGGTAGATTGTCTCTAGAACCATCAGCTTCCGCTAAATTTTTTTGTATTGCTGCTCCAGGTTTATAAAACATATGAGCAAATTTTGACCAATATACTCCACCAAATAAAACCAGATTTGCAACAATGAATAATACTAAAAATACCATATCATCATATCTTCCAAGAAGATTTAAGGATTGTAGGTAAGACCATACCAAACCAAATAAAGATGATGCTATTAATGCTAAAACAAATAAGTCAGCTTTAATCATTCTAAACCAAGGTTGCGCCTCAGAATAAACATCAACTCTTAGAAAAAACCAAAACCAAGATCCCCCTAACACAGTTAGTGCTGCTCCAATATGCCATATCATTGGCCACACTGTTGGAGTAGTAGATCCCGGCGATGTATAAAAGAATATCATAACAACTGAGCCTACCCAAAAAAGTATTGTTCCGTACATGCCCATTACATGTGCAACTCTTCTTTTGCCTGCGCCAAGTTCTGATGTAGTAGCAATGTCGCTTGCTATAGTTTTTGAAATTACAGATATTCTCTCTCCTGTTGAAAGAGTTTTTGTTGCTGATAATTTTGCTTTTTTTGCATTATTAAAGAAATACTTCACATTTTTTTTATGAATAATATCCATTAATGTCCCAGTTAAAATTAATAATCCCATTAAAATAACAAATGATTGCATCAAAAATGGTGGTACAGTTTCTGCTAATATTAAAAATGGATTTGTTGATATCATGTAAAGATTTCCTTCCGCTAAAGATTTCTAGTATACTTATTTAAATAGATCAACCGCGATATAATGACATTTCAACAGGTTATAAACCTAAATATTATTTGGTTTTACGTATATAATGTTGTTTAGCAGCGATTACACTTCTTACACCACCTTGAGGATTATCAACATCTCCTAATCGTCTAGGAATCAGATGAATATGACAATGATTGATTGATTGTCCTGCAGTTTTACCAGAATTTGATCCCACATTAAACCCTTCAATCGTTTTATCTTTATCTTCAAGTTTCTTTTTAAGTTCTTTAAGAAGAGCATCACACGCTAAAACCTCTTCATTATTTAGTTCAAAATAATTTTCAACATGCCTCTTTGGAACAACTAAAGCATGATATTTAGAGACTGGATAAGTATCATAACTTGCATAAGCCAAATCATTCTCTAGCTCAAAATCATTGCTAGATATATTGCAAAATAAACATGGGTTATTTGGGTCTCTCATTTTTAATTATAAATATATTTTGATTTTATAAATTCTTTTTTAAAAGTTTTGTAAATTGAGTTAAATACTTTAGTTTTTCTCCTCTTCCACTTGCTATCCAATATATATCTTGCAGAAACTACACCTTTACCAGAGCCAATAAGCAAGATTTCATCAAATTGATTTAATTCTTTTAGATAAATATCTTTTTTAATTATATTAAATTTTTTTTCATAAAATTTAAAATTAGTACCTCTATAATATTTATTTTTTGGTGAATAAATTTTATTATTTTTTACAAATAGTAAATTTGATGTTCCAGTTTCAAATATTCTATCTTTTACACATAGGGCAATGTCTTCTTTTGATGTATTCATTTTTGACAGATAGCTAAGTATTTTTTTATATTTTAAATTTTTATATTCAGGTTTCACTCTCTCATAATTAACTAATTTAATTCCAAAATTATTATTGGGCTTAATTCTATTCCTAAGTGAAATTGAAATAAATTTTTTGTTTAAAGCAACTCTAAGAAGATGATTATAATTTTTTTTCTTATCTATATTTTCCTTTATTATTTTAAAAATTTTACTTTTAATATCTGGCTCGCTTATCTCATAAGCTTTTAAGGATTTTAATAAATTATCTATATGTGATTTAAAAAATAGAATTTTAGGTGGCTTATTATAAAGCCACATTGTTGTAAAAACTCCATCCTTATTCCAAAGATCGTCAAACTCAATTTCTTTTAAGTTTTTACGCTGATAAGATTTTTTTAATAAGTATTTTACCATTATTTGTCAAAAAAGATTCTGGGTGAAACTGAAAACCATATACATCATCTTTAGTGTTTTCGAAACCCATAGCAATATTAGATTTTGTACATCTAAATGTAATAATAAAGTTTTTTTTGTTAAAAGGCTCTTTCAGTTTAAGTGAATGATATCTTCCTACTTTAAATTTTGTATTTTTTTTAAAAATTGAGTTATCGTTAACCACTTTTACAATTGATTGAAACCCATGATAAATTCTATTTTGCTGAATTATTTTTCCTTTTTCACTATGTAAAATCAATTGATATCCAAGACAAATACCTATAATTTTTTTTTTACCTTTATACTTATTGTAAATTTTTATTGATGTAGGATAATCTTTTGGTGAACCCGGTCCTGGAGAAAATATAATAGTTTTACATTTCTCCATAAGTTTTTCGTTTATATCAAAATAATTTGAACAATAAACTTTATCAAATTCAGAAAATTGATGAACAACATTCCAGGTAAACGAGTCTTGATGATCAATTATGTAAATCATTTAAATAATTCCAAAAGTGATTTTGCTTTAATAAAATTTTCATTAAATTCTTTCTTAGAATTACTATCCAACACAACTCCCGATGCGGCAGATATTTCTGATCTATTTTTAAAGTTTAAAATTGATCTAATAATTATATTAAACCTCATATCTTCATTAAATTTTATATATCCAAAACTTCCAGTAAAAATATTTCTATCTTCTTTTTCTTGGGAATTAAGTAATTCTAAAGTTCGTATCTTGGGACATCCAATTACAGATCCACCTGGCATCATTGATTTAATGATTTCTTTAACTGAAATATTATTATTCAATTTTCCAATAATGCTAGTTACATAGTGATATAGGTGTTTATATTCTTCTACGTATTTTTGTTTTTTAATTTTAACTGTGCCTGGTTTGCAAATTCGAGATAGATCGTTTCTTTCAAGATCTACAATCATATTATGCTCTTTAGTTTCTTTATTATTATTTCTGAAGAATTGCAGAGCTTTTGATTTGGTTGTGTGTTTATTTTTTTTTAATGTTCCTGCAATTGGTTTGGTATTAATAAAACTGCCTACTCTATTGATTAATGTCTCAGGTGAGCAGCTAACTATAGAGTAATCTTTATCTCTTATCATAAATGACTCTGGTGAAGAGTTAATTTTCATAAGTTTCCAAAAGAAATTTACTGAATTAATAGTCGATTTATTCTTATATTTTGTGCATATTTTTATTTGATAGGTTTCTCCTTCTCTAATTTTTCTAGAAAATACATCAAATATTTTTTGGTATTTATTAAAATCTATATTGAGTTTAAAAGGAGTAAGAATTTTAGTTTTTTGAAAAACTTCATTAAATCCAATTCTTTTTAAATTTGAATGAATTGTAATTTTCTTTCTTATTTTAATTAAAGTTTCAGGCTTATAAAAAATACCCTTATAAAAGTTCATTTTTTTTTGATTTTTAATAGATAAATTTAAAAGCCCACACAAAATCTCATAACCAAAAAACCCCACAAATAGATCGGTTTCTTTTTTATATTTTTTTTTTGAAAAGCTATTTAAAAAGTTGTCGATATTATTTTTGTTAAGTGTAATTTTTTTTGAAAAATCCGTATAAATATTATAACCACCGTCAACTTTATAAATAATAAGCGGCTTATTAGACTGATAAAGTTTTTCTAAATATGTATTAAACTTAAGTTTATGCTGGTTGAACTCTTTCAATTGTTTTCTCTTTTATAGGCAAGTGTATCACGCCTGCAAAAATTGATAATGCGATAGATGCGTACCAAGCATAATCGAAATTGCCGTACATCTCATAAAAAACTCCTCCTAGATAAGCCCCCAGGAAAGATCCTATCTGATGACTAACAAATACTATGCCATATAAAAGACCCAAATGTTTTGTTCCAAAAATATGACCCACTAATCCATTTGTTGGGGGAACAGTAGAAAGCCATAAAAGTCCGAACGTTACTCCAAATACAACTGAATTAAATATACTTGGTGGTAAAAATAAAAAATAAATTAATGAGACTCCTCTTAATAAATATATGGCACTTAAAACTTTCTTTTTACTAAACTTGGTTGCTAAATAGCCACTTCCAAGAGTTCCTATCATATTAAATACTCCAACTAATGCTAATATCATTGCAGCTGTCCAATCGGGCATCCCTTTATCCATCATATATTTTGGAATGTGTGTAGCTACTAATGCGATATGCCAACCACATACAAAAAATCCAAGTGTTAAAAATATAAAACTTTTATTAGTTAAAGCTTCTCTTAAAGCCTCTGAGGCTGTTTGTTTATTATCTTGATTGTTACTTCCCACTGGAATTTTAGGAGTGCTTACAAATAATGAAACAATTAAACCAATACCTAAAAGGAAACAGAAATATAAAATAGTAATTTCCCAACCTATTTCAATTAGAGAATATCTAACAAGCAATGGTGATACAAAAAATCCAAATGAACCTGCGCATGTTACAATCCCTGTAGCAATTGTTCTATTGGAAGCAGGAAAATGTTTAGCTACAACAGATACTGGAATACTTATCGCAGTTCCTCCTAGGCCTATTCCAATTAATAGACCAATAGTTAATGTGAAATAATATCCTGTATTTAATCCAGAATAGAAAAGCAACAATCCTGCTAAGTAAAATAAAAAACCAATGAATATTGCAGCCGCACCTCCATACTTATCAGTTATGTAACCAAACACAGGACTAAAAACTCCCCACATCAAAAGCTGCAATCCGATTACAAAGCCAAAATGTGAAATGGAGATATCAAGGTCAGTATTAAAATCAAAAAAAAATAATCCAAAAGTCTGTCTGATTCCAAGTGAAACAATTACGACAGACGATGCTGCTACTAAAGTAATTAATGCTTTTTTTGTAGTGAAAAATTTTTCAGAACTCATCTAATGAATTTAAGCGATTTTCGCAAATCTTCAATTAAATCTTTTGGATCTTCGAGACCAACATGCAGCCTTACTATTGTTTCATCATCTTTAATATCTGAGTGAATCCTGTTACCTCGTTCTGCTTTACTTTGATGTAGAGCTAAACTCTCAAAACCTCCCCAACTATAACCATAACCAAATAATTTCAGCGAATTAACAAACTTTATTACAGATTTTTTGTCTTTTGTTTTTATTTTAAGACCCATTAGACCAGAAGCACCAGAATAATATTTTTTCCATAATTTGTAATTAAGTGATCCTTTCAGATATGGGTATAAAAGTTTTACTTTTTTATTCTTTGATAAGAAGGCTGCGACTTTTTTAGCGTTTTCTTGATGTTTATCTAATCTTACATCTAAGGTTCTGAGACCTCTTGTTATTAAATATGCATCATCAGGTCCTAATCTCAAACCAATTATTTTTTGGGTTTTCTCTACATGTTTAAAAACTTTTTTGTTAACTGCCAGGCTTCCTCCCATTACATCAGAATGTCCTGAGTAATATTTGGTAGCAGACACAATTGACATATCAAAACCAAGTTTCATTGGTTTAAAAAAATATGGTGTTGCCCATGTATTATCAATTGCAGTGAAAATTTTTCTTTTTTTAGCTATAGATATTATTTTTGATAAATCTTGAAATTCAAATGAGTTGCTTCCAGGATTTTCAACAAAAATTAATTTAGTTTTTTTTTTAATTATTTTATTAAGTGAGTTTAAATCGTGAGGATTATAAAATGTAGTTTTAATATTAAATTCTTTTAAAAAATCTTGAGTAAGAACTCTGGTTGGATTGTATACTGGATCAGCAACTATAATTTCATCGCCTGGTCTTACAACGCTAAAAATAGCTAAAAAAATAGATCCAAATCCTGTAGGAGTTAAAAAGACATGATAAGACTCCTCTAATTTTGTAAGTATTTTCTGTAAAATGTGTGTTGTTGAAGTCCCTTGTCTTCCATAATCAAAATATCCCCCTCTTGGATCCTTTTTATATTTATTCTGAGTTCTCCTAATATCATTCATAGATTTAAATATTATTGTAGATGCTCTTACAACAGGTGGATTTACTGAATGATTATGAAAATCTTTAGCCGTGTGTTTTAAAAATGTTTTGAAAGAATTGCTCATAAAAAAATTGCTATGTTGATTGGAGAATGCTATATCCACAAAATAAGTCAATAAAATAGTAAAATTAAGGAGATTATGGGATATCCAAAAAAGCATAGAGGCCGAAGAAAAATGGGCTCTAAAAAAAGACGAGCTAGAAAAAAAAATAAAAAGAAATAGAATTTTTAATCTTTAATCCAACCACCACCTAAAACCTTATGACCAAATTGGTCCTTCTTGTAAAACACACAAGCTTGACCAGGAGATATGCCATATTCTGGTTTTAAGAGACTTACTTTTGCATTGTTATTGTTATCTATATCTACTTTTGCATCTAGAAGTTTGCCAGTAGACCTAACTTTAACCAATATATTTTCATTAAGCTCCTCTTTATTGGTCAGTAAATTTAAGTTTTTTAAATTAATATCAGTTTTAGCTAATTCTTCTTTTGGTCCTATATAAATTTCATTTTTATCAGCATCAATTTTTATTACATAAAATGGCTCTTCATTTGAAACTTTAATTCCTTTTCTTTGTCCAATTGTAAAATTGACAATTCCATCATGAACTCCTACAACTTTTCCATCTAAATTTTTAATATTTCCTTTTCTATATGACTCTGGTTTAAATTTTTTTATTACTGATGCATAATCTCCATTAGGTACAAAGCATATATCTTGACTATCTGGTTTATCAGCAACGTTCAAATTCAAATTTTTTGCAATTTCTCTTGTTTTGTCTTTAAGAAGTCCGCCTAATGGAAATCTTATATAATTTAATTGCTCTCTTGTAGTGTTAAATAAAAAATAACTCTGATCTCTGTTTTCATCAATTGCTCGATACATATTTGTTGAGTTGTCTTGTGTTAAACTTTTTACGTAATGACCTGTAATTAGTGCATCTGCATTTAAATCTTTTGAAAATTCAAATAGATCTTTAAATTTAACTGTTTGATTACATTGAACACATGGTATTGGTGTTTCACCTTTTAAATAGCTTTCTACAAAATTATCAACAACACCCTGCTTAAATTTACTTTGGTAATATAATATTTTATGTTCAATATCTAGTTTGTGTGCAACTCTTTTAGCATCCATAATATCTTGACCTGAGCAACATTGTTTAGACGCGGCAACTTCTTTCCCATCATCATAAAGCTTTAAAGTAATTCCAATAACTTTGTAACCTTCTTTTTTCATCATCCCGGCTACCGTTGAAGAGTCTACTCCTCCAGACATAGCTACCACTATAGTAGTTTCTGATGGTTTTTTATTAAAGCCCAAAGAATTGGTTTCTAAATTCATTTGATGGTATTTATACTTATTTCTATTATAAGTTAAATTAAATGATTTTAGATTTTGAACCAGGTGACAAAGTTATTAATCCAGCTAATAAAAGTTGGGGAATTGGACAAGTACAGTCAATTATTAATGACAAAGTAACTGTTAATTTTGAAAATGTTGGGAAAAAAGTAATTAACGCGAATAATATAGATCTTGAAAGAATTGATGCTAATGGATGATAATGAAGTAAAAAGAGTTGTCGAAAATTTAATAGATACTTTTCTCACTGCTGGAGAGGTTTCAATAAAACTAAGAGAAAAAGGTTTAAACAAAGAGATAAAATCTGACAATACTCCTGTTAGCAATGGTGATCTTGAAGTAAATAAAATTATCACAAAAAAATTGCTAGAATTGACACCCAATATCCCCATTGTTTCAGAAGAAACTTCACACAATAAATCTAAAACTGATCTAAAAAACTTCTGGCTAGTTGATCCAATTGACGGAACATACGACTATATAAATGATGGTGAGGAATTCACAATTAATGCTGGATTAATATTAAATGGAAAAGCTACAGCCGGTTTAATTAATGTGCCTGCAAAAAAAAGGATGTTTTATAGTTTTGGAAAAGATCAATCATATGAATTTACATCAAATAAAACTATAAAATTGGACTGTAAGAAAATCACACCTAAAAATTCAATAAAAGTAGTTTCTTATTCAAATAAACTAAAACCTGAAATTAAAAAAATTCATAATGATTTGGGTGTTACAGAACACGTTCGAATGAAAAGCTCTCTTAAATTTTGTGTGATAGCTGCAGGAGAATTTGATGGATATGTTGCTGAGCCAAGGGCTTGCGAATGGGATATTGCTGCAGGTCACGCAATACTTGAAAACGCTGGAGGAATTGTAACAGATTTTGAAGGAAGCGAAATTACATATGGGAAAAAAGATTTTAAAAATCCAAGCCTTATTTTAAAGAGAAGTAAAAATTTATAATGAGTGATCAATTAAGAATAATCTTAATTATAATTGTTTCGGTATCAATATTTGGTTTAATTGTATTTGTAATGGTTAAAAATTATATCAGAAATAAAATTCAATATTACTTAGAGGAAAAAAATAAAAAAACTAAAGAAGATTAATTATTTTTAAATATTCATCTTTTTCAAGATCCATAACTCTTCTTGAAACTTCAAAATCGAAACCTGAGCGAGCCAAAACTCCTATATCCTTTTTATAAAACAAAGGTCGATTATCCTCTTGTCTCGATGGTCCAATTCTTTTTTTTTTACATATTTTTATTGCTGAAAAAAAGTCCTGATCTTCATTTTTATCTTTTATTTGATCAATCGTATTTTTAATATATTTTTCCCCAACGCCTTTATTCATTAAATAATTTCTTATTTTATTTATAGATGATCCTCTTTGTATTAAACTTTTTGCTTTTGACTCTGAGTAAAACTTATCGTTTATAAACTTTGATTTTTCTAAATCTTCAAGGACAATATCTATAAGATTTGATACATCATTTTTTTTAATATTTGGAGTTCTCGATGTTAAATATTTCTTTAGTAGATAAGTTCTTAACTGTTGTTTAGAAGGCGCAAATTTTTCTACATAATTAAGTGCAAAATTCGTCATCTCACCAACGGTTACTTCTAATGTTTTTTTTTTATTTTTTATGGGAATCATTGTTTTATTTAATATAATATAAAAATTATATGATTGAACAAATAGCAGCTTTTTTTACCATAGAGGTAATTTATTTGTGGTTAAATATAGGTGTAATACCTTTCTGGTTAATTCTTATTGTTTTTCCACAGTCAAAGATTTGTGGATTGTTAGTTACTTCTGTGTTTCCTTTTTTTATATTCACAGCTGTATATGTCTATCTGGGTTATTATTTCTACATTTCAGGATATGATTTTGATTACAATTTTACATTGTACCTTGGTTTATATGATTTAAGAAATCTTTTTGAAACTGAAGCTTTTTTGATTATGTTTTGGACACACTTTTTAGCAATTAATTTATTTTGTGGAGCATGGATGATGAAAGATAGTCAAAAATTATTTATGTCTAAATATATAGTCTTCATTCCAATAATAATAACTTATTTTATTGGTCCGCTAGGTCTAGTGATTTATTGGATAATAAGAATGTTCTATGCTAAAAGAATTAACTTGTTGGATTAAAAGCTAAACTATTTTACTAATTTAAATCCTGAATTTTGCATTGCGCCAAAGCCACCATCTACATGGCAGATATTTGTAAAACCCATATTCTGTAATGTCTTAGTTGCTAAAGCAGACCTAAGTCCGCCTGCACAAAATAAGACTATTTCTTTGTTCATGTCTATTTTACCATCTTTAAAATATTGGCTATTAGGATCCATCCAAAATTCCAACATTCCTCGTGGAATATGAGAAGATTTTTCAATCCTACCTGACCTTTCTAGCTCTCTAACATCTCTGATATCAATTAGATTACATTTATTATTATTTAATTTTTCTAATGCCTTCTCAGGTGTTATGGTCTTAATATCTTTTAGTGCCTCTGATACTAAAGTTGATGCAGATTTAATATTCATATAAAATATAATTATATTGTGAAACAATTAAAAATAAAGAAAAAAAATTCATTTCTAAAAAAGTTATTAATTAAAATTAATAGAATTTTTGGTTTTGAAATTGTTGATCAAAGTAATTATTCATTAGCGTCTCTTGATAGATATGGTCATCAAAATTTATCTAAAATTGGAGAGAGATCGATAACTTTACCATTGGGAGAGTATAAGATTAATAGAAAAGTAAAATCATTACATATAATTTTGAGAAGTTGTGCATCTGTCACAATGTTAAGTCAATCAAAAGACCGTATTTTTGGGCAGAAAAAACACGAATATTCAATCAGGACTTTAAATTCAATTGTAAAGTCATTAAATTATTCAAAACAGCTGTTTGATAAAATTAGTTTAAAATTAACTATAATAGACCATAATTCAGATTTAGAGGTAATTAATAACTACAAAAAAATTCTTGATAATCAATTTTTTAATTTTGAAATCAAACAATTAGATTTTAAAAAATACAAATCAAACATTAAGAATATTAACGAGAATAAGAAAAGTGTTTCAGAAAATCAGAAGTCTAATATGTCAAATATAAGCCAATCATTAGATATTGCTTTTGATTCTGATGATCTTATATATTTTGTGGAAGACGATTATTTACATAAATTAAATAGTATTGAAGAAATGATTTATACTTATGAAAAATTTTCAAGTCTGCTTAATAATGAGTTATTTATTTGTCCAACTGACTATCCATACTTGTATACTAATCCAGCTCAAACTAATGTTCTAATTGGAAATAATTCTCATTGGAGACGGATTGATCAAACTTTATGTACGTTTTTAACAAGTAAAAATATGATACAAAAATACTTTGACCTTTTAAAAACTATGTCTACCTTTGAACATTTGCCTTTTGAAAAACCATTGCATGAAATTTATAAAAAAGAGTTTTGTTTTAGTCCAATACCATCTTTGGCTATACATTACACTAACATAAATTCAGTTTATGGTGTATCACCTAATGAGAATTTAAATAAATTATGGAGCGAAAATGAGCTTATTAAATAAAAAAGCCCCGAATTTTAATCTAACATCAACATCTGGGAAAAATATTGAATTAAGTAAATTAAAAACAAAATTTATTATTATTTATTTCTATCCCAAAGATAATACTAGCGGATGTACAATTGAAACAAATGATTTTAATAAACTTTTAAGTAAATTTGAGAAACTTGGATGCGCTATTTTTGGAATATCCAAAGATAGTTTGGAAAGTCATAAAAAATGGAGTAAAAAACTTAACTTAAAATTTGAACTATTAGCAGACGAAGATAAAACTTCTTTAAAGGCTTACAAAGTCTGGACCAAAAAGAAATTCATGGGTCGAGAATTTATGGGCACAGTAAGAAGTACTTTTGTTCTTGAAAAAAATAAAATCATCAAAGAATGGCGAAATGTTAGGGCTGCAGGTCATGCAGCTGAAGTTTTAGATTTTATTAAAAATTATTAGATTTTAGGGGCCTTTAAAGAATTATAGGCCCCTCTTAAATCAAATTAGTCTCTTATAGAATAAGCAACAACTCCAACTTCTGCTTTATCTGTTCCCAGTTTTTCAGCTTCTTTACTAATTCTTAATCCAATTGTTTGTTTAAGAACTTTAAATACAATATATGAAAAAATGAAACTAAACACACAAACTGAAATAACACCTAATAACTGTGTACCAAAGTTAGTATTTGGATTGCTTATAGGAACCATTAATGTTCCAAATATACCTGCAAACATGTGAACTGGTATAGCTCCAACTACATCATCAAGTTTTTGATATTCTAAAAACTTAGTACCAAAATACATAATTAATGCACCCATTGCTCCAATAAATATTGCTAAGAAAGGGCTAGGTGTTAAAGGTTCTGCGGTAATTGCAACCAAACCTGCAAGAGCTCCGTTTAACATCATAATGATATCTGTTTTTCCACCCATTAATCTTGTAATAACAGCTCCAGCAACTGTTCCTGCCGCTCCTGCTATATGAGTATTAACTGCAATCTTAGAAATAGCATTTACATCATCAAATGTTCCCATTGCTAATTGACTAAATCCATTAAAACCAAACCAACCAAACCATAATAAAAATGTTCCAAGTGTAACGAGAGGTATACTTGAGGCTGCAAAAGGGACTAATGATTTTGCTTGTCCTTTTAAGTTAAATCTTCCTTCTCTAGCTCCTAAAACAATTACTCCCGCTAATGCTGCAGCACCACCGCAAGCATGAACCAATGTTGAGCCGGCAAAGTCAGAGAAACCAGCGACTGCTAACCAACCACCTCCCCACTGCCAACCCATTGATATTGGATAAATAAATCCAGCCATGATCGCAGCAAAAATAAAAAATGGCCAAATTTTAATTCTTTCTGCTACAGCTCCTGAAACAATTGATGCAGTGGCACATACAAACATGGTTTGAAAAAACCAATCTGAATGATCTGAATAACCCGTTCCTAATTCAGAAGAGTCACTCCACATTAAAAATTTACCTATATAACCACCTTCTGGAATGGCATAGGCCATATTGTATCCAAATAATAAAAATATTAATGAACATATTGCAAATTTTCCAATATTCTTTGCAGCGATTGTTGATACACTTTTAGTAGTTACCAATCCACTTTCTAGCATACAAAAACCTGCCGCCATAAAAGCTACAAGCACTCCACCTAAATAGAAACCTAAAGTGTTAAATATGTACTGTCCTTCGGCAGACATAACTGTTTCGGCTTTCGCAAAACTAATTAGACTTAAAAAAACTAATAAGTTCAAAATTAATCTTGAGAAAAACCATTTAATTTTAATCATAATCTCTCCCTGTTAATTGGATTAGCCTTATATCTTAAAATGAGAACTGCTAATGAGGTTTAAGAATATCTCTTATGAATTTAATGCATATAAAAAAGGCCCCAGTTAAGGGGCCTTTTGTCAACTATAGAGAGAGATAGTTATTCTTTAGTCTCTTATTGCGTAAGCGATTACTCCAGACTCTGTAACATCTGTACCAAGTCTTTCTGCTTCTTTACTCAATCTAATACCCATTGTACCCTTCATAATTCCCCATACTATTAGAGATACTACAAATACAAATGCATTGATTGAAATTACTCCTAGAAGCTGCGCTCCAAATGATGCATCGCCGTTCGTTAGCGGAACTGCTAAAGTTCCCCAAATTCCAGCAAATAAGTGAGCAGGGACTGCTCCAACTACATCATCAATTTTAAGTGAGAATAATAATTTAGTTCCGAAGACAACTATTATTCCACCAATCGCACCTATAAGAATTGCTGCTAGCGGTGAAGGCATTAATGGTTCAGCTGTAATTGCAACAAGACCACCAATTGCTCCATTAAGCATTTGAATGACATCAGTTTTTCCTGACATTAATCTTGTTATTGCACCAGCTGCTAATACACCACCACAGGCTGCTAAGTTTGTATTAATGAAAATATTTGATACTGCTACTGCATCATCAAATGTTCCCATTGCTAATTGTGATCCACCATTAAATCCGAACCAACCTAGCCATAATATAAATACACCAACTGTAACTAGTGGTACAGATGACGCTGCAAATGGTTTCATGGGTTTAGCTGCTCCAGATTTATCAAATCTACCTGTTCTAGCTCCTAAAAGAATTGCTCCAGCTAATGCTGCCGCACCTCCAGTTGAGTGAACGAGTGTTGAACCAGCAAAGTCAGAGAAACCTGCAGCTGCTAACCAGCCACCACCCCACTGCCAACCCATTACGATTGGATAGATAATTCCTGATAGAATAGCCGCAAATAAAAAGAACGGCCATAATTTAATTCTTTCAGCTAATGTTCCAGATACAATTGAAACTGTCGTCGCACAGAAAACCATTTGGAAGTACCAATCAGATCCATCTGCATATCCAGTATCCACTGAACTTGCATCAGACCATG
>CACJFS010000008.1 GCA_902592715.1 uncultured Pelagibacteraceae bacterium
TATTTAATGACATATTGGAAAGAGAAATAGCGGATACAAAAATAATTATCAAATCATTGATTTTAGAAAAAAAATCTAAGCTAAGAAGCCTATTTGAAAAAGATAAACAAATAATTTGTACACCAGTGTATGAGGATGATAACAGATCATTAAATGTAATAATTCAGAATTTTTTAATAAAAAATAAACTCAGTCTATCCCAAGAAATTAAAAATATACTTATCGAAAGATCTAAAGGAGATAGGATTAATTTAAAAAATGAACTATCAAAGTTAAAAAGCTTAATGATTAGCAAGAATAAAGTAAGCACAGATGATGTCATGAAGCTTTCTAATCTTGCAGAAAACTATAGTGTATTCGAATTATCTGACAATTACTTAGCAAAAAATTCAAGAAAAGTATCAAATATACTTAATGAAAATAATTACTCATCAGAAGATTGTATATTAATAATAAGAACTATATTAAACAAATCAAAAAGACTTTTAAAAATTAGATCAGAAATTGATGATAAAAAAAATATAGATCAAGTATTATCAAGTTTCAAACCACCAATATTTTGGAAAGAAAAAAGTATTGTTAAAAAACAGGCTCAATCATGGTCCACTGAAGAAGTAAAACATATAATATTTAAGATTAATAATTTAGAGGCTGAAGTTAAAAAAAATACAGCAAATTCAATGCTTTTTGTGTCTAATTTTGTAAGTAATTACTAGTAATATTTTTTAATAATCTCTACTAATTTATCAAGCTGATCAGCCCCTTTATACTCCAAACTAATTATTCCAGAATTATTTCTTTTATTCTTAACAAAAACTCTCATTCCAATTTTGTCTGTTAACTCTTCTTCAAGACTTACAATATTTGGATCTTTTTTCTTAGTAGGACTATTAGAACTAGATTTCAACATACGCACTAAACTTTCAGCTTGCCTTACTGATAGTTTTTTTGAAATAATCTTCTTTGCTAAAAGAATAGCATTATCTAGACCGACTAAAATTTTTGCATGACCCTGAGATAGTTTTTCTTCAATTATTAATTCTATAATTTCTTGTGGAAGAGAGAGAAGTCGTAAACAATTTGATATATGTGCTCTACTTTTTCCAATGAATTTGGATACTTTATCTTGGTCATAACTAAATTCATCAATCAATCTTTTATATCCTTCAGCTTCTTCGATAGGGTTTAAATCTTTTCTTTGGACATTTTCTACAATCGCAAATTCCAATGACTTTAAATTATCTGCATTAATTACGACAATAGGAACCTCATGCAGACCTGCATATTGTGCTGCTTGCCATCTTCTTTCTCCAGCTATTATTTCAAATTTATCTTGTACATCAGTAGACGGTCTTACGATGATAGGTTGGATAATTCCTCGTTCTCTTATGGAGTTAGTTAATTCCTCTAAAGCTATTTCATCAAATTTTTTTCTAGGCTGATACTTATTTCTAACTAAAGAACTTATTGAAATATTTTTTTTATCATCAATTTTTCCACTATCACCTATTAAAGAAGATAGTCCTCTTCCAAGACCCTTTTTAGATTTAAACGGATTTATCATGCTGCGGTCTCCACTGGTTTGTCTTGATTTAAAAATTCCTCTGTAAAATTAAAATATGCTTTGCTGCCTGGACATGTCTTATCATAAATTAGTACTGGTACGCCGTGTGAGGGTGCTTCTGATAATCTAACATTTCTAGGTACGGCTGTACTATAAACTTTATCCTTAAAATAGTTCCTTGCCTCTGTTTCTACCTCACCTGATAATTTATTTCTTCTATCATACATGGTCAAAAGTATTCCTCTTATGTCTAAAGATGGATTTAGGTTTGACTTTATTCTCTCAATTGTTTTAATAAGCTGTGTGAGTCCCTCTAAAGCAAAAAATTCTGTCTGAAGAGGTACCACAAGCGCATCAGAGGCTACTAATGCCATAACTGTAAGGAGGCTCAAAGAAGGTGGACAGTCAACTATGATATAATCATACAATGGCTCAGAATTATTTAAAATCAGGGCTAATTCATCTTTAAGTTTAAAGGCTCTCCGACTATCACCTGCTGTTTCCACTTCTAATCCAGACAAATCAACATTTGATGATATCAAATCTAAATTTTCAAAGCCTGTAGACTGGATTACTTCTAAAATTTTTTTATTTCCATTCAATACATCGTAAATTGTTTGATCAGAACTTGTTGTATTAGATAATCCAAGGCCTGTTGTAGCATTACCTTGAGGATCAAGATCGATTACAAGAATTTTTTTTCCTTTCATAGTTAAACCAGCAGCAAGATTAATGACAGTGGTAGTCTTTCCCACGCCACCTTTCTGATTTATGACAGAAATAATTTTTTTATTCATATTTTTTTTTTAAATTTGATATTTTTACTACTGATGACTCATCACTTGTTAAACTTTTCATTTCCTCTAAGTCAAATTTCCATTTTGTAGAGACATCTTTTAAAATTTTTTTTCCACTCTTACCTAAATACATGACTATGTACTTAAAATTTTTAAAATTCTTTGTTGCTAGATCAAAAATAACTGGTAATGGTTTGAATGCTCGACAAATTATTACATCTGTTACTAAATTTTTCTCTTCAAATATATTTTTTTGGTAAATTTTTGCTTCTAGTTTAAATTTTTTTACCATATCTCTTAAAAAATTGCTCTTGTGGTAACTCTTTTCATAGAAAATTAGCTTAAAACCTTGTTTTTTGGATTTCATCAAAATACCTAAAACTATACTAGGAAGCCCAGCACCAGAGCCAAGGTCAGTACATACGCGTATGTCATTTTTATCAATAAAATCAATTGTTTGTGCACTATCGTAAATATGTCTTGTATTTATTGACTTTTCTGTACTTGAACTTATCAAATTTATTTTCCTATTTGTATTTAAAATTGACTGTGAATAGTCCTCTAACTCTTTCAAAGTTTCACGTGAAACATTTGGGAGATAAATTTTATCTGTTTTTATTATTTTCGAATCAATCAAGCTATATGCTTAATAGACTTTCTTTTGACATGAGACAACAAAATATATACTGCAGCTGGAGTAATTCCATCTATTCTAAGTGCTTGGCCAAGAGTTTTTGGCTTTATTTCCTTAAATTTTGACTTAACTTCATTTGATAGTCCAGAAAATTGGTCATAATCAAGATTATCAGGTATTTTAAGATTTTCATCCCTTTTAAATGCTAGAATATCTGCATTTTGCTTCTTTAAATATCCTTTATAGTGTGCTTTTATTTCAATTTGTTCATCTATTTCACGTGAAACATGTTCAATTTCTGGCCAAATTTCTCTAATTTTTATCATATTTACTGAATTTTGACTTAATATTTCTATTGCATTCCTTTTAACCCCATCTTTCGCAATATTTATTCCAAATTTTGAGGCTTTTGATGGAGTAATCAAAGAACTTTCCATAATTTTCAAACTTTTATTAAGTTTAGATTCCTTCTCTTTATATATAATTTTCCTCTCATTTAATATAAGTCCAATATCAATTCCTTTTTGAGTTAGTCTAAGATCTGCATTATCAGATCTCAAAGATAGCCTATATTCTGCCCTTGAAGTAAACATTCTGTAAGGCTCAGCAACTCCTTTTGTGACTAAATCATCTATCATCACACCTATATATGCTTCAGATCTATCAAGGATGAATGGTTCTTTACCTAATATAGAAAGAGAAGCATTAATTCCGGCAATCAAACCTTGAGCGGCTGCCTCTTCATAACCTGTTGTGCCATTTATTTGTCCTGCTAAGTAAAGATTTCTAATTTTTTTTGTCTCTAACGTTAAAAATAGCTCTCTTGGATCCACAAAGTCATATTCTATAGCATATCCAGGTCTTAAAATCTTAACGTTTTCTAAACCATTGATATTATTACATATTTCTTGCTGTATTTTAGCGGGAAGGGAAGTTGAAATTCCATTAGGATATATAGTTTTATCATTTAGACCCTCTGGCTCCAAAAATATTTGATGCTTTTGTTTGTCGGCAAACTTTACAATTTTATCTTCTATAGAGGGACAGTATCTCGGACCAACTCCCTGGATACTTCCAGAATACATGGCACTACTTTTTATATTTTTAGAAATGATATCATGTACTGCTTGATTGGTATAAGTCATCCTACAAGTAATTTGTCTATTAATATTTTTTTTAGTAAGGAAAGAAAAAAAATATGGATCTTCATCTGCATGCTGTTCCTCAAGTTTTTTGAAATTAATTGTCGTTGCATCTAGCCTTGGAGGTGTTCCTGTTTTTAATCTTCCAATTTTGAAATTATATTTTTCTAACTGTTCACTTAAGCCAGTTGAAGGTTTTTCATTAAATCTCCCTGCAGGTGTTTTTTCATTACCAATATGGATTAACCCGTTTAGAAAAGTTCCAGTTGTTAAAATTATTTTTGATGAGAGTACTTTTTTACCTTCTTGTGTTATAAAACCAATTATATTGTTTTTATCAAAAATAAACTCTATTACAGGATCTGAAAAAATGCTTAAATTACAGTAGTTTACCAATTTTTCTTGCATATATTTCTTATAAAGTGATCTATCACTTTGTGTACGTGGTCCCCGCACTGCAGGACCTCTACTTCTGTTTAATAATCGAAATTGTATTCCTGATTTATCCGCAACTTCTCCCATTACACCATCTAGTGCGTCTATCTCTCGAACAAGATGACCTTTGCCTAATCCTCCTATAGCTGGATTACATGACATCTCACCAATAGTATCAAATTTATGTGTAAATAAAGCTGTATTTACTCTCAATCTAGCAGATGCTGCAGCTGCTTCACATCCAGCATGCCCTCCGCCAATTACAACTACATCAAATGATAACTCATTTTTCATAGCCGTAATTTATTATTGATCTTAAAATTTACAAGAAAACACTTAAAAATGTCTAAAAACCAAATAAATTCAGTGCTTATTTACCTATACAAAAATCATTAAAAATAGACTCTAATATTTCTTCGACATCTACTTTACCAACAATCATTCCTAAATGTCTGGTTGCCAATCTTAAATCTTCTGCAGCTTTATCAAAATCTTCTTGAGAGTTTTTTTTCTCAAAGTTGATTAAATTTTGAACACAAGCTTCTAAACTTTGTCTATGTCTTTCTCTCGTAATGAGAGTTTCGTTTGAACTAACAAATTTATTTTTTAGTTTATCTTTAATTATATTTATTAACTCTTCTAAGTTTGTTTCATTTTTAATTGATAAAAAAATTGGATTAAACTTTTCAATTTGTTGATTAATATCTTTATAACCAAGATCTATTTTATTAATTACAATTATTGATTTTTCACTAATCAAATCGTTCAAAAATCCAGTAAAATTAACACTTTTTGGCTCAATTACTATTATGTTAAGATCCGCATCCTCAGCACGTTTAAGAGCAAGTTTGATTCCTTTTTTTTCTATCTCATCTTTAGATTCTCTTATCCCCGCAGTATCGGAAATCACAACTGGGTAACCATCTAAATTTAAATGAGCTTCAATAACATCTCTGGTTGTTCCTGCAATTTCTGAAACAATGGCTACATCACGATTAGAAAGATAATTCAGTAAGGAAGATTTCCCTGCATTTGCGGGTCCAATAATTGCAATCTTAAAACCTTCTCTAATTCTTTCTCCAACTTTT
The DNA here is from genome assembly GCA_902592715.1 of uncultured Pelagibacteraceae bacterium. Taxonomy (GTDB): domain Bacteria; phylum Pseudomonadota; class Alphaproteobacteria; order Pelagibacterales; family Pelagibacteraceae; genus Pelagibacter. Next base: position 5,661 of record CACJFS010000008.1, read on the forward strand.
TGATCATCTAAAATTTTTTCAATTTCTTTTCTTACTTTTTCAGAATTATTTTTAATATTTTTAATTACATCATCCGGAAGATCCTCCTCAGGAAAATCAATTTTAGCTTCAACGTTTGATAAAATTTTTAAAAGTTTTCCTCTAAGAAAATTAAATTTTTCCGAACTTTTTCCACTCATGATATTAACAGCTTGTTGTCTTTGGATTTCCGTTTCAGCAGAAATTAAATCAGAAATACTTTCGGCCTTTAGAAGATTTATCTTTTCATTTTGAAAAGCAAGTTTTGTAAACTCTCCTGGTTCAGCCAAACGAGAATCATCTAATTTTGATAATTGATCTAAAATTGATCTCACAACTGCTATACTGCCGTGTACATGAATTTCTGCCATATCTTCACCTGTGTAGCTCTCAGGGGCAGGAAACCACAATAATATACCTTCATCTATAAGCTCAGAACTGTTGATTTTATTGAATTTTTTTAAAGTTGCTACTCTCGGTTTGGGGAGCTCACTATTTATTAACAACTTAATTATATTTTCAGTATTTGATCCAGATAATCTTATAACTGCAATTCCAGATACACCAGGTCCTGAAGAGAGAGCATAAATTGTCATAATTAATTATTATAGTTTTATATTCATCAAAATTATATATTTATCTTAATGATTGTTTGGTTAGCTTCATATCCTAAAAGTGGAAATACGTGGGTAAGAACTATTATCTCTTCGTTACTTTTTTCGAGTAATGGAAAATTTGATATGGAATTATTAAAAAACATACCTCAGTTTCCAAGACAAGATCATTTCAAAGGATTAACGGATGACTATTCGGACTTAAACAAGGTTTTCAAGTATTGGATAAAAGCCCAAGAAAGAATTAACCTTGAAAATAAGATTTGGTTTTATAAAACACATAACGCTAATATTAAAATTGGTAATTATTCTTTTACAAATAGAGAAAATACACTTGCAACAATTTATATAGTTAGAGACCCAAGGAATTTAGTAAGTTCTATTGCTAATCATTTTAATTTAACGAATGAACAGGCAAAAAATTTTATGATTGAAAAAAAGGCCTTGAAAGAAAATATTGGTGGTGAAAGTGGTGTAATAACACCCATAACTGATTGGGAAGATCACTATATATCTTGGTGTCGGCACAATAATAATTTATTAATTATAAGGTACGAAGATCTTATTAATAATACAAAAAAAGAGATCTTTAGGATTTGTGAATTTTTAGGTAAATTAACCAAAATTGACTTTGATGATAATAAAATTGAGAAGATAATTGAAACTACTAATTTTAAAGAACTACAAAAATTAGAAGCTAATGGGGGTTTTAAGGAATATAAAGATACCAAAGAAAAATTTAATTTCTTTTACAAGGGACCAGAAAATAATTGGGGAAAAGATATTGATATAAATATAATAAATCAAATAGAGATGAAATTTAAAAAAACTATGAAACAGTTAAGATATTTGTAAGTTTACTTAAAAACTATGAAGGCTTGTTCATCGAATTAAAGAACTCAGCATTATTTTTTGTAGTCTTTAATTTAGAATTAATGAAATCGATAGCATCCATAGATCCCATAGGAGCAATTATTCTCCGTAAAACATTCATTTTTTGAAGATCGTTTTTGTCAAAAATTAATTCCTCTCTTCTTGTTCCTGATTTGGTAATGTCAATCGCTGGGTAAATTCTTTTTTCTGATATTTTTCTATCTAAGATTGTTTCACTATTTCCAGTTCCTTTAAATTCTTCAAAGATTACCTCATCCATTCTGCTTCCTGTATCAATAAGAGCAGTAGCTATAATTGTTAGGGATCCACCTTCCTCTATATTTCTAGCAGCACCAAAAAACCTTTTGGGTCTCTGAAGTGCATTTGCATCCACTCCACCTGTTAAGACTTTTCCTGAGCTTGGAACAACTGCATTATAGGCTCTTCCTAGTCTAGTTATAGAGTCTAATAAAATTACAACATCTTTTTTATGTTCGGTTAATCTTTTAGCTTTTTCAATCACCATTTCTGCTACAGCTACATGACGTTGTGCTGGTTCATCAAACGTAGAACTAATAACTTCACCTTTGACTGTTCTCTGCATATCTGTAACTTCCTCAGGTCTTTCATCTATTAATAGAACCATTAGATAACATTCTGGATGATTGGCTGTGATAGAGTTAGCTATACTTTGTAAAATCATTGTTTTACCAGCTTTTGGAGGTGAAATAATTAAAGATCTTTGGCCTTTTCCAATTGGACTGACCAAGTCAATTAGTCTTGGGGTTAAATCAGGTTTTTTTTCAACTTTGTTTGTTTCAACTTCCATTCCTAATTGTTTGTTTGGATAAAGAGGCGTTAAGTTATCAAAAGCAATTTTGTGTTTAAATTTATCTGGTTCTTCAAAATTTATTTTACTAACTTGAAGAAGTGCAAAATATCTCTCTCCTTCTTTTGGAGATCTAATAGGTCCTTCAACACTATCACCAGTTCTTAAACCAAATCTTCTGATTTGACTAGGGCTTACATATATATCATCAGCTCCTGGTAAATAGTTTGACTCCATAGCTCTAAGAAACCCAAAACCGTCTTGGAGTAATTGCAAAACACCTCCACCGGTAATCTCTTCACCTTTTTCTGCAAGTTTTTTTAAAATTGCAAAATAAATTTCTTGCCTACGTAATGTGCTTGCGTTTTCTATACCTAGCTTTTCAGCTTCGGTGATTAACTTTTCTGAGCTTTTTTCTTTTAATTCTTGAATATTCATGTGTGGAAGTTTTTGTTAAAGATAAACTAAATATATATACTGATGTAAAAATTTCAACCCTAGATAGGCTTAAAAACAACAATAAAAACAATGAAAATAAGCAATACTGTAGGTATCTCGTTTATTATCCTAAAAAATCTGGATGATTTTGAGTTTTCTTTAGATTTTAACGAGCGAATACATTTGCCCAGATATTCATGATAAATTGTTAAAATCACTACTGATAGAATTTTAAGTTGTAACCATAAATATGTGAAACTTTCAATTCCATTAATCCAAATCAATATAATTCCAAAAAGCCAAGACAAAATCATGGCTGGTCGCATGATATAATTATAAAGTTTTCTTTCCATCGTTTCAAAAATTTCAGTAGCTTGATCCTTTTCAAAATTTTCAACGTGGTAAACAAATATTCTTGGTAAATATAGTAAGCCTGCCATCCAAGAAATTACTGCTATTAGATGAAGTGATTTAAATAAAAGATATCCACTCATTGATTATAAATTTTTTGAAATAAGGTGTTTGAATAAAAAAATATGATCTTCATTATCATTTAAGCAAGGTATCATTTCAAAGTTTTCACCACCCGATTTAATAAAACTTTCCTTTCCTTGGATAGATATTTCTTCTAAAGTCTCAACACAATCAGATGAAAAACCAGGACATATAACTAAAATATTTTTTTTTCCCTCTTTTGGCAGGGCTTCAAAAGTTTTGTCCGTATAAGGTTGCAACCATTCTTGAGGACCAAATCTTGATTGAAATGTTGTTATAATTTTAATATCTGAATATTTTTCAGAAATTAGTCTAGTGGTTTTATGACAATAGCAATGATAGGGATCACCCTTGTCAAAATATTTTTTTGGTATTCCATGATATGAGGCTACTATTAAATCTGGTTTCCAATTAATTTCGCTAATTTTTTTTACAATACTATTTTTAATAGCATCTATATATAATGGTTCTGACTCATAATGAGGAATTATTTTTAAATTTGGTTGCCACCTCATATTCATAAGGGTTCTATAAACCTCGTCACATACAGTTGCTGTCGTTGCAGCAGCATACTGAGGATAAAGAGGTAGTATTATTAAATTTTCACAACCTTTCTCATGTAGCTCATTTATTTTGCTTCTAATACTTGGATTGCCATACCGCATAGCAAAATCAACTATCAACTTTTCATTACCAATTTTCTCAGATAATTTATGAGCTTGGCTTTCTGTAAAAAACCTAAGCGGTGACATGTTTTTGTCTTTCATCCATATTTCTTTGTAAGCTTTGGCAGTTTTTGACGGCCTGAAAGTAAGTATAAATAAGTTAAGTATTACTTGCCAAATAAGAGGGTTTACCTCAATAACTCTTCTATCTGATAAAAATTCCTTTAAGTATTTCCTTATATCCAGCCAACTAGTGGAGTCGGGTGTGCCAAGATTTATTATTAAAACACCTATTTTGCCATAATTAACTTGTGGGTGATCTGATCTCATTTAAAGCTTCTTACGATTTTTATCAAGTTTTCAACCATTTCAATTTTAGTTTCTGGTAGAATTCCATGTCCTAAATTAAATATGTATGGATGATCCTTAAAAATATGGAGATATCTCTCAACTTCTTTCTTAAGAGTTTCTTTATCACTCAATAATATTTTGGGGTCAAGCCCTCCTTGGATTGGAATTTTTATTTCTTTTACTATTTTCTTTAGGTCAACATCGTAATCTATGTTTACAGCGTCAGGTTTAACGATTTCACAAAAATTTTTATAATCTTTAATACCTCTGGGAAAACAAATAACGGGTACACCTAATTTTTTTACATACTCTACGATATTAAGAGTAGGTATATAAATGTATTCTGGAAATTTACTTTCTAATAAGCCAGCCCAACTATCAAAAATTTGAATAACTTGAGCTCCAGCTTCAACTTGGTTTTTTATATGAAGTTTTAAAAATTTCTCTATTATTCCTAGCAATCTATTAATTAAAAATTCGTCTTTAAAAAAATCACCCGATAAACCATTTTTAGGAGAAGATTTATTAATCATGTAAACTAGTATTGTCCAAGGAGCTCCAACAAATCCAATCATGTCTCTATTCTTCATTAAAGGATCTGTTGCTGTTTTTGCGATTGCCTTATAGACTTTATAAACCTTTTCAGTAAAATTTATTTCATCAACATTTTTTATTTTTTCTAAGTTTATATCTCCCAGTTTAGGTCCAAAATTTTTTTCAAATTCTACTCCTTGACCAAGTCCATAAGGTAACATTAAAATATCTGAAAATATTACAGCTCCATCAAATCCGAACCTTTTAATAGGTTGTAGAGTAATCTCAGATGCTAAATCAATATTTAGGCAAAGTTTTATAAAGTCTTGGTTTTCTTTTCTAATTTCTCTAAATTCCGGCAGATATCTTCCTGCTTGTCTCATCAACCATATAGGATTAGATCTGGTATCTTTATTTTTAATACATTTAGTTATGGGACCCATATAAATAGATATATATTATTTATTGTATTAGTATTATGTATTGTGAATAACGTAAATTAGTCAATTACCACACTTGTTTAACTATTTATTAACAATCTGGATCTAAAATTAGTCACATATTTAAGGCATTAATTAAGGTTTCTCATATTTTATGTATATTATGTATAACTTTGTTAACATTTTATAATTCAGTTAATTAAATGGAAAAAAAACTAACTTTAAATACTCAGAGAGATAAATCTGCATTTTTCTTATTTTATTTATAGATTATAAACACTTTATACATGAGAAACTTATACCAAATATACTTAATATCAGACTCGACCGGTGAAACTCTAGATAGAATTTTTTTAGCATTAAAAGCGCAATTTCCTAATTTCGAATACGAGACAAACCATTTCTCTTTTACTCGTACTGAGAGTCAAACTCTTAGTATTCTAAAACAGGCAAAAGAAGATAAAAACTCAATCATTTTATATACAATTGTTAACAGCAAATTAGCAAAATATCTTACAGAAAAATCCTACGAGAGAAATATACCTTGTTTTGGAGTTCTTGGAGACCTAATTTTAAATTTTTCAAAAGTCTTAAATCAAAAAGCTTCCCACCAACCAAGTGGACAACATATTTTGAATGAAGAATATTACGACAGGATTGAGGCTATTCAATTCACTATGAACCATGATGACGGGAATCAAACAGATGATATAGAAAAATCAGATATAATTCTCTTAGGTGTTAGTAGAACAAGCAAGACACCAACATCGATTTACCTTGCAAATAGAGGTTTTAAAACTTCAAATATCCCCCTCGTAGATAAAAATTCAATACCACCCAAGGTTAAAGAAAAAAAATTCACTCCATGTGTTGTTGGTTTAGTAACAGAGGCTGAAAGACTATATGATTTAAGAAAAAATAGATTAACTTCATTGAAAGAGGATCAAAATAGCGAATACATTAATATTGATAAAATTAAAGATGAATTAATAAATGCTAGAAAAATATTTAAAGAAAATAACTGGCCCACTATAGACGTAACAAGGAAATCAGTTGAAGAGACAGCTGCATCAGTAATTAAAATTTATGAGATAAAAAATAAAAAAAATGCTTAACATTATTTTAGCATCAAAAAGTAAGGTTAGAAAAGAGATACTTGATAGTCACAATATTAGTTGCAATGTTGAAATTTCAAATGTAGATGAAGAACCAATCAAAGAAAATCTATTGAAAGAAGGGGTTTCACCAGAAATTATTTCCAAAAATCTTGCTGAGCTAAAAGCAAATAAAGTAAGTCAAAAAGTGAACAATACTCTAGTTTTAGGAGCAGATAGTGTTATTGATTTATCTGGTGAGTTAATATCAAAACCCGAAAGTAGAGATGAAGCTCTTAACATTTTAAAAAAACTTAATGGAAAAAAACATTCTTTAATAAGTTCGGTTTGCATATCTAAAAATGGTTCAATGATATGGAATTACACCGATAAAGCACATTTAACAATGAAGAATTTTTCTGAAGATAAATTATTAGAATATCTAGGTAAAATAAGTGATGAGGATTTATATTCATATAATGTTTACCAAATAGAGGGTGAGGGAAGAACCTTATTTTCAGATATTGATGGTGATGAAGATACAATAATGGGACTTCCAATAAAAAAAATTAAGGAATATTTAGAACTTCAAAAATGAAAAAGTTTTTAGTAATAGGCAACCCAATCGAACATTCTTTGTCCCCAAAGCTTCATAATTATTGGATCAAATCAAATAATTTGGATGGAATTTATGGCAAATTAGAAGCAAATGAGAGAGATTTGCCTGAATTGTGTAAATTGATCAAAAAGGGAGACTTAGAGGGTTTGAATGTTACTGTTCCATTTAAAAAAACAATATTACCTTTTTTAGATATTTTAAGTGGTAATGCATTAAGGACACAATCAGTAAATACTATTTCATTGGATAAGGGTAATTTAATTGGAAATAATACTGATATAGATGGATTTGAATTAAGTATAAAAAAAATAAATTACGATGTTAATGGTAAAACGATACTTATATTAGGAGCAGGCGGAGTTGTTCCTTCAATTATTTGTGCATTACAAAGGATGAATGCATCAAAAATATTTTTAAGTAATAGAACTAAAAAAAAAGCTGACCATTTAAAAGAGTTGTTCAAAGAAATAGATATTGTGGAATGGGGTAGTTTGCCAGAGTTTGATATGATTATAAATGCTACTACTTTAGGTCTAAAAAAGAATGATAAATTTGGTTTAGATTTTTCTCAGCATGGTAAAAATAAGCTTTTCTATGATGTTATTTACACTCCTTTTTCAACTGAATTCTCAGAAGCAGGGAATTCCCAAGATAACCTAAATGAAAATGGTTTTAATATGTTTCTATTTCAAGCTCAAAAAGCTTTTAATATTTGGCATCATGTTGAACCAGAAATTAATCAAGAATTAATTACATTTTTAAAAAATTAAAATTGTGAGATAAAATATTAAAGATGATTAGAGTTGCAATAATTGGTGGTATAGGTTCTGGAAAATCTTTCATTTCAAAACTTTTTGGATACCCAGTATTTAATGCAGATAATGAGGTAAAATATATTTATAAAAAAAATAAACTTTGCTTCAAGAAATTAAAAAAAAAATTACCAAAATTTATTAAAACTTTTCCTATTAAAAAAAACGAGCTTATATCAGCCATTAGTTCAAATAAAAAAAATCTTAAATTAATATCCTCAATTGTTCACCCATTAGTAAGGGACAGAATGAAAAAATTTATAATTAAAAATAAAAAGAAAAAAATGATTATTTTTGATATTCCTTTATTAATTGAAAACAAACTAAACCAAAAAAAAGATATTATAATTTTTATTCAATCTAAACATTCTAAGGTCTTAGCTAGATTAAAAAAAAGACCTAATTTCAATAAAAAATTAATTAAGAATCTCAAAGAAAATCAGGTTATGTTGTCTAGAAAGAGAAAATTAGCTAATTATGTAATTAATAATAATTTATCAGTTAATATAATAAAAAAAGAAATTAAATTAATAAAAAAAAAAATTTTAAATGAAAGAAATAGTTCTAGATACTGAAACAACAGGTTTATCTGTAAAAGATGGTCATCGAATAGTAGAAATTGGATGTATAGAACTTGATAACTTAGTACCTACAAAAAATATATTTCATTTTTATTTAAATCCTGAAAGAAAAGTATCTGAGAAAGCATTTGAAGTTCATGGATACTCCGACGAATTTTTATCAACAAAGCAAAAATTTGATGAAATTGCTGACAGTTTTTTAGATTTTATCAAAGATAAAAAAATCATTATTCATAACGCAGAGTTTGACATTGGTCATTTAAATAATGAATTATCTTTGGTAGGAAAGAAAAAAATTAATACTTCAAATGTTATTGATACATTAGAACTCGCACGGAATAAATTCCCAGGATCTAGTATTAGCCTAGATGCCTTATGCAAAAGATTTAGAATTGACAATTCTAAAAGAGAAAAACACACAGCCTTGATAGACTGTGATTTGCTTGCAAAAGTTTATATAAACTTAATTGATCAAAAAGAGCCTACTTTAAATCTAGCCGAAAATAATGAAGATAAAGTTTCCTTAAGTCAAGGTGGATTAGATTATTATAAAAAAGTTATTTTACCTTCTGAAAAAGAATTATTTGATCACAATACTTTTTTAAAAAAAAATTTAAAAAAAAACTATTTTTAATTTAGTCTTGCTTTATACAATTCTTCAAAATCAATTTGTTTTCCAAATTTTAAATCGGGTAGACCGGAGTTTCTAAGAATAGTTAAAAATTTTTTTTCTAATTCTGGATAAATATCTGTTTGTAAGTCACATAAAACAATTTTTTCTAGCTCACTTTTTTTGATATTTAAGTCCAATATATCAATTACAGTTGCATATTTTATTTGAAAAAAACCTGTTTCCTTTTTTTTATTTGGGTTGGCGTAGCTTAGAGTAGTTAGAACTTCTATCATTTTTTTTTTTAGAGGTTTAGAATTAATGTCAACTTTCACTTGAAACTCTGGAATTGTATTCCTAATTGTGAGAAGGCTTTCTGGACTAGGTATTTCAACTGATAAATCTTGAATATAACTTACAATTATTTTGTATTTATTTTCCATCTTTATCATCTATATCTTCAAATTCGCCTTCAATGTAATTTTTGTTTTTATCATTACTTTTATTCTTTGATGAATGTTTCTTAGAATACTTGCTTAAAATTAATTTTCTTGTAACTGGGAAGACCAATAGAATACCTATTATGTCGGTTGCAAATCCTGGTAATATTAATAATAGAGCCGCAAATGCGATTGCTGCTCCAGAAACTATCTCATAGAAAGGAATTTCATTCTTGACTAACTGAGACATCCCTGAACGCAATGTGTTAAAACCTTCATATCTGGCGTACCAAATACCCACAACTGCTGTTGTTAGTATTAGTAAAACAGTGTTTAAGGCTCCAATTTGCGACCCTACTTTTATAAATAAGTAGATTTCAACAAGAGGTATCCCTAAAACAAGAATTATTACTGTGTTCATTTGTCTATAATGTAAATTGCAGGTTGAAATTAATCAACATAGTAAATATTATTAATATATGAGTTATAGCTTCGAGTACATCGATATAATATTACTAGCAATGATAGCTGGATTTATTTTTCTAAGATTAAGAGGAATTTTGGGAAAAAAAACAGGTTTTGAGGAAAATATTAATTCAAGTTTCCCTCATGAGGTCCAAGAAACAAAAAGCTCTCCTATTTTAAATGCTGATACATTTGATGAAACTGCAAAGAAAGATTTTCTAAATGGTGCTAAGATTGCATATGAAAGTGTAATAACTAGTTTCTCTAAGGAAGATCTTAAATCAATAAAAAACCTCTTGGCAAAAAACGTATATGATCAGTTTGATGAGGCTATAAAAGATAAAAAAGCTAGAAATGTTACTTCTGATACAACATTTATTGGTATTAATTCTGCAGTAATCAAAGACCATAGTCAAAACAAAAATATGCTTGAAGTAAGTGTAGAATTTGTAAGTGAAATTATATCTTGCATTAAAGATAAAGATAATAAAGTTGTCTCTGGAGACGCTCAAAAAGTTAAAAAAGTATTAGATACTTGGAAATTTACCAAAGATAGTACTTCAAAAAATCCTAATTGGTTAATAGTTGATACCCAGGCTTAGTTGATAAAAAAAATATCAGATAAAGATAAACAAGACTGGCAAGATTTCTTAAATAGTACAGATAGATTAGAAAATAAAGACCAAAAAATTTCTTCAAAACCTAATAGATATATTAAAAAATCAATTGATTTACATGGCTATACTTTGGAAGAAGCAAATCAAAAAATGAATTCTTACATAGAGGAATGTTTCATTCTAGGTGTTAACAAAATAAATGTAATTACTGGCAAAGGTTTAAGATCAAAAAATTTAAATGATCCATATCAATCTAATAATTTAAGTATATTAAAACACTCAGTACCTAATTTTATTAAACGAAACAATCAATTAATGAGTAAAATCATAAGTATTGATTTTGAGGCTGTTGAAAATCCATCTGTTGGAAATTTTGATATTTTTTTAAAAAAAAAAAAATAAGAATTATAAAATAAATTTTGATAAATCTGCGTCTTTAACAAGTTCACCAATATTTTTCTTAATATACTCCGAGTCTATACTGATTTTTTCACCAGTTCTATCTGTTGCTGTAAAACTTATTTCATCTAAAACTCTTTCAATAATAGTATGAAGTCTTCTGGCACCAATATTTTCAACTGTTGTGTTTACTTCACTTGCTATTGTTGCAATGGTGTCAATCCCATCCTCTGTGAATTCTAAATCAACATTTTCTGTTTTGAGTAGAGCTTTGTACTGTTTGATCAAACTATTATCTGGCTCTTTTAAAATTCGTTTAAAATCCTCACTATTCAATGCATCTAGCTCGACTCTAATTGGTAATCTTCCTTGAAGCTCAGGTAAAAGATCTGATGGTTTTGCTAACTGAAAAGCTCCTGAAGCTATAAATAATATGTGATCTGTTTTTATTGGACCATATTTAGTGCTTACTGTTGTTCCCTCAATCAGAGGAAGTAAATCTCTTTGAACTCCCTCCCTTGACACATCTCCACCAACTCTATCAGTTCTTGCTGAAATTTTATCTATTTCATCTAAAAATACGATACCGTTGTTTTCAGTTGTATTTTTTGCTGATTTAATAATTTTATCTTGTTCAATTAATTTATCTGCCTCTTCGTTTAATAGTATTTCATGGGACTCTTTTACTGACATTTTCTTCTTTTTAGCTTTTTGGCCCATAGACTTTCCAAGCATATCTGAAATATTAATCATACCGACATTTGCACCTGGCATTCCAGGAATTTCAAATGATGGCATTCCACTATTACTTTCTGTAACAGCTACCTCGATTTCATTATCGTCTAGATCACCATCTCTTAATCTTTTCCTAAAACTTTCTCTAGTTGCAACACTTGCTTTATTTCCAACTATTGCATCTAGAACTCTGTCCTCAGCTAGTTTTTGTGCTTTTGAATGAACTTCTTTTCTTTTTTTCACTTTTTCCATTGCAATAGCAATTTCTAAAAGATCTCTTATAATTTGTTCAACATCTCTCCCAACATAACCTACTTCAGTAAATCTTGTTGCTTCAACTTTTACAAATGGTGCCTCAGCTAATTTTGATAGTCTTCTAGATATTTCTGTTTTACCAACACCTGTTGGCCCCATCATTAAAATATTTTTTGGAAGAACTTCGTCTTTCATATCACCTTCTAAAGCTTGTCTTCTCCATCTATTCCTTAAAGCAATTGCAACAGCCCTTTTTGCATTATTTTGTCCCACAACAAATCTATCTAATTCAGAAACTATTTCTCTTGGAGTTAATGAATTTTGAATACTATTTTTTTCTTTTTTAACTTTTGTATTTGGAAGAGTAGTAACGTTTGATTTTTCCATATTAAATTTTCTCAATGTTTAAATTATCGTTTGTAAAAACACATATTTCAGATGCAACTTTAATTGCCTTTTTTGCAATCTCTTCTGCTGATAAATCTGTATCCATTAGAACTTTTGCAGAAGCTAGCGCATAATTTCCTCCAGATCCTATTCCAATAACATCTCCTTCAGGCTCTAAAACATCTCCAGTTCCTGAAATAATAAAACTATTTTCCTTATCACCAACTGCCATCAAGGCTTCTAATCGTCTCAAATATTTATCTGTTCGCCAATCCTTAGCTAATTCAACAGCTGCTCTTGCTAGATTTCCAGCATGTTTTTCTAGTTTAGACTCTAATCTTTCAAATAATGTTAAGGCATCTGCGGTAGATCCAGCAAATCCTGCAATTACATTTCTTTTCTCAATCTTACGAACTTTGTTTGCAGTTTTCTTAATTACTGTATTACCCATACTAACTTGGCCATCTCCAGCAACTACTACTTCATTGTTTTTTCTTATTAATACTATTGTTGTCATGGCATATAGATGGATATTAAATCTTATAGTTCAAGACCAGGGCTAGAATTATTGCCATAATTGAATAATAGATATATACCTTTTTCAGATTATGAAACGTAAAGCTAAAATAAGTAGAAAAACAAAAGAGACCAACATCAGTGTTGATTTAAATATTGATGGTAAAGGTAAGTACAAAGTTGATACAGGCATAGGATTTTTAGATCACATGCTTGAGCAATTATCAAAACACTCATCAATGGATATGAATATTAAAGCTAAAGGTGATACGCACATTGATCTTCACCACACAACTGAAGATACAGGAATTGCAATTGGTGAATGTTTGAAAAAAGCATCAAAAAAGTTTGTTGGAATTAAAAGGTACGCCCACGCAATGATTCCAATGGATGAAACACTAACTAGAGTTGCAATCGATGTTTCAAACAGACCTTATCTAATTTGGAAAGTAAAATTGAAAGTAGAAAAATTAGGTGAGATGGATACAGAATTATTTAAAGAATGGTTCCAAGCGTTCTCACAGGCTGCAGGAATTACTTTGCACGTAGAAAATATTTACGGCGATAACAGTCACCACATAATTGAGTCTTGCTTTAAAGGATTGGCAAGATCATTACGTACTGCTTTGGAAATGGATCCAAGAAACAAAACTACAATACCTTCTACAAAAGGTTCTTTATAAATTTAATGAATGTCACAATTGTTGACTACAATTCAGGTAACATAAGTTCTGTAATTAATTCGTTTAAAGAAGTTGTAAAAGGTAAAGTAAATATTGATGTAACATCTGATCTTAAAACAATAAAAACTAGCGATAAGGTTGTATTGCCTGGGCAGGGATCTTTTAAAAGTTGCATCGACGGACTGAATGGTATTAATGGTTTGATTGATACTCTTAATGAGTTTGCAGTTATTAACAAGAAGCCACTTCTTGGAATTTGTGTTGGTCTTCAAATGTTCGCTGACGTTGGATATGAGGAAGTTGAGACTAAAGGTCTAGGATGGATTTCAGGTAAAGTTTCTAAAATTGATAACCAAGGCGGTAAATTTAAACTTCCACATATTGGCTGGAACGAAATAAATATAGTTAAAGATAGTAACCTTTTTAAAAATGTAAAAAATAAATCCCATATGTATTTTGTGCACAGTTATGAGTTTATCCCAGATGACAAATTAGTAATTTCAGCAACTACTGATTATTCATCCACTGTTGTTTGCGCTATTGAAAAGGAAAATATATTTGGCACTCAATTTCACCCAGAAAAAAGTGATAATATAGGTCTTAAAATAATTAAAAATTTTATAAATTTATAATGATCAAGCATTTAGTAAGATTACCTTTTTTAAAAAAACTAGTTTCATCAATAGGAACTAGGTTTTTAAAATTTTTCAAAAAAAATAGAAACTATTTTAAAGTTAATAATATTTATTTTTACTTAGATTTTTTAGATCCAATTGATAGAGAAATAATCTTGACTCACAAGTATGAGAGTGATCAGGTTATTTTTTTAGAAGATCAAATGAAACAAACTTCATTTTCATATTTTTTAGACATCGGATCTAATTGTGGGTACTATTCTTTTTACCTTGCAGACAAATTTAAAGATTTAAAAATTAAAGCTTATGAACCAAATATTGATGCTTACAACAAATCCTATAAAACACTGTTAAAGAATTCTTTTAATAATATTGAAATATTTAATTTTGGATTATCTGATATAAATCAGAAAACTAAGATTAGATCTATGATTAAAGATGGATTTGTTCAATCAAACTCTTCAGTTTTGTACACTAATCATCAATTTGACCCAGAAGACTTTGATGTAAGAGAGGCAACTTTTAAAGCTGGGGATGAAGTCCTAACCTTTAAAAATGAAAAATTATCTATCAAAATTGATGTTGAAGGACATGAAATTTATACCTTAAAAGGTCTGACAAATAATTTAAAAAATAATGAGTGTTTATTGCTAATAGAAATAAGTGAGAGAAATTACCATGAAGCAAATAAATTTTTAGATACTGTTGGTTATAAGAATATTTTTAAATCTAAGTTTAGGCCTGATTATATTTATACTAATATTAACTAATGAAAATTTTTCCTGCTATAGATATAAAAGATAAAAAGTGCGTTAGACTGGTTAAAGGAGACTTTAATAACCAAACTGAGTACGATATTTCACCTATTGATCAAGCTAATAAATACAAAGATCACGGATTTAAAAACTTGCACATAGTTGACTTGGATGGAGCTTTAACTGGGGAGACTGTTAATATTGATATTATTGAGGAAATTGTTGGTAAATTTGATCTTAAAATTGAAATAGGTGGTGGTGTAAGAAACTTTGAAAGTATTAAAAAATATATAGACGTTGGAGTTGAGAAAGTAATTTTAGGAAGTGCTGCAATTAAAGATAAAAATTTTTTAAAAGAAGCGTGTGAAAAATTTCTAAATAAAATTGCTTTAGGTCTAGATGCTAAAGATGGTTATTTATCTGTATCTGGATGGAAAGAAAATTCTAATTTAAAAACTTTAGATTTCCTAAAAGATGTAATTGATTATGGAGTTAGTAGATTAATTTATACAGATATTAACAGAGATGGAATGAAGTTAAGTCCAAATTTTAGTGAAACAGAAAATGTTGCAAATAATTCAAATTGCCCAGTAATTATATCTGGAGGTGTTTCTTCAATAGATGATATTAGAAAAGCAAAAGAAATAGGAAATAAAAATATTGAGGGAATTATTGTTGGTAAAGCCATATATGATGGTGATATTAAATTAGATGAACTTGCAAAAGAAATAGATGCTTAAAAATAGAATTATACCCTGTTTAGATGTTAAAAATGGTAGAGTTGTTAAAGGTATAAACTTTGTTGATTTACAAGATGCAGGTGATCCTGTTGAACAAGCAAAAATATATAGTGATGGCGGTGCTGATGAGATTTGTTTTTTAGATATAACTGCTTCAAATGAAAATAGAGATACTATTTATGAAGTAGTAAAAGATACATCTAAAAAATGTTTTGTACCTTTAACAGTGGGTGGAGGAGTAAGAAGTGTAGAAGATATTAGTAAACTATTAAATTGTGGTGCTGATAAAGTTTCAATTAATACAGCTGCAGTTCAAAATGCAGATGTAGTAGTTCAAAGTTCAAAAAAATTTGGTTCACAGTGTATTGTTGTTGCAATAGATGCTAAGAAAAATGGAGATAAATGGGAAGTTTTTACTCATGGAGGACGAAACAATACTGGAATTGATGCTATAGAGTTTGCAAAAAAGATGGAAGAGAGTGGTGCAGGTGAGTTGTTGGTCACTTCAATGGATAGAGATGGTACCCAGGTAGGCTATGACATTGATCTCATGTCAAGAATTTCATCTATGGTAAACATACCCACAATAGCATCAGGAGGAGTGGGTGATCTTGATCACTTAGTCGATGGCATCAAATTAGGCAATGCTAGTGCCGTTTTGGCAGCATCTATATTTCACTATGGTAAATATTCTGTCAAAGAAGCTAAAGAATATTTGGACTCAAAAGGAATACCTGTTAGGATTTGAGATGCTAAATACCCTTGAGAGCCTATTTAAACTTGCGAGAGAAAGAAAATCTTCACCAGTCGATGGTTCTTATACTAACAAACTCCTAAGTGATAAATCTTTGAGCAAGGCAAAAGTTTTAGAAGAAATAAATGAATTGATAGAGGCAGTAGAAGAAGATACAAATAAAATTCATGAAGCTGCAGATGTGTTTTATCATCTAGCTATGTACCTTGAAGCAAACAATATTAAGATTGAAGATGTAATGAGTGAATTAGACAAAAGAAAAAAATGAGCCATAAATTTTATAAACCTGCAAGATCAAGATTGCAAAGAAGTGAATTAGCAGTTCCAGGTTCATCACCTAAAATGTTTGAAAAAGCTCTAAGTTCAGCAGCCGATTATGTTTTTTTAGATCTTGAAGATGCAGTTTCTCCAAATGATAAAATAACTGCAAGAGCAAATGTTATTAAAGCTTTGAATGAAATGGATTGGAGAGGTAGTGGTAAAACTATTTCTGTACGAATAAATAGTTTAGATACTCATTACATGTATTCAGATCTAATTGAGATTGTTGAACAAGCTGGAGAAAATGTAGATACAATTTTAATTCCAAAAGCAGGAACAGCAAGCGATGTTTATATGGTTGATTGTTTGTTAACTCAAATAGAGACAAATAAAAAATTAAAAAATAAAATTGGAATAGAATGTCTGATTGAGACAGCATTAGGAATGTCAAATATTAAAGAAATTGCAACTTCAAGTGAAAGATTAGAGGCATTGCATTTTGGTGTTGCAGATTATGCAGCAAGTTTAAGGGCAAGAACAACTGTTATAGGTGGTCTTAATGAAAATTATCCAGGAGACCAGTGGCATCATGGTTTATCTGAATTAGTAATGACTTGCAGAGCGTATGGAATAAGAGCAATAGACGGACCTTTTGGAGATTTTAATGATCCAGATGCTTACACAGCAGCTGCTAAAAGAGGTGCTGCAATTGGTATTGAGGGTAAATGGGCAATACATCCTTCACAAATTGCATTAGCAAACAATGTATTCTCTCCACCAGAAGCAGAGGTTACTAAGGCTAAAAGGATCTTGGAAGAGCTAGAAAAGGCCGCCAAAGAAGGTAAAGGAGCTGCTCAGCTTGATGGCAGAATGATAGATGCTGCATCAGCTAAAATGGCTGAAAACATTGTAAATATCGATAAGTTAATTCATATTAAATAAATAAAATTATGGACATTCACGAATATCAAGCAAAGAAAATACTTTCAGATTTTGGAGTAACAATTCCTAGAGGTGGAATTGTTTACAGCCCAGAGAATGCTGAGAATAAAGCTAGAGAAATTGGTGGATCAAGATGGGTAGTTAAAGCGCAAATTCATTCTGGTGCTAGAGGTAAAGCTGGAGGGATAATTGTTTGTAATACTCCATTAGAAGTTGCTCAAGCGACAGATAAATTATTAGGAAAAAAATTAGTAACAAATCAAACAGGACCTGAAGGAAAAATAGTAAACAGAATTTATATCGAAGAAGCTACAGATATCGAAAAGGAATTATATTTAGGATTGGTTTTTGATAGGAGCTCAGAAAGTATTATGGTTGTTGCATCCACAGAAGGTGGAATGAGCGTTGAAGAAATTTCAAAGGAAAAACCAGAAACAATTATTAGATCTAAAATTGAAGTTGCGGTTGGAATGCAAAATTTTCAAGCCAGAGAATTAGCATTTGGTCTTGGAATAGAGCCAGACTTAATTAGAAGAGCTTCTGATACTATTATTGGATGTTATAAAGCTTTCAGTGAATTAGATGCAACAATGGTTGAAGTTAATCCATTAGTTATTTCTAAACAAAAGCAAATATTAGCTTTAGATTGTAAAATGAGTTTTGATAACAATGCAATGTTTAGAAGAAGTCAAGTTTCTGAGCTAAGAGATAAAACACAAGAAGATTCAAAAGAAATTTTTGCATCAGACAGAGGTTTAAACTATGTCAGTTTAGATGGAAATATAGGCAACATAATAAACGGTGCTGGTCTTGCGATGGCATCTATGGATATGATTAAATTAGCTGGAGGAACTCCTGCAAATTTTTTAGATGTAGGAGGTGGAGCAACGCCGGAAAAAATAGTTAAAGCCTTTAAACTAGTTACAATGGATGAAAAAGTTAAAGTAATTCTCGTAAATATTTTTGCTGGTATCAATAGATGTGATTGGGTTGCAGAAGGAATTGTAGATGCATTAAAAAAAATTGAAATTAAAGTTCCATTAGTTATTCGTCTAGCAGGTACCAATGTCGAAAAAGGAAATAAAATCTTAAAAGAAAGTAAAATAAATTATATTGAGGCAAATACTTTAGAGGATGCAGCTAATAAAGCAGTTGCAGCACTAAATAAATAAATCATGACTGTTCTTGTAAATAAAAATAGTAAGATAATAATTCAAGGTTTTACTGGTAAAATGGGTTCTTTTCATGCAGATGAGATGATAAAATATGGTTCAAATGTTGTTGGTGGAGTAACTCCAGGAAAAGGAGGATCAAAACATTTAAATTTACCTGTATTTAATACAGTTAAAGATGCTGTGAATGAAACAGGAGCCGACTCTTCAATTTTATTTGTACCCCCAGCTTTTGCAGCTGACTCCGCAATGGAAGCAGCGGATGCTGGAATAAAAATATGTGTAGCTATAGTTGACGGAATACCTTCTCATGACATGATTAGAATAAAAAGATATATGAGAAGATACACTAAAAGTTCTAAAATGACATTAGTTGGACCAAACTGTGCCGGAATTATAAGTCCTGGAAAATCAATGTTAGGAATAATGCCAGGTCATATTTATAAAGAAGGAAGAGTTGGAATTATTAGTAGATCAGGAACATTAGGTTATGAAGCTGCTCAACAACTTAAAAATTTAAATATAGGTGTCTCTACAAGTGTAGGCATTGGAGGAGATCCAATAAATGGAAGTTCATTTAGAGATATAATTGAAAAGTTTGAAACAGATGATGAGACCGATGCAATATTAATGATTGGTGAAATTGGTGGACCACAGGAAGTCGCTGCAGGAGAGTTTGCAAAAGAAAATATGAAAAAACCCGTAATTGCATATATTGCTGGATTAACAGCTCCAAAAGGAAGAGTAATGGGTCATGCAGGTGCAATAGTTTCAGCTTATGGAGAGAGTGCAATTGAAAAAGTTGAAATTTTAAAAGAATGCGGAATTACAATTTCCAAAAATCCATCTGTTATGGGAGACACAGTTAAATCAGTTTTAGAAAAAATGTAGTCATGAGTTATGATGATAATAATATATTTGCAAAAATATTAAGAAACGAGATACCTTGTAATAAAATCTATGAAGATGAATTTGTTTTGTCTTTTCATGATATAAATCCTCAAAAAAAAATTCATGCATTAGTAATCCCAAAAGGTAAGTATATTGACTTAGATGACTTTAGTCAAAACGCATCACCTAATGAAATGGTTGGATTACTCAAGGGTATAAATATTGTTGCAAAGAAATTAAACATATCTGTTGATACAGGCAAGGGATACAGAGCTCTAGCAAATATAAGTGAGGACGGTGGACAAGAAGTTCCCCATTTGCATTTTCATTTGTTTGGTGGAGAGAAAATTGGTAAAATGGTCTCGTGAAAATTAATGTAGACAGAAGTTTCTTAGAAATTAATTCAGCAAGAGACTTAAACTACTCAAAAAGTCCAGGGCCTAACTTCAAAATTATTCAATTAGACCCACCTGATTTCCAATTAAACAAGTTTTTTTACAAACAAATTGGAAGAAAACATAGATGGATAGATAGGTTAGTTTGGGCAGATAAAAAATGGATTGAGTATGTTGAAAATTCAAGAATAAAAACCTTTATTTTAAAAGATAATAACAACTTAGCCGGATATTATGAAACTATCCATGATCTTGATAACAATCATTCAGAAATTGCATATTTTGGTATTTTAGAGGAATATTTTGGAAAAAAATGCGGTGGCTATCTTCTCTCTGAGGCTATTAAGAAACTATTCGAAGAAGGAATGTCAAGAGTCTGGCTACATACTTGTTCACTTGACCATGAAAATGCTATTAAAAATTATTTAGCTAGAGGGATGCAGGTATTTAAATCTGAAAAAATAAATATTGAGATTAATTAGTATATTTTTGTATTGAAAATAATTTTTCTTCAACTTTAACGTTAATATTAATGTCACTCAAAAAAGTTTGTATTAGATTTTGATAAATATCTTTGGTTTCCCAACCCATTAAATTTAAACTTTCTTTATCAAAAAAAACTTTAATCAAATTATTTTCATATTCAAAATTAAAGACATAAAAAAATGGATAATTCTTATCATTTTCTGCATCATTGATTTTTGAAATCAAAAATTTTTTATCAAGTATAAAATTTAAAGGTGTTTTATCTAGTGGATATCTATAGTAATTTTTGATCTTGTCTGAATTGATAACTAGAGATTTACCATTTGAAACGAGTATTTTGTTATAAATGTCATAATATTCACAAAAAATTTGCTTAGGGTATAAAATTATACATTCTCCCTTCTCAATATTATTATTATCTATCTTCTGGGTAAACTTGAATTGCAAAGATTTTATGTTTTCTAAGTGATTTATAATTTTTTGATTTGAAAAACTGTATGCATTTATATTAAAAAAAAAAATAAAAAAAAAAATTAAGTATTTTTTCATTTAAGTACTTCTCTTTTACCAACATGATTAGCCTGACTTACCTCTCCGTTTGCCTCCATTTGATCAACTATCCTTGCTGCTCTATTATAACCAATTTGTAATTTTCTTTGTAAAAATGAGGTAGATGCTTTTCTTTCAGATTTTACAATCTCCAACGCTGTATTGTATAAGTCGTCAAGATTTTCATTATCATTCAAATTATTAGCACTTTCTTTTTCATCTACAAAATTAAGAATTTCATCTACATAATTTGGTTCTGCTTGATTCCTTAAAAAATTATTTATTTTTTCAATTTCTTCTTCTGATACAAATGGTGCATGTGTTCTCGTCATTCTGTTGGCTGAGGTCATATAAAGCATATCCCCTTTACCAAGTAATTGCTCTGCTCCCTGCTCACCTAGAATTGTTCTACTATCTATCTTGGATGTAACTTGAAATGATATCCTAGTTGGAAAATTAGCTTTTATTGTTCCTGTAATCACATCAACACTTGGTCTTTGAGTTGCCATTATAATATGAATTCCCGCAGCTCTTGCCATTTGTGAAAGCTTTTGAATGTAATTCTCTATATCTTTACCGGCAACAAGCATTAAATCAGACATTTCATCAACAATAACAACGATATAAGGCATAGAAATTTTATGTTTTTCGTTATAGCCGTCTATGTTCCTTACTCCCACTTTGGTCATTAGCTTGTATCGATTTTCCATTTCTTTCACTACCCAACCTAAAACTGATGCAGCTTTTTTGGCCTCAGTAATTACTGGGCATAACAAATGTGGAATTCCCTCATATGTTGATAATTCTAACATTTTAGGATCAATCAATATAAACTTACATTTTTCCGGAGAGTGTTTGTACAAAAGGGATAAAATAATTGTATTAATACAAACTGATTTACCCGATCCAGTTGTACCAGCTATAAGTAAATGAGGCATACTGCTTAAATCCCCAGTTATTGGTAATCCAGAAATGCTTTTTCCAAGCGCAATCGGTAATTTAATATCTTTTTTTTTATAACTAGTATCAGAAATTATTTCACTTAAGAAAACGTTTTCTCTTTGTGGTTTAGGCAATTCAATTCCTATAGTATTACTTCCAGGTATGGTTGCAATTCTAGCAGACTCGGAGCTAGTATTTCTAGCAATATCCTCTGAAAGATTAATTATTTTCGATACTTTAACACCAGGGGCAGGTTCAAATTCATACAATGTAACTACAGGACCTTGACTAACTTTTTTAACTTCTCCTTCAACTCCAAAATCTAATAAAATTTTTTCTAAAGTTTTTTCGTCAGTTTTATTTTCTGTTAAATTTCTGTCTTTTTTTGAGGGAGATTTTAAAAAATCTAATGGAGGTAATTTATATTTTATAATAGTTTTGTCTGTAGTTTTTATATTTTTGTCAAATGAGAAATTTTCTTGGACTCTAGTTTCGTAATTAATATATTCAGGTTCATCTAATATATTTTCATTATCATTATCAAAAACTCTTTTTGTTGGCATTATTTTGGGCTTAGAGAAAATTGCAATTATGAATTTAAAATATTTTAACTTAAAATTTACACTTAGAAGAAAAAATAACAATATTGTAATTATTAAAATTACATAACTTACTTTATTGTTAAGATTTATTAAATTTATCAAGAAAGTTTCCTCAAGTAAATTACCTACAAATCCATTATTTCCATTAATTGTAAGCCAGTATGATTCGGTATGAAAAACTGTAAAAAATAATGTCCCTGTAATTGAATACAGAATTATAAAAAATAAACTTTCAATAATATGTAAAATTTTTTTTTCAATTATTACTGATAGAGATATAAGAAAAATAGATACTGGCAATAATAATGCGATTAAACCGATTGATTGATATAAAATATCAGAGGCATAGCTGCCTTTTGTACCCACTAAGTTTTTTATTTCTGAATTTTCTGGAAAAATAAAATTAGGATCTTCTGGTGAGTAGCTAATTAGTGATGCTAGGAGTAAAAGAGATAAGCAAAGCAAAGCTAAACCTGTTACCTCAGATAACCTTTTAAATAGAAAACTAACTGTTTTATCTACTAAATTTTTAATTTTCATTTTGTTATTAATGATTTGTCACTTTGTATCATTTAATTTTTATTGATAAAATTAAATAATATTATGAAAATTTGTCTTTTAGGAAATAATTTAACAAATTTAGTTTTAGCAAACATATTACTAAAGAAAAAGATAAATGTTGACATTATCTCTCAAGCTAAATCATCTTTATTAACAAATTCTATTAGAACAATTGCAATTTCAAATGAAAATTATAAATTTTTGAAAGAAAATATAAAAGGTCTATCAAGCCTGGGCTGGCCAACAGAAAAAATTAAAATTTATTCAGATAAAAATAAATCGTCTGAGTTATTTGAGTTCAAAAATAAAAAACAAAATAATTTTTACTTATTAAAATATAGTGCTTTTTTTAACCTAATGAAAAAAAATAAATTTTTAAAAATTATTAAACTTAAAACTTATAATTTTAATTATATTAATAAAAGAAATTATAATTTAATTATTAACTCTGAAAAGAATAATCCAATAACTAAAAAATATTTCCAAAAAAAAATAGAAAAAAACTATAAATCTTTAGCGCATACGGCAATAATAGATCATAAAAAAATTGAAAATAGAATAGCTATTCAAATATTTACCAAAAATGGTCCCTTAGCATTTCTTCCTTTGTCCAATAATCAAACTTCAATCGTCTTTTCAAATAATTCAACAAAATCAATGAATAAATCAAGTCTTCTTGCAAAAATAAATAGTTATAATCATCAATATAAGATAACTAAAATCAGTGAGGTTGAATCTGTTGATATCAAGTTTTTAGTACTTCGAGAATATATCTTTAAAAATATTTTATCTTTTGGAGATTTGATACATAAAGTTCATCCGTTAGCAGGACAAGGGTTTAATATGACTATAAGAGATATTAAATCTTTATCTTATATTTTAGATGAAAATATTAAATTAGGAATTGATGATGGTGAAATGATTGCTAAAAAATTTCAAGAAAATAATAAACATTTAAATTTCATGTTTGGATTAGGAATAGATACTATTAACTCCTTTTTCGAACTTGACGCTAAGTTAAAAAATAATTTATCAGAACCTATTTTTAAAGTTTTAAAAGGTAATAAATTTTTGAACAAATATGCAACATTTTTATCCAATTAGCTTTTATTTATTGTAAAGTTTTATTATTAAAATTATCTAAAATATAAGTATTTAAAATTTGTTCTAATTTTTGTTTTCTTAAGCTTAAATCTATACTTTCAAGTAAAACTTGTTTTTCTTCTAATGAAAATGGTGATGCCATAGATAGAGTATTAATCGTTTGATCCAAATTTTGTTTTTCAATTTCCTTCCAATTTATTTCATAACCTTGTTTTTGAAACAGACTTTTTAAATTTTTAAATATTAGCTCTAAGTCAGTAAATTTTACTTCATGGCTTTTTTCTTTTAGATCACTAGAGTAATCATCATATTTTACTGAACATTCTCTATAAAGATTATCATTTTTTATTTCATCCAATATCTTAAATCTACATATTCCATTCAGAATAATCAGATATCTTCCATCGTCAGTTTCATTAAAACTTGTAATTTTTCCTGCACAACCAACACTGTGTAAATCAGGTTTTCTCAAATCACCTGTCTTTTTGGGCTGTATCATGCCTATAATCCTGTTACTTTTCATGCTTTTATCTATCATTTTGATATATCTTGGTTCAAATATATTTAAGGGGACAGTAGTACGAGGAAAAATTATAAAATTGGATAATGGAAATACTGGTAAAATATTTGGAAGATCTTCTTTTTTCATAATATTTAAAATATAACAATTAGTAAATGAATTCAAATTTTTTTGATAAAAAAAAACAAAAAATTTTACACTTATTCAAAGAAAAAAAATATGTAGATGTTATTAAAATTGGAAAAAGTTTACTTAAAATAAAATCAAACGATAAACAAGTAATTTACTTATTAGGTTTAAGTTCTATATATTGCAAAAATCTATTAGAGGCTAAAAAATACTTTGAAAATTTATTAATTCTAAAAAAAACACATGAAATATACTATACTTATGGCAATATACTTAAGAATTTAGAAAAATATTCCGAAGCAGCTATTTCATTTGAAAAAGCAATTGATTTAAATCCAAACTTCTCAGAAGCCTATAATAATTTAGGTAATACTAGGAAGTTTTTAGACGAACCAGATCAAGCAATAGAATGTTTTAAAAGGGCTATTAAATTAAAGGAAAATAATTTAGAAGCACTTTTCAATCTAGCTCGCATATATCAAGAAAATAATAAGTTTGAAGATCTTATTTTGGTATACAAAAAATTATTAAATTTTGACAAAAACCATATAAAAACTCTTTATAACTTGGGATCAGCCCATCTTTTTTTGGGTAACATTACAGAAGGTAAAAAATATTTTGAGAAAGTGCTGGAACTTGATGAGTATAATGTCCCTAGTTTTAGAAATTATGTAAATATTACAAAGATAGACAAAGACAACAAACTATTTAAGCAATTTCTAAATGTAAACTTTGATGAATTAAACGATCAAGATAAAATTTTAATTTTTGATGCGTTGAGTAAATGTTATTTTGATCAAGATAATAATGAATTAGGTTTTAATTTCCTCACAAAATCTAATTTTATTAAGAAAGAAAAAACGAAATTTTCTCTCGTAAGTCAAAAAGATAAATATGAAAATATTAAAGACTTCTTTTCAGATAAAGCAAACTTAAATTTAAAATTTAATGATCAAATTAAAAGCAAACCACTTTTTATACTAGGTATGCCAAGGTCAGGTACTTCTTTATTAGAGCAAATTCTATCAACTCATTCTAAAATTCATGGTGCTGGTGAACTTAATTACATTGAAAAAATTATAAATCAGTTAGGATTAAAAAAAAAAAATGATTTAAAAAATTATTTTACTGAAATCAGAGATTACTATTATAAAAATTTAAAAAGAATTTCTAATAAAGCGTACATTATAGATAAAACTCCACTTAATTGCAGGTGGATAGGTTTTATTATAAACGCCTTTCCTGAGGCTAAAATTATTCACATAGAGAGAAATCCTATGGCAGTATGTTGGTCAAATTATAAAACACTTTTTGTTGATAGTGGTTTAGATTTTAGTCTAAGTCAGGAAGATATGGCCAAATATTATGTTATGTATAATGATTTAATGTCATTTTGGGTTAAAAAATTTAAGAGTCAAATAATCAATATTCAATATGAAGATTTTGTTCAAAATTTTGAAGTTCAAACTAAAAATATTCTTCTAGAAATAAATTTAAATTGGGAGGATGATTTAAGAAACTATGAAAAAACTAACCGTGCCGTTAGAACTGCTTCTTTTCAACAAGTTAGAGGTAAAATTAAAAAAAATACTTCCAAACAATGGGAAAAATATAGCGACTACTTGAAACCAATGCAAAAAATTTTAAAAAATAATCAGATTAAATTTTAACGTCCTTTATATTTCTTGCAATTCAAAAACTCGCTAATTATAATAACTTCAACAGGCGGGCATAGCTCAGTGGTAGAGCGTCTCGTTGCCAACGAGAAGGTCGTGGGTTCGAGTCCCATTGCCCGCTCCAATTTTGATCTATGTTTATTAGAATTGTTGTTCACCTCTCAAAAATATTAAAAGTGGTCGTAATATGAATACATTAAATAAAAAAATAGAGTTAGACCAACTAAATAAAATTATAATTAGCTATAATACAAAGTCACTTAAAGAAACTTTAATTCATGCTAACTATAGTAGATCTTTGCTTCCTAATTTAAATAATATTCCTCAATTTCATAATATTGTTGGATTAATTAATTTTAGATTAAATGATTTAAATCAGGCGATGATTCATTTTAAGTTAGCTATTAAAATAAATCCAAATTTTCACACAGCCTATTATAATTTAGGATTAGTTTATTTTAATACTAAAGATTTAAATAAATCATATGATTTCCTCCTAGAAGCCTTAAACATAAAAAAAGACTATAAGCTTGCAAGAGATAAATTTATTGAATTATTATCTTTCTATAAACCTGATCATAATTCAAAAAATAAAATATTTAAGTTAAACGAAAAAATTATAAAAATTCCAAGTAATATAGATTTTACAAGTAAAATAACTGATAAAAACATTATTGATTACTTTAAAAAATGCAAAGAAATTGTATTAAAAGACTTAAATGATATTTCATATAATAAAGTTCAAATATTTAGAAAAAAATCAATCTTTCTTAATTGTGAAAGGCATAAGGCAATTTTTTTCAAATATAATTCAATACCAGAATTTTGTTTTGGGTGTTTCAAAGTAGTTATAGAAACTAAAAGTTTTTTTGATCTATTGAAAGTCTCTTTGATGTTCGATCAAATCGATTTTTTTGATAAATTCAATCGAAAAAATATGATTGATAAAAAAACAAATAAAGATGTATTTAAAAGTATAATTTATTGTACAAGTTTAGAAGAAGTTCTAGATGTTGAAAAAAAAACGAACAAACTTTTTCAAACATTATTAGATGATTTTACGATTGAAAGTAAGAGGGGTTGTCACGAATATGCAATAGAATATCCAAATTATAAAAAAATATATAATGACCATTCTAAAATGATGAGTTTTCCAGACAAGTGGCTAAATAATGAAAAAAAATTCGACTCAGAAAATTATAAGGAAGGTATTCAAGAAAAAGTATTCGTTCATGATACTAAAAAAGGTATCTCATTACACGAATTTCTTGTTATAAATAATTGGTTTAAAGATCAAAAATTATCACTTTAATTAGTGGACTATCTGCCGCTTGCATTTACTAAATCAAATATTAAAAATACAAATATGACTGATTTAGCTGATAAAAAATGTATTCCTTGTGAAGGTGGAATACCGAGCTTTAATTTAGAAGAAATTCATAAATATCTTAAGAAAGTTGACGGTTGGGATGTCGAATCAAAAGATAAAAAAGATTACTATATAATTAAAAATTTTGATTTTAATAATTTTTTAGAAAGTCAAAAATTTGTAAATAAAGTTGGAGAGATTGCCGAACAAGAAGGACATCATCCTGATATCTGGTTTGGTTGGGGATATGCAAAAGTTAAAATACAAACACACGCTATTAATGGATTGCATGAGAGTGACTTTGTTCTTGCTGCAAAAATTGATAAAATTTAATAAGCCTTAATGCTTAAAATGTCTGGTTTTTGAAAATACCAGAATAATGCCCAATCTATCTGCAAATTTAATAATTTCTTTATCACGAATAGATCCCGAAGGTTGAATTATTGCGTTTACTCCATTTTGAACTAAAGTTTCAATTCCATCCACAAAAGGAAAAAATGCATCTGATGCTCCTATAATTATATCGTTTTCACTAATTTTTTGGAATTTTTTCATTTTATCTATTGCTATTTTACAACTATCCAATCTACTTGGTTGACCCGATCCTATCCCAATAGTGGAACCATTTCTTGTTAAAACAATTGCATTAGATTTTACATTTTTACACACATTAAAAGCAAATATCAGTTCATCTAAAATTTTTTTACTTGGTTTAATTTTGGATACAACTGTAAAATTTTTTTTAGTAAATATTTTGTTATCCGAAGTTTGGAGTAGTAAAGTTTCAAAGTTACTTGTTATATTAATCATGTTATGTTCTCTTAACTTTGATGCATCAATTAATCTTAAATTTTTCTTCTTTTTTAGAATTTTTAGAGAGTCTTTATCAAAACCAAGTCCAATTATGACCTCAAAAAACATTTTATTTAATTCCAGAGATATTTTTTTATTTAACTTAAAATTACATGAAACAATTCCCCCAAATGCACTGATAGGATCACATGATAGAGCCTCTTTGTAACTATTTATTTTGCTACTATTAATTGAAACGCCACATGGATTTGCATGTTTAATAATTACAGTTCCTGTATTTTTTGGAAGCGTTTGTGAAATATTTAAAGCTGAATAAATATCATTATAATTATTATAACTTAACTTTTTTCCACTTAACTGTGATATTTTTAAATTATTATTTTTGCTATAAATCGCTGATTGTTGATGAGGGTTTTCGCCATATCTCAATACCTCAACCAAATTTCCATGAATAGTTTTTCTTTGAGAAAAAAGGTTTTTATTTTCACTATTTAAGTATTCTGAAATGACGGAATCATAGTATGCAGTTAAATTGAATGCCTCTTGAGACAGCTTTTTTCTAAATTCCAAACTTGTGGAACCTTTATTTTTTTCAAAATCTTTTATAAATTCTTTGTATTGATTTGAAGAAGTTAACACGGTTGTACTTTTATAATTTTTAGCTGCTGCTCTCACAAGAGTTGGGCCTCCAATATCTATATTTTCAATGAGTTTGATATGATTTTTTGTATTTTTTAATATTTTTTCAAATGGATAAAAATTAACTATGACTAAATCTATTTCATCATAATCATTTTTTTTAAGTTCTTCCTTGTGCTTTTTATTTTCTCTCTTACTTAAAATTCCCGCATACAACTTTGGATGAAGTGTTTTAACTCTTCCATCTAAAATCTCATCAGAATTAGTATAGTCTGATACCTCTATACATTTGTATCCTAATTTCTTAATTTCTTTAGATGTTCCCCCTGAACTTATGACATCAACTTTGTATTTTTTAAGTGTTTTCAAAATTAACTTAATTTCTGATTTATCAGTGAGAGATAAAATTGCCTTTTTAATTTTTTTACTCATATCTTGCTTATTCGCCATTCAATTGATTGTTCATTATTTTGAGTAACACCTGAGATAAAAATATTCTGGTTCTCAACATAATTATTTTTATTACCGAAATATAGCCCAGTTTCAACCCCAATCAATCCATCATCTGAATAAAATCTCCAACCAGAATTTTCAAGTTCAATCAAGACAGATTTGTTATCCTGAAGCTTTGTTATTTTAATATTTGGTAACAGATGGAACCTTATTTCAAAGTTTGTAACTTTAAAATTCTTTTTTTTTATTAATATTTCTTTTCCAAAAAGAATATTTTTGTCAGGGTCAAATTCCAAATTTCTTTGATGAATTACTCCGTATCTAGATAAATATCCATTATGTGAACATTTGATACCCCAATAATTTTTTTTATAATTTATTTGATTGTCAAATGTTTTAAACCCTTTGCTAATTATACTTGAACCTTTACCATTTTTTTTGAAATTACAAGCAGAAGAGTTATCCAAAATTAATGTTGAGTGAGTTGCAGTTGATTTTGAAATTGAATTAAGTTGATGTTTAGGGTCTTGAAAATAACCAGAATTTGTAATTAGTTTTTTATCTTTAAAAAAAAATTCAAATGATAACGGTCCACTTTGATAATTTTCAGAAAAATTTTTAGCAGGATTGCTACCTGTGTCCATAGCAAGAATTGCATTTTTATTTTTTAATATTGTATATCCTGATATATCGAACTTATCATGCTTAAACTTATACCTAAAAAGAGATAAATATTTATCAAAGTCTTTATTGTGAGAATTATTGTTTCCATTAAATAATAAGCTTTGTTTTAATGATCCCCAAATAAAATCGTAAGATTTACCAAGATAATGAATAATTTCATTTAAGTACTCTGGAATATCGTTAAGAGAGTCTTTTAAAAGTTCTCTTATTAAAATAAAATATTTTAAATAAAAAACCATCTGCCTTATATTTCTTGATTTTGGAAAGTAGTTATTATCAAAAGAAGAATTTATAATTTTTTTAAGTAAATCTAATCCATACTCTAAAAACCTATTATTTTTATAGGATATTCCTGCTAGTGTTATTGCTGTACACCCAATCATTTTATCATTTAAGTCAGAGGATCTATTAATTTCATTGATTAAATGATTTACTTGTTTGCTGATTATTTCGTTGAAACTATTTTTATAGTTATTGCTAGATTTATCATAAGTTATTTTTGAATTTGAAATCCAAGCTATTATCCTTTTGGAAATAATATCTATTTCCCAACTCTTCGTTTCATAATTTTGATTTTTTTTAATCCAATTTTCAATAATTGACTGAGTAACCTCATTAGAAGATTTAAGATCTATTGAAAAAAGCCAATAAAAACTATGAAGTTTTTTAAAATCATTATAATTTAAATATTTATTTTCCCATATAGATTGAACATTAAAATCTTCAATTTTTGTTTTTTGTTTTTCATATTTTATTAATAAACTAAGTATATTGAGACTTGGTTGATAAACTAAAACATTTTCATCAACTCTTGAAATTTTTTTATTATAAATAGATGATTTTAAATAAATTTTTCGTATTTGGTTTTTAAGAATAAAATAAAATTCATTGATATAGTTAAAAGAACTTTTTAAAAACATTTTACATTGATTTTAGTTTTTCAATATTAGTTTTCACATTACCATCGTTCTCTTTGAACACTGTGGTGCCAGATACTAAAATATCAGCTCCAGCCTCTAAAACTATTTTTGAATTACTAAAATTAATTCCTCCGTCAACTTCAATATCAAAGTGATATTGGTTTTTGTCTTTTATATTTTTTAATTCTTTTATTTTATCTAATACTTCAGGCATAAATTTTTGCCCACCAAATCCAGGATTAACACTCATTACTAAAACTAAATCAATATTTTCCAATTCATTAATTAAAGTTTTTATTTCAGTTTTTGGATTTAAAGACACTCCAACTTTTTTACCAAATCTTTTTATTAAATTTATCGATTCCCTTAAGTTTTCTGTAGCTTCAGGATGAATAGTTATTATGTCAGCACCAGCTTCTGCATATTTTTCTATGTATTTATGTACTGGAGAAATCATTAAGTGCACATCAAACGGAAGCGTAGTGTATTTCCTAAGGTTTTTTATTACGGGAGGTCCTATTGTCAAATTTGGAACAAAGTGACCATCCATTACATCTACATGAATTAAGTCAGCTCCTCCCTGTTCAAGTCTTTTAATTTCATTACCAAGCTCACTGAAGTTAGCAGATAATATAGATGGGGAAATTTGAATTTTTTTCATTTGATACTTAAAATATTAGTATCAATTTTTTGTTTGATTTGAATTAGTTTTTACTGAATATTCTATATATTTCTCTAGCAATTTCACTTTCAAGAGGAAACGAAAGCATCCCCATAACTGAATAACCAAGTAAATATGGCATTAAATAGAAACGACCCATGTAGAAGAACCATGCCACATAAAGTGGTACTAAAGGTCCTATAATGAAGCTTGGAGTAATTGGCTTAAATAATTTTATAAGCGGGTTTGTTAGTTTTACAAACACTTTCATAAAGAAAAATTGTGAGTCTTCTTTCTGAAATATATTCATTGCGACTCGTCCAATTAGAGTCCACATTATAACTCCAAGAATATAATCAATTAAATAAACTAAGGGATGAAAGTTTGCTGACATTTTTAGTTAATCTAGGGGCGAAATTTTCGCCCCTAAAATAATATATTTTAATTAATGTTGTTTTCCAAGTATGGTCTTACCGCTTGGTATACGTACATCATCAACCATTTTCTGGGTAGCTGCGTCTGGTGCTGCAGTTATTAAACTGACAACAATCATCGAAACTAAACTCACTGATGCTCCAACTATTCCAAAAGTTAGTTGAGTTATGCCTAAGAACCCAGATCCACCACTTCGTACCCAAACTAGATACGCAGTTCCTGAGATCAGTCCTAACAGCATCCCCGCAACAGCTCCTGGTGCATTAGCTCTCTTCCACCATACACCAAGTACAAGTGGGAAGAATAGTCCAGACATCGCAAAGTCAAAAGCCCAAATTACCGAACCTAGAATACCTTGTATCTCTAGTGCAGCAATTGTAGCCCCTGCAAAACCAATCAATACAAGTAATACCCTTGCAACAATTAATCTTTTTGCAGTTTCAGCTTTTGGATTAATGATTTTGTAGTAAACATCATGTGATAACGCATTTGAAATAGCTAAAACTAATCCATCTGCAGTTGACATGGCAGCAGCCATACCTCCAGCAGCAACTAGTCCAGATATAACATAAGGTAATCCAGCAATTTCAGGTGTTGCTAATACTACAGCACTTCCCTTCATGAAGAACTCATTTAGTTCTAGAGTTCCATTGCCGTTAAAGTCACTTACGAACATTAAATTAGCTTGATTCCAGTTTTGATACCAATCTAGAGCTTGAACATCAGCAACTGATTTACCAATGATACCCGTAGCCAAAGTAGGATCCATCAAAGAAATTTTTGATAAAGTAGCTAACATTGGAGCAGAAGAGTAAAGTAGGAATATAAAGAATAACGACCAACCTACTGATCTTCTAGCAGTTCTTACGCTTGGAGTAGTAAAGTATCTCATCATAACGTGAGGTAATGAAGCTGTTCCTGCCATCATACATACCGCTAATGAAATGAACGCCCAAGGTGTTGCATTAACTGAAGAGTGTGGTTTAGTAATTCCCGCTAATCCTTTTGGAACTGTAGCTAAATCTGCAGCTGAATTTTTAACAAATCCAAATTGACCTTCAAGTTCCGCAATTCTTGCTACTTCGTCAGCTAACATGAAGTGAGGAAAGAAACCTGCACCAATATTGTTACTTATCCAGAATACTGGAAGTAAATAAGCAATAATTAACACAATATATTGAGCAACTTGTGTCCAAGTTACTGCTCTCATTCCACCAAGCATTGAGCACATCAAAATACTAAGTAGTCCAACATAAACTGCTATATTAAATGGTATATCCAAAGCAACAGAAGCAATTGTTCCTGTAGCGTTAATTTGAGCAGTCACGTAAGTGAATGAAGCAACAGTTAAGACTATAACAGCACTAAATCTTGCTAAGTTACCACCGTAACGAGTTCCTATAAAATCTGGTACAGTATAACATCCAAATTTTCTAAGGTATGGTGCTAATAAAGATGCAACTAGTACATATCCACCAGTCCATCCAACAAGCAGTGCCATATAACCATAGCCTTTAAAGTAAATACCACCTGCCATGGCTACAAAAGATGCACCAGACATCCAGTCTGCTGCAGTTGCCATTCCATTAAATACAGTAGGTACCTGTCGTCCGGCTACGTAATATGCGTCCGTTTGAAGTGTTCTTGATAACCAACCAATTAAAGCATAGATCAAAACTGTAAAAGCCACAAAAAAGATACCAATCATTTTTGCCGACATCCCCATTTGCTCTGCTATGGCCATTATAATGATAAATACTAGAAAACCTCCAGTATATATCCCATAGACCTTCGGTAGATTATCTATAAATTTACCTTTTATCATTGTTCGCCCTCTCTTTCAGTAAACCCGAACTCATCATCTATTTTCTCTTGTCGACCGGCAAACCAGAAAATTAGAATGACGAAGATTGCAAGTGATCCCTGACATGTAAACCAATACGTTAAAGGATATCCAAATGGTCTAATGCTAGACTCTTGCATTTCGGCTCCGAAAAGAAAGATGCCAATTGAGAAAACAAACCAAATTGCTAACGTGATAAAGAGCAAATTTCTGGTTTTTTCCCAGTGTTGTTCTTGTTTTGACATTTTTTCTCTCTCCTATAGGTTAAAGAAAGAACCATACCGATAATCAAACTTATTTAAACCCTTAAAAACACTCGATATTGTGTCATTTTTACATTATACATCATCATATTAGGTACATTAATGGCCCTTAAATACAGATTCAACTTAAAAGATATAAAACTTCAAGATTTTAAAGTTTACTTAGTTGCATTGTTCAAAGGTATTTTACCAAAGAAAAAAATAAAAAATATAGAAGATCTTAGTAAATTTATTCAGGAAAAATCAGCATGGGTATCACAAGTTACTTTATATAATTATTTAAAAACAAGGATGGGCACTAAATGGGTTCTCCATTTTGATGATGAAACATTTTTAAAATCAATTAACACTGCCAAATGGAATATATATGCAATTTCGCTTCAGGATTTATCCTTTTACACAATTTCATATTTAAATGTTTTTTTTAATTATCAAGAAACCAATAAAGCCTCTGAAATTTATAACAGTATTTTAGACAAAGAATTAGAGAATGGAATGCCTAAGGAAATTGTTGATGAAGCGAGGGCTAGTTTTCAGAAAAGATTAGATCAAATTAAATGGGATGATTATTATAAGTCTTGGCCATTTAATGAAAGTGCTCTAGCATTGTATAATTGGGCTCCGGTAGCAACTGAGCTAAAATCTATCGATAGAAAGATAGTCCTTAATTCTATGATTTTGAAATGGGATAATATTAAGGAAGAGTTTTCTAAACTAATAAAGATCTAAATATTTTTCCTATTATCCACCAAACTTTCAACAACCGAAGGATCAGCTAAAGTGGTTGTATCTCCTAATTGTCCATGCTCATTAGCAGCGATTTTTCGAAGAATTCTTCTCATTATTTTTCCAGATCTTGTTTTTGGAAGTCCTGGCGAAAATTGAATTAAGTCTGGAGTTGCTATTGGACCAATTTGTTTCCTCACCCACAGTTTTAAATCTCTCTCTAAATCAAGAGTACTTTTTTCTCCAGCATTTAAAGTTACATAACAGTAAAGTCCATTTCCCTTTATATCATGTGGATAACCAACTACTGCTGCTTCAGCCACTTTTGGATGAGCTACAAACGCACTTTCAATTTCTGCAGTGCCTAAATTATGTCCTGAAACAATAATTACATCATCTACTCTTCCTGTAATCCAGTAGTATCCATCCTTATCTCTTCTGCAGCCATCTCCAGTAAAATACTTCCCATCAAACTGTGAAAAATAAGTATCTATAAATCTTTGATGGTCACCATATACACTTCTCATTTGCCCAGGCCATGATTGTGAAATACAAAGTCTACCTTGTGCTTCTCCTTTTAAAACTTTTCCATCCTTATCTAGTATCTCTGGTTTAATTCCGTAAAACGGTTTGGTTGCAGACCCAGGTTTTAAATCTATTGCTCCGGTTTGAGGACTGATTAGTATTCCACCGGTTTCTGTTTGCCACCATGTATCAACGATTGGACATCTACTATCACCAATAGTTTTGTAGTACCACTCCCAAGCTTCAGGATTAATTGGTTCACCAACAGTACCTAAAAGTTTTAAAGTTTTTCTAGATGTTTTCTTTACAGGTTTATCACCTTCCCTCATTAAAGCTCTTATTGCTGTTGGAGCTGTGTAGAAGATATTAACTTTATATTTATCAACTATTTGCCACCATCTAGATGTATCAGGATAAGTAGGTATTCCTTCAAACATAATTGTAGTTGCACCATTAGCAAGTGGACCATAAATAATATAACTATGTCCTGTAACCCAGCCTATATCAGCAGTACACCAGTAAATATCTTTAGGTTTATAATTAAAAATATATTGGTGAGTCATTGATGCATAAACCATATATCCGCCAGTTGTATGCAGCACACCTTTTGGTTTCCCAGTTGAACCAGATGTGTAAAGAATAAATAATGGATCTTCAGCATTCATCTCTTCAGGCTCACATTTTGATAAGACTCTACTTGTCATTTTGTGATACCAAACATCACGATCATTAAACCAATCAATTTTTTTGGTACCTGTTCTCTTTACCACGATACATTTCTTTACATTTGGACAGCTTTGTAAGGCTTCATCTGTAATTGATTTTAAAGGGATTGTTTTGCCACCTCTTACTCCTTCATCTGCAGTTATTACATAATCAGATTCACAATCATTAATTCTACCTGAAATACTGTCTGGTGAAAAACCTCCAAATATTATGGAGTGAACCGCTCCTATTCTAGCACATGCAAGCATTGTGTAGGCAAGCTCTGGTATCATGGTAAGATAAATTGTTACTCTATCACCCTTTTGAACTCCCAAATTTTTTAATCCATTTGCTGCTTTTGAAACTTCTTTATGAAGTTCTTTATATGTAATTTTTTTTTGAATTTTAGGATCGTCTCCTACCCATATAATTGCAGTTTTATCAGCATTTTTTTTAAGATGTCTATCAATGCAATTTGCAGAAGCATTTAAAGTACCATCATAGAACCATTTGATATGAACATCATCTTTACTATATTTAACGTCTTTAATTTTTTTATAAGGTTTAATCCAATTAAGTCTTTTTCCTTCTTTTTTCCAAAATCCATCGTTGTCTTTTATCGACTCGTTATATTTTTTTGTATATTGAGATTTATTAACTGTAGCTTTACTTATCCAATCTTTCTTAGTTTTATAAATAGTCTCCTTAGTTTTTTTGGAGATTGATTTTTTTTTAACTTTTTTTTTCTTAGGCATGAAATTTTTTTTTAATTAATTCTACCCATCTTCAAAATTATTTTCCAGCTTTTAGTATCAATAGGCATAACAGATAGTCTACTCTGTCTAATTAGAGATAAGTTCTCTAAAGCCTTAGTTTTTTTGATCTTTTCAAGTGTTACAGAATTTTGGAGCTTACATTTAAATCTAACTTTAACCGCAACAAACCTTTTTTCCTTATCAGTTGGATCAATGAACGCTGTTTTAATAACTTCTACTATACCAACTATCTCTTTTCCTGTGTTAGAGTGATAAAAAAAACAAAGATCTCCCTTTTCCATTTTTTTTAAGTTACTTGCTGCTTGGTAATTTCTTACTCCATCCCAGTCAGTTCCTTTTTCTCCAGCTTTTATTTGTTGATCTATTGACCAAACGTCAGGTTCAGATTTCATTAACCAGTATTTCATTATTTCATTTATTTATTTGTAAACTTAATTTATCAAACATCTCTCTCAAATAAATATCGTAGTTATTTGAAGATCCTACGGATGTAGAATAGACAGGTTTATTTGCTTGATTTAAACTTAATGTTTTAATTGGAGAAACATAATTATGGTGATTTAAGCATTTTTCACTCCACTTTAATTGACAATAATTTATAATTTTTTTTACTGTAATTTCTTTATTATTAACTAGCTCTTCATAATTTATGTTAAGAATATCTTTACTAATTTTTTTATCCCAAAAATTCATTATTCTTTTATATAAAGAATAATATTCAATTAATTCTTTTTCATCATACTTCCAAGCTTCGTTATCAGTAAATAAGTTTTTATAAATTGATAGACAATTGTCTTTTGCATTCCTTTGACAGTGGATCAATTTAGACTCTGGAAAAAAATGTTTTATAAAACCTAGATTAAAATAGGTATCTAAGCTTTTATCTGTGATTACGTCATTTTTAATATTAAAGGATTCTAAATAATTAAAATATTCTTTTTTTAAACTTAAACCTGAAAAATTATCAAGATTCTTTAAGATAATTTTGTTATCTTTAAAAAAATTTGATTTAACAAAATTACTCAGAAAATTTATTTCACCAACACCTGAAACTTTATCATGGCTTGATATTATACTTTCAATCAATGTTGTGCCTGATCTCGGCAGCCCAAATATGAAAATAATTTTTTTTTCTTCGTCAATATTATCGCTCTTAAATTTAAAATCTGAAAAAAAAGATTCAATACCTTCAAAAAGTTCTATTTTTTGATTGATATCAGATTTCAAATTACTTCTTTTTAAATAGTTTCCTTTAGAATAATAAGTAAAGGATTTTTTATAATCTTTTTTATCTTCAAAACCCTTACCTATTGCAAATAATAAGTTGATTTTCTGATCGTCATTGAGCTGTTTTGTATCTAGTTTTTTTACCATAGACATCAGATAATTTTCATCATTTTTAAAATTAGTTTGTGAACTTAATAATTTATCTGCTTCAGTTGAAGATGGGAATTTATTTAAACATTTTTCCAGAATTAATTTGGCTTTTTGAGATTGTTTTATGCTCTGGTAAGCGAACCCCAAGTTAATATAAATTTTTTCAATGTTTTCATTTATTTTTAGAGCCTTTAAATAAAGAGAGATAGCTTCTTCAAAGTTATTAGTTTTTAATTTTAAGTTTGCTAAATTGAATATTGAACTAATATAATTTGGATTTGATTGGATACATTCTCTAAAATACTTTTCTGCCTGTTTTAGTTTACCTGAATTATTAAATAAAATTCCCAAGTAATTTTTGGCATCAATATTTTTTGGATTTATCTTTATTGCTATATTTAAACATTTAAATGAATCAATTTTATTATTTTTATTAAGATAACTTAATCCTCTGAGGGTCCATAGTAAATCATTCTTATTTTCTTTTTCTGATAAAAAATTTGTTTTTTCTATTACAAAGTCATAATTTTTTTCTTTAAACTTATTTATAATAGTATCAGTATTATTTTGTAAGTTCATTTAATTTTCTGTGTTTTAATTTTTATTCTTTTTCTTTTCTTTTCTAAGTTTCCTTTTTTCCTTTAAAGAAAGTTTAGCTTGCTTCATTACGCTAGCATCCTTAAATGATTTACCACTATATCTTTTTGACATTTATAATCTAACTCCTGCTCCTTTTAAAAACTTTGCTTTTTCGTCAAGTGGTAGCCTTGGACTTGCAGGAAGATCTAAATTATCAAATTTTTTGATTTTATACTTTTCAAGTCCAACAAGTGCAATCATGGCTGCATTATCTCCACACAATTTTGGTTCAGGGAAAATTGGTCTAAACTCATTATACTTACATACTTTTATTAATTTCTTTCTAATACCTTTATTGGCAGCAACACCTCCAGCGATTACAAAAGTATTATTTTTTTTTTTTCTTATCTTTTTGAACTCATCAAATGCTATTTGTGTTTTTACTTCTAAAATTTCTTCAATTGTTTTTTGAAAAGAAGCTGCAAGATTATATTTTTCTTGTTTGGATTTTATAG
Source organism: uncultured Pelagibacteraceae bacterium (assembly GCA_902592715.1). Taxonomy (GTDB): domain Bacteria; phylum Pseudomonadota; class Alphaproteobacteria; order Pelagibacterales; family Pelagibacteraceae; genus Pelagibacter. The sequence continues at coordinate 45,528 of CACJFS010000008.1, forward strand.
TGCTTGATATTCTTAAAATCGCAGTTTTAAGACCTGCAAATGATAAATTACATCCCCCTTTATTTATAATTGGTTTAGGAAGTTTAAATTTATTTGCATCTCCTTGTTTTGCAAAACCTTCTAACTTTGGTCCTCCTGGAAATTCAATACCTAAGAGTTTTGCAGTTTTGTCAAATGCTTCTCCTAAAGCATCATCAATTGTTGTTCCTAATCTTTTATATTTTCCAAGTCCATTCACACTAAGATATTGCGTATGTCCTCCTGAAATTAATAATAATAAATATGGGAAATCTAAGTTTGTACTAAGTTTTGGACTTAAGGCATGCCCTTCAAGATGGTTTACACCAATAAAAGGTATATTTAGGCTTGCAGATAATGCTTTGCCAAAATTTAAACCAACAGAGAGGCAAACAATTAAGCCTGGGCCAGATGTTGAAGCAATTGCAGAAACATCTTTTAAATTCACACCACTTTCATTAATTGCTTTTTTTGCAATTAAATCAATTTTTTCTACATGAGATCGTGCTGCAAGCTCAGGAACTACACCTCCAAATTCTTTGTGAATATCAAATTGACTTGAAACTACGTTAGATAATATTTTTATCTTACCGTTTTTATCTTCTTCTATGATTGACACTGCAGTTTCATCGCAACTTGTCTCAATTCCCAGGATTATTTTTTTTTCATTCATAAATATTTATAATTAATACAATTAAACTATAAGAATGTAATAAAAATAAGAATTATGAAAAGAGATAAATTTATTATTGGAACTAGAGCAAGTCAGTTAGCTCAAATTTATACCGAAAAAGTGATAAACCTTCTTAAAAAAGTTTCATCGACCCACATAGAAACAAAAAAAATAGTCACAAGTGGAGATGAAAACCAAAAGGATAGGTTATCAAACATTGGAGGAAAGGGATTATTTTCAAAAAAAATTGAAATAGAATTAATCAATAATAAAATTGATATAGCTGTTCATGCTTTAAAAGATATGCCATCGATTGAAACAGAGGGGCTAATAACAAATTTTTATTTAAAAAGAAATTCGCCCAATGAAATTTTTATTAGCAATGACAATATAAATTTTCAAGACCTTAAACCTAATGCAATAATAGGCACTTCTTCTTACAGAAGAGAATACCAATTAAAAAGTATTAGATCAGATCTGAATTATAAATTAATAAGAGGAAATGTGGATACTAGGATAAAGAAATTAGAGAATGGAGATTACGATGCAATTTTACTTTCTAAAGCTGGCATTGAAGCTTTAGGTTTGACAAATAAAATTACACATGAATTTAATACTGAAGAATTAATACCGTGTGCTGGACAAGGTATTATCGCCATACAATGTAGAGAAAACGATCAAGAAATAATTAATATCTTAGAAAAGATTAATGATGATCAGTCCAGAATTATTGCAAATGCTGAAAGAAAAATCTTAAAAATACTCGAGGGTGACTGCGATACTGCAGTTGGTGTATATGCAAAGATTGATAAAGATCATATAAATATAAAAGCTGAACTTTTTTCAGTGGATGGCAAACAAAGATTTTTTGTTGAAGAAAGTGAAAATAAAACAATGGTTAAAGATTTAAGTATTAAGATTGGAGAAAAATTAAAATCAGAGTCAAAGGGATCTTATAAAAAGTAAAATGCATATTTTATTAACAAGACCATTAGAGGATAGTAAAGAATTAATATTAAAATTTAGTTCTTTAGGACATAAAGTTTCTCATTTACCTGTAATAAAAGTTGAACCAATTAAATACGATCAACCTGACTATAGCCAATTTAAGGGAATAATATTTACAAGTTCAAACGCGATTAAGAATTTAGATTTAAATAGAGTTGATAAGAAAATTGAATGTTATTGCGTTGGCTCTGCAACAGAAAAAGTTGCAAAGTTAAACGGTTTTCAAAATATTATCTCTGCAGAAGGAAACGTAAATAATTTAAAAGAATTAATATTACAAAACTTCGACTCAAAGAATGGGTCACTTCTTTACGTAAGTGGTGAAATAGTTTCTAGTAGGTTTGATAAAGATCTAATTTCCGAAGGTTATTCTTTAAAGAGATTGATTAACTATACGGTTTCATCAACTCAACAAATAAAAGAGGAATTTAGAGAACAATTAAAAGCCTCAATCCCTGATATAATTTATGTTTACTCAGAAAATAGCGCTAAGAGTTTATTAAATTTACTTAAAAAATATGATCTTTTAGACAGTTGGATGGATACCAATTTGATGTGTATGGGCGAAAAAGCATCAGCAATTTTAAATGAGATTAAGTGGAAAAAAATTTTTCTATTTAACTCTGGTGAAGAAGAGTTTTTGCTATATAAAATTTAGCCATGGGTGTTTTTGAGAATTTTTCAGGACTTTTTTTGTCTGTATGGCAAAAGGGGATTTTAGGTGTAAACTTTGTTGAGATCTTAATAGGTCTTGGAATATTCTTTATATTCTTAGTTTTTAGAGGGTTAATTAGCAAATTAATCATTAAAAAATTAGAACTAATTACTAAAAGAACTACAAATAAACTTGATGATACCTTCGTTAAGGCAATGGAGGGGCCAGCTAGATTTCTTCCAATTGTTCTTGGAGTATTTTTTGCAAGTTACTATATGTCTTTTGCAGAAGACACGAGGTTATTTTTAGATAACGTAAATAGAACGTTGATTACGATTTTACTTTTTTGGATTATTCATCAAATTATTGAACCAATTTCCTACATACTAAGTGGATTTGATAAAATTTTAACTAGAGAACTAATCGGCTGGATTATCAAATCATTAAAAATTTTAATTTTAATCTTAGGAGCTGCAGCTGTTTTAGAATTATGGGGAATTAAAATTGGTCCAATTATTGCAGGACTTGGTTTATTCGGTGTTGCAGTTGCTTTAGGAGCACAAGATTTATTCAAAAATTTAATATCAGGAATTTTAGTACTTGTTGAAAAAAGATTTAAAATGGGTGATTGGATTGAAGTTGAAGGAATAATCGAGGGTGTAGTTGAAAAAATAGGTTTCAGATCAACTGTTATAAGAAAATTTGACAAGTCTTTGGCAATTATTCCAAATTTCCAGTTTGCAGAGAATGCTGTAATTAATAAAAGTCAAATTACAAATTGGAGAATTAGTTGGACGATAACACTTCAGTATGACTCTACCGTTGAACAATTAAAAACTATAAGAAATGAGATAGAAGATTTTATAAATAGTTCAGAAGATTATGACACTAAAGTTGGTGTTTCTGTAAGAGTTGATAAATTCGCTGATAGCTCAATAGATATGTATGTAAGATGTTATACAAAAACAAATAGTTGGACCGAAATGTTGTTGGTTAAAGAAAGACTGGCAATTAAAATTAAAGAAATTGTTGAGGGTAATAAAGCATCTTTTGCTTTCCCAAGCACTTCTGTATATGTAGAGAAGAAATGATAGCTATTTTTTATTTAGCTTTACAATTATTAAAATTGTATTCTTATGTAGTAATCGCTAACGTTGTTATAAGTTGGTTAATAGCTTTTAATGTTTTAAATACTTCAAATAGATTTGTTTATTCAATATTAGAGTTTACTTATAAGCTTACTGATCCAATACTTAATAAAATAAGGGGTTTTTTGCCCAGCCTAGGTGCTTTTGATATATCACCTATCATTCTTCTTTTGTTGATCTGGTTTGTAGAAATGTGTATGAAACTCTACATAGCACCACTTATTTTTTAATAATCATGATTTTAATAGACGGAAAAAAACAATCGGCTGAACTTAGAGAAGAATTAAAAATAGAAGTAGATGGCTTGAGAGAAAAATATAACAAAGTTCCAGGTCTTACAGTAATCTTAATCGGAGATTTGGCCCCAAGTCAGATTTATGTAAGAAATAAAGAAAAATCGGCAACGCAAGTTGGTTTAAAATCTGAAGTTATTAAATACCCAGATACTGTAGATGAAAAAACAGTCTTAGATAAAATTGAAGAACTTAATAGTGATGAAACTGTTTCAGGAATTTTGGTTCAATTGCCACTCCCAAAACATATTAACAAGCAACACGTTATAGAAACTATTTCACCACATAAAGATGTTGATGGTTTACACCCTATGAATGTTGGTAATCTTTCATCTGGATACCAAGGTTCAATTCCTTGTACACCTCTTGGGTGTTATTATTTATTAAAAAAAATAGAACCTAACTTAACAGGAAAAAAAGCTGTAATGATTGGGCGGTCAAACTTAAATGGTAAAGCGATGGCACAACTATTACTTCAAGAGGATTGTACAGTAACAATTACTCACTCAAAAACAAAGGACCTTCAACATGAATGTTTAGAAGCAGATGTTATCGTTGCTGCTGTTGGAATTCCTGAACTTATAAAAGGTAATTGGGTGAAAAAAGATGCAATCGTTATTGACGTTGGAATAAACAAAATAGAAAATGGTTTAGTAGGTGATGTTGATTTTGAAGAAGTTTCAAAAGTTGCAAAGGCTTTAACTCCAGTTCCAGGAGGAGTTGGACCAATGACAATTGCTTGTTTGTTAAAAAATACAATTGAGTGTTTCAAAAGAACCTTAAACAACTAAAGATTATTGCCAAAGTTAACAATTTTAATTGTTATATTTTTTATTTATAATTCTTTTACGTTAGCTATGGAAAAAACACCTTATCATCATTTACCAGACGGTAGTTTTAGAAATCCTGAAGGATCTCCAGAACGAAACTCAAATTTTAAGTGGTCATTTAAAATATTTAATAAGGAAAAGAAAAAACTTGATATGGCAATTCCCGAAGATCACGCTATTGAAAAACAAAAAGTACTTTTAGACTTAGAAGATCTAAAAAATGAAGATTATGTTGGTTGGATAGGACATGCAACCTTCTTAATTAAGCTAGGAAATACAACAATAATAACTGATCCAGTATTTTCAAAAAATGCAGGACCTTTAATTTTTGGTCCAAAAAGATTTACCAAAACAGCCTTAAACTTAAATGAACTTCCAAAAACTGATTTATTTCTTCTGACACATAATCATTATGATCACCAAGATATGAGAACAATAAGAAAATTTCCTTTTAAAGATGCAAAGGTTCTACTTCCTTTAAGACTTGGAAAATATTTTACTAGAAACAAATATAAAGATGTGAACGAAATGGATTGGTATGATGAAATTAAGATTAATGAGGATCTAAAGGTAACATTAGTTCCCGCGGTGCATTGGTCAAAAAGAAGTTTAACAGATACTAATAAAACATTATGGGGAAATTTTTTAATCGAATATAAAAATAAAAAAATACTTTTTGCATGTGATACTGGTGTAGGAAATGTTTATAAAGAATTAGGTGAGAAGTATGGGCCTATTGATTTAACTTTTATTAATATTGGTGCTTATAATTTTTACCCATTATCTCCAAATAAAGATAAATCCTCTTACCATACTAATCCTGAAGAGGCTCTAAGTATCGCCAGAGATCTAAAAAGCAAAAAAGTATTAGGAATGCATTGGGGAACTTTTGTTTTATCTTTAGAGCCAATTATGGAACCTCCAATTAGATTTAAAGACAATGCGGAAAAATATGGCTTTAAAAAAGAAGATGCAATTATTTTTAAAATTGGTGAATTTCAGTCTTTAAAGAGTTTAGGAATTTAACAACAGCCGCAAGTTTTTTTTGGCTTGCTTTTTTCTTCTTTTAATAACTCTGCTTCAGCCTTTGCTATTTCTAACTCTTTCGCACTTTCTTCTAGGGTAATTTTTTCTTGTAAAAGTTTGTTTTCAAAATATGCATAAAGAGATTTAAACCCTAACTTAGAGGCTTTTTTTTCTTCGTAATTTTTTCTACCTTTTAAATTATCTATTATTTCTAATATTTGTGGGTTTTGCATATTATTTTATCTCATAAATTAAAAAAATTTCAATTACAATTTATTCAAGGTTTTCAACTATTTTAGGAATATATTTTTTAAAGTTAAAAAAACCTTTGTTACAAAACTTCCATGAATTTTGATCTAATTTTCTATAAAGAAACTCAATATTTCTTAGTGAGTTTTGAATTATGTAATCTAAATTTTCTCCAACAGTTGGATAAAGGCAGTAACAACTTTCCAAGTTTTTAATTTCGTTTATATCAATAATTTCACAATTAATTGATTTTTCCTCTAACCTTTTTTTTTGTTCCTCAATTAAACTAGCCTTAAAATTTACTACATTCCCACTAAGTTGAATATTTCTATTTTCATTTTTATTAATAATAAGTAAAATTTTTTTAAATTTTTGATCTGCAAAGTCAGTGATTTCAAATGCTAAGTTATTTTCAAAAACTAATAAGTTTTTCTCTTCAATATTTATCGGATTTTCAAAAGTTTTATGAAGAATAGTATAATTCTTATCATTTATCTTCGGAGGAGCATTTTCGTTAAGTTTTATATTTTCAAATCTATTATTTGTAAATTTTTTAATATTCCATTCACTTGCAAGATAATGTTTTCCTTGAGTTTGAATGCCTGCAACCCAACGCCAACCTAAAGTATTTGATGCAGTATCACCATCATACAAGTGTTGCATAAAAAATTCTGCACCAAGTTGCCAAGGTAATTCTAGTGTAAATATCCAAATGCTTGCAAACCACATTCTTGTATGATTATGCAAATAATTATAAGTCTTTAATTCATTTACCCACTCATTAAAACATTCAATGTTAGTTTTACCTTCAATGGCATTTAAATAATTTCCATTTTCTTTAAATTCCTCTTTTATTCTTTTTAAATCTAATAAATAATCATCCCATACTCCAGATCGAAGTTCCATCCATCCTTTCCAATAAGTTCTCCATAGAACTTCTTGAATAAATTTTTCATTTTTTGAAAAAGAAAATTTATCTAGTGATTTTTTTATCACCTCCTTTTCATTAATTATCCCATGTGTTATATAAGGCGATAAGCAAGATGTATTCGATCGTTTATTGGGTCCAAAGTCAAAATTTCTAAGAGTTGAATATTCACCAAGATTATTTTCAACAAAATTTTCTAAATTTCCAATAGCCGCAGCTCTTGTAGCTTTTAATTCCATTTTTTATTATCTTAATTTTTTCTTATGAAAGTTAATAAATCTTTCAACGTTTGATTTATTGAAAGTTTTATTTTCCTCGAAAGAGACTTTTTTCATTGAGTAAGCATTACTTGAAGTTTGTCTAGATTGAATTGTAATATTACCTTTATAAAGTTTTAGCTTGACTGATCCATTTACTTTATTTCTTTTAAGATCTACTATTTTTTGTAGTTTAAATCTTTCCTTAGAATACCAATAACCATTATAAACAAGCTCTGCATATCTTGGCATAACCTCATCTTTTTTATGCATTGTGTCTTTATCTAGAGTTACAGACTCAATTCCTCTGTGTGCCACAAGCAATAATGTCCCTCCTGGAGTTTCGTAAACTCCTCTTGATTTTATTCCAATAAATCTATTTTCAACTAAATCTACTCTCCCTATTCCATTTTTACCGGCTAATTGATTGAGTTTATCCAAAACTTTTGCTGGAGATAATTTTTTTCCATTTAAACCAACAGGGTCACCATTTTTGTAATTAATAGTAATAAAGCTTGGTTTATTTGGAGCCTTTTCAGGAGAAGTTGTTCTTTGAAAAATAAATTCGGGTGCAGAATTTTTTGGATTTTCTAAAACTTTACCCTCTGTTGAGGTATGGAATAAATTATCATCAACTGAGAAAGGTGGTGCACCTTTTTTATCTTTAGGGATTGGTATTCCATGTTTTTTTGCATAATTAATGAGATCTGTTCTTGATTTTAATTTCCATATTCTCCATGGAGCGATTATTTTAATTTTAGGACCAAAGTAATGATATCCTAATTCAAATCTTACTTGATCATTTCCTTTTCCTGTTGAACCATGTGAGACAGCATAGGCGTTAAATTTCTTTGCAACTCTAATTTGATCTTTTGCAATAAGTGGTCTTGCAATTGATGTGCCCAACAAATAAACACCCTCATAAAGAGCATGACCTCTTATCATTGGATAGACATAATCTTTAACAAAAATATTTTTTAGATCTTGGATAATAATCTTTTTTACACCTAATTTTTTTGCATTCTTTATAATTTTTTTTCTATCCATCTCTTGCCCAACATCAGCAGTGTAGGCTATTATTTCAGCATCATAATTTTCTTGAAGCCATTTAAGAATGATAGACGTATCTAAACCACCTGAATAGGCGAGCACAATCTTCTTTTGTTTTTTCATTTAAGTGCAGCTTTTTTTTGCAGCGTTATAAGCTTTTGTAAATCCCATTAATGAATAGTCATCAGTAGTTTGAGTACCACTTTGTTTATAAGCAGTTATCATTAGTCTAGATGCTTTTTTCATTCTTTTAATTATTTTTTGTTCTGTTTTTCCGCTAGAAATCCAAGCAAATTTATTTTGTGGTAAATCAAACTCGAATTTAGACTTGCCTGACGTGGCTAAAATTGCATTTTGTGGATTAAAATCGTAACCAGATGTTATGCTCACTTCATCTGAAATTTTGTCTTCAGGTCTAAATGATACAAATAATCTAGCTTCTCTATTACTCGCTTTAGGAGATTGTCTAACTGGAACTGAATAAGCAAAACAGATTTTTCCAGTTTCATTAAA
>CACJFS010000009.1 GCA_902592715.1 uncultured Pelagibacteraceae bacterium
TATCTGTAATCTTAACAAAATTGATAACAAGCAATTAAAAGAAATTAAGTCTACACTTGATAAGTATGGGATGATTTATTTTCCAAAACAAAAACTTAGTTCCAAGAATTATCTTAATTTTGCAAAAAAATTTGGTAAACCAGCTAATTATCCAAGATTGAAAGGTTTAAATAAAAAATATCCTCAAATAACTGTTGTACAACGTAAATCTACTGACAAAGGACCTAGCTTTGGTGAACAATTTCACACAGACTCTTCTTATACAAAAAAACCTCCTAGATACACGATGTTACTTTCTAAACTAGTACCTAAAAAAGGTGTTGCTAATACTGACTTTTCTTCGCAGTACTTAGCTTATGAAAAATTATCAAAAAATTATAAAAATAAGCTTAAAAAATTAAAAGGCATCTACTCTTCACATGGACCAATATCAATCACAACAGTGGAGAGAGAAAAAGAAAAAGGAAAAATATCTAAAGAGCTGATTTCCAGACATAAAATAATAAGAACTATTAAAAATAAAAAAACTATATACTGTAGCCCAGGACACTTTTTAAAATTTAATACATATATGACTAAACAAAAAAAAGACTTAAAGAAGTTCTTATTTAATCATCAGACAAAAAAAACCTTTCAATATTCATTAGAATGGGAAAAAGATCAGCTCGCTATTTGGGATAATAGAGCCATGCTCCATCAGGCTACACCGTTTAAAGGTAATAGAATACTTCATAGAATAACAATACTTTAATAAAATGTATTCAATATTTCTTGGGTTAACGCCTTTTATCTTTATCACACTATTTGGTTTTGTTTTTGGAAAACTTAAAATTTTTGATTTAGGTCATGCAAAAGTTTTAAATTTGTTTTTATTCTATGTAGCGGTCCCTGCCTTAATAATTAAATTTGTTGCTCAAAGTGAAATAGGCCAAGTCGATATAAAACAGATAGTTTCATATTTTTTAATGCAAGGAAGTCTTGGGTTTTTAACATTTTTATTAACATCAAAGTTTTTTAAAAGACCTATTCCAGAATCTATTATATGGGCATTAATGGTAGCACTATCAAATCATGTAACATTATTATTACCTATTACAAAAATCTATTTTGGAACGGAAGTAATTACTCAAGTAACAAGTATAATATTAATGGATGGGGTTATTTTATTGTCTGTAATTGCTTTTTTTTTAGAACTCACAACTAAAAAAAATATTCGATTAACTACATTTATAAAGAACATAGTTCTTAATCCAATGATATTTTCAATCTTGATTGGTCTTTTACTATTTGTGTTTAAGGTAAATATCGATGATACGCCAATAGACTACGTTCTTTCTGTTTTGGCAGCTTGTGTTTCTCCTATAGGACTTTTCGCAATTGGTATCACATTATCTTTTTACACACATAAAGTTATTAATAAACTAACTGCTTCTGTATCTATATTGAAATTAGTAGTTTCCCCAATCGTCCTCTTGATAATCGGCTTTATAATATTTGATGCTGGACAACCTGAAAAAATTCCTGGCGCTTTTTTTGTTAGTGTTGCACCCTGTGGTCATACAGCTGTAGTATTGTGTTCTGCCTATAATGTAAGCCCTGAGAATATAATAAAAGCTTTATTTATCTCAACTTTTGCATCATTTGCTACCATATTTTTTGCTATTCAATATTTAACAACTTAAATTAATTAATATTATCTAAGATTTTATTAGCACATTCATTTGTATTGCTATCACCATCTAGATCTTTAGTTCTATTTTGTTTTTCTAGCAAAGTTTTTTCGATTGAACTTACTATTCGTGTGGCAGCTTCTTTTTCGCCTAAATAATCTAACATCATAGCGCCAGACCAAATTTGACCTATTGGATTTGCAATACCTTTTCCAGCAATATCAGGTGCTGATCCATGAACAGGCTCGAATAAAGAAGGATATTTATTTGTTGGGTTAATATTTCCTGATGGAGCTATACCAATTGTTCCCGTACATGCTGGACCCAAATCGGATAAAATATCTCCAAATAAATTTGATGCTACGACAACATCAAACCACTCTGGTGTTAAAACAAATCTTGCAGCTAAAATATCGATATGAAATTGATCTGTTTTAATCTCAGGAAAATCTTTTTTATTTTCATAAAATCTTTGGTCCCAGTATGGCATGGTTATAGAAATACCATTTGATTTTGTGGCATTAGTTAATTTTTTTCTATCTCTTGTTTTTGCTAATTCAAATGCAAATTTTTGAACTCTATCTATTCCATGTTTAGACATTATAGTTTCTTGTATAACAATTTCTCTTTCAGTATTTTGATACATTTTTCCACCTACCGAAGAATATTCGCCCTCAGTGTTTTCACGCACTATCATCATATCTATGTCACCAGGTTTTTTATTTGCTAAGGGTGCATTTACTCCTTCAAATAATTTTACTGGCCTTAAATTAATAAATTGATCAAATTCTCTTCTAAACTGTAGTAGGGAACCCCATAAAGTAATATGATCTGGATATTTATCTGGCATACCTACTGCACCAAAAAATATCGCATCGTGATTACCAATTTGTTGTTTCCAATCATCAGGTAGCATTTTTCCATGCTTTTCATAATAATCGCATGATGAAAAATCAAATTCATCTATCTTTAATTTAAATTGATGTTGATTTGCTACTTCTTTAAGTATTTTTAAAGCCTCTGGAACAACCTCTTTTCCAATACCATCTCCAGCAATTGAGGCGATTTTGTATTCTTTCATCCTTACTTAGTAAAAGTATCGTTAAATTGTTTAGCTACTCTTACAAAAGTAGTACATTTACTAAGTTGTTTAAGAGAAGGGGCCCCCACATAAGTACAGCTACTTCTGACACCACCTAGAATATTATTTATCGTATCTTTAATTTTTCCTCGATATTTAATTCTCACTGTTCTACCCTCACTACTTCTATAGTCAGACAAACCCCCGTAATGTTTCTTATTTGCTATGTCAGAACTTGATCCATAAAATTCTATAAATTTATGACCATTTGATTTTATTAGCTTACCTTCACCTTCATCGTGACCAGCAAACATTCCTCCAAGCATAACAAAATCTGCACCTCCACCAAAAGCTTTTGCGACATCACCCGGACAAGTACAACCTCCATCAGCAATTATATGTGCCCCTAAACCATGGGCAGCATCAGCACATTCAATGACAGCACTTAACTGAGGATAACCAACACCTGTTTGAATTCTTGTAGTACAAACACTACCTGGTCCAATTCCAACTTTTACAATATCTGCTCCTGATAATACTAATTCTTGCGCCATATCAGCTGTTACCACGTTACCAGCAATAATAGTTTTAGTAGGATATTTATCTCTTACAGATTTTAAAAATTTACTAAAGTGTTCAGAATAACCATTAGCAACATCAATGCAGATAAATTTTATGAAACTATATTCTTTTAAAATTTTATCTAAATTTTCAAAATCTTCTTTTTTTATTCCTATACTCAAAGCAATATTTGGATGAATAGATTTTATTTTTTTAAATTTTTTTATTTTTTGAATATTATGCTGTTTAGTTAAACAAGTGATCATTCCGTATTCAGAAAGCTTTTCAGCTATACCAAGTTCACCAACGCCATCCATATTTGAGGCCATGATAGGAATTCCAGACCATTCATTATTACTATACTTAAATCTATAAGTTCTTTTTAGATTTACATCTTTACGACTTTGAAGAGTACTTCTTTTAGGTCTAAAAAGTACATCTGAGTAGTCTAATTTTAGTTCTTCTTCAATTCTCACGAGTCCGAATTTATACAGGGGCTCAAAGCAAATTCAAATTAATTATTAATATTGATGCAGCGTTTTCATTGGCTTTAATTTAAAAAATACATATTATTAGGCATGTTTAATGGTTTTAAGTCAAAGTACGTAAAAGTAAAAAAGGGCAAGGTTTTTTGTAGAGTTGGTGGTGAAGGTCCACCATTACTTTTACTACACGGATATCCACAAACACATTTAATGTGGCACAAAACAGCCCCTGAGTTATCTAAAAGATTTACAGTGGTTGCTGCAGATTTAAGAGGATATGGAAATAGTCTTGCTCCAACATCAGATAGCAAACATTACAACTACTCAAAAAGAGAAATGGCAAGTGACATGAAACAGATGATGATAAAATTAGGGTTTAACAAATTTTTTGTTGCGGGACATGATAGAGGTGGAAGAGTTGCTCACAGGTTAGCAAGAGATCATAGAAAAAATATAATAGCTCTTAGTGTTTTAGATATTTGTCCAACATTAGATATGTACGAGCTAACGACGAGAGATTTCGCTAAAGCTTACTTTCATTGGTTTTTTTTAATTCAACCAAAATGGCTACCTGAGAAAATGATAATGAGCGATCCACGTAAATGGATGAAAAGTTGTTTAGATAAATGGTCAGGTAATCACAAATTTGGAAAAGTTGAAGAAAATTATTTAAAATGTTTCAAGCAACCAAAAAGAATTCACGGATCTTGTGAAGATTATAGGGCGTCTGCGACTATTGATTTGGATCATGATAAAAAAGATAGAAAGAAAAAACTAAATATTCCAGTCCAAGTGTTATGGGGAAGCAAGGGAGTAATTGGAAAGCAGTTCAAACCAATAAAAATTTGGCAAAAATATACTAAAAGAAAAGTTATAGGTTATCCAATAAACTCAGGTCACTTCATTCCAGAGCAAAATCCAAAGGCAACTATTAAACATCTAAGTGATTTTTTTTTGAAGAAAATTAAGTAATTAGCCTTACTTGATGTGATCAATAATCGCGCATATCATTCTTGATAATATTAAATTCACCTTTAAATATAGCTAATGTCCTCTTTACTTAAAAATTCAGAATTAACCTCAGAAAAAGCAGATAGCATTGTTTCTGAAACTCTAAATAATTGTGATGATGGTGAGCTTTATATAGAGGATACAAAATCTGAGACAATTGTATTAGATGATAACAAAATTAAAAGTTCAAATTATACGTCTGACTTAGGTTATGGCTTCAGAGCTGTGACAGGTGATACAGTCGCTTATTCTCATTCAAATGAAATTTCAGAAAAATCATTAAAAAATTCTAGCGAAAATCTTAAGTCAACTTTAAAAAATAATAGCGGAACATATAACTCAGAAATTAAAAAAACTAATCAGAAACTTTATAAAGACGTTGATCCAATTGAGAGCAAGTCGATGAAATCAAAAATTGAATTGCTGAACAATATGAATGAATATGCAAGATCAAAAGATAGTTCAGTTAAACAAGTAACAGCTAGCCTTCTAGCAGAAAAGAAAAATGTTGAGATCATTAGATCTGGAGGAGAATTATTATCAGATAATAGACCTTTAGTTAGAATAAATATGTCAGTAATGGTTGAAAAGAATGGTAGAAAAGAAACTGGTGTTTTTGGTATTGGTGGAAGACAGGATTATGATGAATATCTTAAAAATGATAATTGGAAAAAAGTTTGTGATGAAGCTTTTAGAATTGCAAGTACAAATATAGAAAGCAAACCTTCTCTTGCGGGAGAAATGAAAGTTGTTCTAGGACCTGGTTGGCCTGCAATTTTAATTCATGAAGCTGTAGGTCATGGACTAGAAGGTGATTTTAATAGAAAAAAAACTTCAGCTTTTCATGATTTAGTTGGTAAAAAAGTTGCGAGCGATGGAGTTACAATAATCGACGACGGAACATTAGATAATAGAAGAGGTAGTTTAAATATTGATGATGAAGGAACACCAACAGAAAGAACAGTTTTAATTGAAAATGGTATCTTAAAAAATTTCATGCAAGATAGATTAAATGCAAGACTCATGAATACAAAATCAACAGGAAATGGAAGAAGAGAGAGCTATAAACATGTCGTGATGCCTAGAATGAGAAATACGATAATGTTAGGTGGATCAAACACCCAAGAAGAAATGATTAAGTCAGTAGATAAAGGTATTTTTGCTGTAAGTTTTGGTGGTGGTCAAGTTGATATTACCTCTGGAAAATTCGTTTTTAACTGTACAGAAGCTTATGAGATTATAAATGGAAAAATTGGATCTCCAATTAAAGGAGCTACTTTAATTGGTGATGGACCATCTTCTTTAAAAGAAATTTTAATGGTTGGAAATGATATGATGTTAGATCCTGGCATTGGAACGTGTGGTAAAGCTGGACAAGGTGTACCAGTTGGTGTTGGACAACCATCTTTGCTTATTAATAATATGACTGTTGGCGGAACACAACTATAGTAAAATGATTAAAGATCAACAGTATCTCAAAAAAATTGCAGATATATGCCTCAGTAAATCAAAAAAATTAGGTTCATCTGATGCAAATATATTAGTGCAAAGTTCTGTTTCTGAAAATGTAAATGTAAGGAATAAAAAACTTGATGGATCTGAAAGGTCTGAAAATCTTGGAGTAGTTCTTACTACTTATTTAGGCAAAAGGAAGTCTTCAATTGCCTCATCAAATCTTAAAGAAAGTAATTTAGACGAGTTAGTAAATAGATGTATTGAAACAATGAAAATTACTCCTGAGGATGAATATAATTCATTACCAGATAAAGACCTCCATTTTAAAGGATTAAAAGACTTAGACTTGTATGATGAAACTCATTTAAGTAATGAAGATAAGATTAATTATATAAAAGAGGCAGAGGAGGAAGCTTTTTCAAATGATAAAATAATAAATACTAATGGATCTGGATTTGGTGAGAACAAATCAAATTTTTTATTAGCCAATTCAAATGGATTCGCTGATGGATATAAAACTTCACAATTTACTGCATACTGTGAAGTTGTTTCAAAAAGTAATGGAAGCATGGAAAGAGATTATGAATATACAAGTAAAAGGTTTTATAGTGATATTTTGAAACCTAAACAACTTGGATCTATTGCAGCGGACCATGCAGTGAAGAAATTAAATCCTAAAAAAATAAAAAGTGAAAAAATTAGTCTAATATTTGATAAAAGAATATCAAAAAATTTTCTATCTATTTTTGCAAGTGCAATATCATCAAGTGCAATAGCAAAAGGAACAACATTCTTAAAAGAAAAATTAAATCAACAAGTTTTTAACTCTGAAATAAATATATTAGATCACGGTAATATAAGAAAAGCCAATGGATCTCGTTACTTTGATAGCGAAGGTATAGCAGTGGTTAACCTTGATTTGATAAAGAACGGTATTCTCCAAGACTATTTAATTGATACTTACAATGGTAAAAAAATAAATAGAAAATCTAATGGTAGGGCAAGTGGAACAACAAATTTATATTTTCAAAATGGATCAAAAACATTTAAAGATCTAGTAAAATCAGAAAATAAAATCTTGTATATTAAAGAAACTATTGGACATGGTACAAATATTATTAACGGTGATTATTCTGTAGGAGCATCTGGCATGATGATTGAGAATGGAGAGTTTTCATATCCAGTAAGCGAAATTACAATTGCTGGAAACTTAAATAATATTTTTAAAAATATAACTTTAGCCGACGATTTGGAATTTAATTATGCAACGAATTCACCGACAATGATGGTTGAAGGTATGGTTGTAGGTGGAAAATAATTTCTAAATGAAAAAAATAATAACCATTTTTTTTGCAATTTTTTTTATTACTAACTCATCAAACTCTAATGAATACGAAATAAGATTAAATAACTTATTTGAAAAATTAAAAATTCAAAACCATTCAATTGCAATCGATACAGAGATGAAAATTTGGGATATTTGGACAAAACATCCCACTAATCAAAATTTAACTTCTTTGCTATCAAGAGGAACAAAATTTATGAATCAAGAGCAATATTCAGTTGCTGTAGATATATTCACAACAGTAATTAAAAAAGATCCTGCTTGGGCAGAAGCTTGGAATAAAAGAGCAACTGTTTTTTATTTAATGGGCAAATATCAAGATTCTCAAAATGATATAGACAACGTATTAAAACTTGAGAAAAGACATTTTGGAGCATTATCAGGACAGGGTCTCGTTCAAATAAAGTTAAAAAATTACGAAAAGGCTTTAAAGAGTTATGAAAAAGTAAAAGAGATTTATCCGTCTATGAGGTCACCACAAATAATGATACCACAGATTAAAAAGTTGATTAAAAATCAATCTGTGTAAATGAAAAAACTGCTAATAATATTTTTTATCAATATTCTTGCAGTTAATTCTGCTTATTCTGTAGAAGAAGTCCTTACCTCTTTAAAAGAAGGAGGAAAAATAATTTTTATTAGACATGCGCTTGCACCAGGGAATGGAGATCCAGAAAATTTTGATTTAAATGATTGTTCTACCCAAAGAAATTTAAATCAAAGAGGAATTGAACAGTCAAAATTTATTGGAAGTATATTTAATAAAAACCAGATTAAAATTGAAAATGTCTATTCAAGTGAATGGTGCAGATGTATAGATACTGCTAAATTTGCTTTTAAAAATTATCAAACATTTAGCGCACTAAATTCTTTTTATGATATTAGATTTGAGGTAAATGAAGAGAGGCAAATAACTCAACTAAAAGAGTTTATTAATCAATGGAATGGTAAAGAAAATATAATTTTTGTTACTCATTTTGTTGTTATATCTTCAATGCTAAATATAGGGACTTCTTCAGGAGAAATAGTAATAACCGATAAGAATTTAAATATTATTGGATCAATTGATACTTTGTAATATATTAACTTAAGATTTATGAAAACAATATTTATTATAGGATCAAAAAAGCATACTTTAAAATACACTAGAAAAATGCCTGAAGGCGAAGTAAAAAAAATGAAATCTTTTGTAACTAATAAAGGTCAAAAGTTAGAAAAAACATCCAAGTTTAAAATTCTAAATATTTCAGACGAAAAAACAGCAAGAGTGTTTAAGATCAGTTTATAATATTTAATCCAGAAATAAAAACTAAATGAAGAAATCTAAAAGAAGTAATGTAGACCCATTTATTGTAATGGATGTAATGGAGTCTGCTAGAAAAGCAGAAGCTAATGGCAAGCATGTAATTCATATGGAAGTAGGTCAACCAGGAACACCAGCACCAAAGCGTGCCAAACAATTTATTTCAGATGAAATTTCTAATAATGATCTTGGCTATACAGTTACTTTAGGTTTGCCAGAATTACGAAATAGAATTTCTAAATTGTATGGAGATTGGTACAATATTGATTTAAACCCAGACAGAATAATTATAACAACTGGATCTTCAGGAGCATTTATACTTTCTTTTGCAGCATTATTTGATGTTGGAGATAGAGTAGGCATTGCCGCTCCAGGCTATCCTAGCTATAGACAAATTTTAAAGTCTCAAGATTTAATTCCAATTGATATTTTTACAGAGTTGCAAAATAAATTTCAGCCTATACCGAAAGATATTAAAGAAAATAATTTAAATGGTTTATTAGTTGCTTCTCCTGCAAATCCCACTGGTTCAATGCTTGGTAAAAAAAAACTAGAAGAACTTATCAATACTGCGCATGAAAATAAAGTGAGTTTTATTAGCGATGAGATTTATCATGGAATTCAATATGAAAATAATCCTACATCTGCATTAGAAATTTCAAATGAATGTTATGTTATAAATTCATTTTCTAAATATTTTTCTATGACAGGTTGGAGAGTAGGCTGGATGATTGTTCCCGAAGATCATGTGAGACAAGTAGAAAGATTATCTCAAAATCTTTTTATTTGTCCTCCTCATGTTAGTCAATTAACTGCTCTATTTGCAATGGATGCAAAAGAGGAATTAAATACAAATGTAGAGGTTTATAAAAAAAATAGATCAATTTTGTTAGAAGAGTTACCTAAGGCTGGTTTAAATAAATTTTCTCCCCCAGATGGTGCTTTTTATATCTACATTGATATTTCAGAGTATTCAAAAGATAGCCTTAACTTTTGTAAAGAAGTGCTTGATAAAGCAGGAGTAGCAATAACTCCTGGACTTGATTTCGATCAAAAAAGAGGAAATTCTACAATAAGGTTTTCATACGCTAGAAGTACTGAGGATATAATTGAAGGAGCAAATAGAATAAAAAAATTTATGAAAGAAGAGTATTTAAAATAATAATGAAAACCGCTGTTTTATTTGGCTCATCTGGGTTAATTGGTTCTAATTTACTAGATAATTTAATCAACAATAATACTTACAACAAAATAAAAATATTTGTTAGAAAATTACCTTCTATTGATAATTCAAAAGTTGAAGTGATCAATACAGATTTTTTAGATTTGGATACTTTAAAAGAAAAGTTAACAGGTGATGATTGTTTTTTTTGCATTGGTACAACTCACAAAGACACACCCGATAAAAACGAATATAGAAGAATAGAATATGACTTGCCTGTACAGTTAGCAAAAATTGCAAAATTTAATTCAATTAGTAATTTTATTTATGTCTCCTCAATTGGAGCAAACCCAAAAGCTTCAAGTACATATTTAAAAAATAAAGGTCAAGTAGAGGAGGAGCTAAAAAAGATTGGGTTTTCTAACCTAAGCATTATTCAACCCTCATTTTTAGTTGGCAACAGAAAAGATTTTAGAATTGTTGAGGTTTTAGGAATTCCAGTTATGAAATTTCTATCCTTATTCTTTTTTGGTGGATTTAAAAAATATACTCCAATAAAAGTTGAGATAGTTGTGAATGCAATGATCAAACTTGCCTCAGGAAATAATAGTGATCAAACTTATTTATCTGATAGGTTGCAAGAGTTAGGATCTAACTAAATGAGAAAATCAATAATATCGATATCTTTTTTGATTTATATATTCTGTATTTTACCTTACTCTACTTCAATGGCTTATGAGGAATCTCAATATGATGTAGTATATAAATCTGAAATATACGAAGTGAGACATTATAAAGACCGTCTAGTTGTCGAAGTTGTAAGTAGAAATGATGACAGTAGTTTTAGAAAACTTTTTAAATATATCTCGGGTCAGAATAATAAATCCCAAGAAATTAAAATGACTGTGCCAGTAACACAGGGTGAGAAGGATAATGGATACTATATGCAATTTTATCTTCCATCAAAATTTACAAAAGAGAATGCGCCTATACCCACAAATTCAGATGTTAAAATCTCAACAATAGAAGAAGGTTTTTTTGCTGTAATAGAATATTCTGGAAGAGCCTCAGATAATAATTTCTTCAAACATAAGGAAATTCTAAATAAAAAACTCTTACAGGATAAAGTAATTATTAAAGGACCTCCAATAAGAGCAACCTATAATGGGCCTTTTACGCTTCCTATGATGAGACGCAACGAAGCTATGTTTAAAGTTGAGTGGAGTAAATAGATTACATTTTGCCATATATATTAATTTCTATCGCCTGATAGTTTAATTTCATTAATCAGAAAGGTATTTTATGAAAAAATTATTTCTAATTTTATTTGTATCATTTGGTTTAAACAGCTCTGTTTTTGCTGATGGTCATGTAAAAAGAATTTTATCAACTAGCCAGACTGGTATGGGTAACGATATTGTTTATCCATCCGGAAAAGCAAAGATCACAGCTTTTGAATTTACTGTGCCCGTAGGAGGCCCTGTAGTTCCGCATACTCACTCGTTCCCTGTTTTAATAATTATACAACAAGGAGAAATTGAACTTACTCAAGGTGGCAAAAGCTATGTTTATAAAGCTGGAGATGCATTTATTGAAGATGTAGGTGTAGCTCATGAATCTAAAAATATTGGAGATGTTCCTGTTAAAGCAATTGTTGTTGCTATGGGGGTTGAAGGTCAAAAAATTATGACTCCAGTAAAATAGAAAGAAAAAATATGGGGCAGTTATTTTTACATGCCCCATATCTCATCCTTTAAGCTATATTTTTTTACTCTCTTTTTTCAAATGTCCTAATGTTTCCCCAGAATTTTTTCCTGATTTGATAACGTACCCACTTGTACCGTTGGCATTAGTTTCTACAGTTTTCAAATTTCGAAACATTAATTGATTTAGCCTAGCGTTCTTTGAGCCTCGGCTAAACGAACTTAAAACTCTGTGCATTCTTTTCATACACTCTCCTTGTTTGTTTTTCCAAAACTCGCTTTTAACCGATGCGATATCGGCCTCTTTTTCACCATGAGATATGGTTATATTAATTTATCTTTACTTATATTTATTTTCAAATAATAAAAAAAATTAAAGTGACCATAATAGGCCTTAATTTATTAAAAAATTTTATTAAAATTAAATCATTACTTTTCGATAAAAAGTATTAAGTTAGAGGTAAAAAAGAAGAGATTTTGCCTAATTATTTTAAAATTTTTTATCTTCAAATCTTTACAAATTTTAATTAAATCTTGATTTGTCATTAAATTAAGATTTTCCTCTGATGAATAAAACTTTAGTCCAATTAATTTAAGTATTTTTCTGTGAGTTTTTTTTGGTAACCAATGAATCAGAGGAATAGTTGTATGAAAATCGATTGGATAATATCTGTTAGGAGTTTGTATAAAAACAAATTTCTTTGAAATTCTTAAACATTCTTTGACAAAGATTGTCTGATTAGTATATGACCCAACATGCTCAATAGTTGCATTAGAGTGAACTATATCAAAACTATTGTCGAGAAACTCTGTTTTTTTTCCATCCCCTATTTTAAAATCTTTAACGTTAGGATATTTTTTTTTAAGTAAACTACAATCTTGATTAGATATACAAGTTATATTTAAATTGTCTTTAGTATTTTCTAGAAATATATTTTGCTCAATATCTGTTGATGGGGTGGTTCCAATATCTAAAACAGAATTATTTAGGTTATAATTTGTTAAATTTTTAAGTTTAATAAAAAATCTTTCACGAGCACTAATTATTATTTTTTTAATTAAATTATGTAAGTATGTTTTTTTTACTTCAGAGTATGTTTGATATCTATCTTTATTATTTTCTGTCATTTATTAAATCATCAGTTTAAATTTAAATCTAATTGGTATGAATTGTATTAATAATTTGTTTCTTAAAGTACAATTAAATCCGTCTTGTGATTACCCAGCCTTTCATTACCTTTTTTAGTTACGATATAAGTTTCACCTAAGTTCATAGCTAACTCATTTTTACTATCCATTAGAATCATATGCATAAAAAAAACATTTCCTGGTTGAATGACATAAGTATTGCCTGTGTAAAGCATTGGCCAATCCATCCAATTAGGGGAAAATGTTGCGCCTAATGAATATCCACATGCATTCATCCGACAATCTTTATAACCTAAATTATCAAATATTTTTGCGTGTATATCAAAGACATCTCCAATTTTATTGCCAGGTTTTAGAGTATTTTCACAGTTTTTTAGTGCTTCTACGCAGGCCTCGTGCATTTCATAATGTTTAGGATTTGCTTTTCCAATTGGTATAGTTCGGAACATTGCAGAATGATAATGTCTATACGTTCCAGCCCACTCAATAGTGAGTTGATCTTCATTATTAAGTATCCGTTTTTCCGATTGGTATCTGCACAATAGTGCGTTATTACCGGATCCTATTATAAATTCATTTGCAGGATAGTCCCCACCTCCTTCAAAAATTACTCTATTCATTTCTGCAAGAATTTTACTTTCACTCACTCCTTTTTTAGCAAATTTCCAAACTTCATCTAAAGCTTTGTCGGCAAGGGTTGCTGCTTTCTTAACATAAACTATTTCTTCAGGAGATTTAATTACTCTGAGTTTTGTTATTAATTCAGACTTATCATTCAAAGAGCAAAAACTTTCTAATGATTTATTTAAATTAATTGCATTACGTCCAGTAAGTCCATAAGCTTCATACTCAATCCCTATATTTTTGTCATTTAAGTTAAGTTCATTTAAAATTTGTTTTAGATCTTCAGTGGGTTTAGAATCATCTTTATCAACCCAAATTCTTATATCTTCTATATTTGATGTGTTTTGTGCTTGTCTTAAATCAGGAGCTCTAGTTAATAATATTAAATTACCTTTTTGGTCTAATATTAAAGACTGAAAAAAAACATAACCAAATGTATCGTAACCAGTTAACCAATACATAGACTCTTGTCTAAACATGACCAAGGCATCTATTTTTTCCTCTTTTAATTTAGTGATAACTTTATTTTTTCTACTTTTGAATTCTTGTGAGGAAAAATGAAGACCCATTAATTGATAGTGGTTCTAACTGATCCGATTTTATCAACTTTGCCTATATATTCGCCCTTATTTTTTATTGGAACTACTCCTACCGTTGAGCCAGTGAACACGTAGAAATCTTTTTCTAATTTTACTTTTTCTTTCCTAATTTTATTTAAGACAAATTTTAAAGAATTAAGAGGGTTTATATATACAGTATTTGTATTACCTTTGACATTTAACCCCTTATTATTTTTTAAATTTGTTTTTAAATTATTTAAATTTAATTTTTTAAACTTCTTTTTTGGTCCTGTAATAAATTTAATATTTACTCCGAAATCACTGCATAAATCACCTAAATACTTAATACCTGGTTTCTTCTGTCTAAAACCTACTACCTCAATGCAAGGTCCCATATGGGTTATAAATTTTGTGACATTTTTTGGATTTAGCCTACCTTTAAAATCAAAAAAGGATTTTTTAATAATGTAATAAACTTCTACTTCAATACCGAGAGCATATTTATTTACCTTAACTTTACCCCCTGTTTTAATAAGATTTTTTTGAAATACAGTTGAATGAAAAGGTTCTTTTTCTTTTAATTTTTTTAACAGAGCAAAAATAGTTCCACCTGCTTTAAATCCTATTTTGTTATCATTAATTTTACTTTCACATAACAATCTTAATTTATGTGCAAGTTTAATATTTTTACAAAATTTCTCTGGTATTGGATTGATTAATTTATTTTTATTGTAGGCATTAACTAGCTTTTTTGAAACTGATTGGATATCATTTTTCATAACAATAGATTATTGAATAACTGTCATTGGATCAAGTCTAGTTTGAAACCAATTAACTCTAAAGTCTAAATGAGGACCTGTTGATCTACCAGTAGAACCTACAGTACCAATTATATCACCTTGTTTTATTAAGTCTCCAACGTCAACCATTACATTTTCTAAATGTGAATAGATTGTTGAAATGCCATGGCCGTGGTCCATTATGATTGTTCCACCAGTATAATAAAGATCATTTTCAGCCATTGTAACAACTCCAGTTCCAGATGACTTTATCGGTGTCCCTTTTTTTGCTGCAATATCTATACCATAGTGAGGCCATCTTGGTTTACCATTTAGAATTCTTTGACTTCCATAAACTCCACTTATTATTCCTTTAACTGGCATAATGAATTTATTGCTAAAATAATTTAAATCTGAATTTATGGCCCTTGCTTCACCTATTTTTCCATTCTCTTTTTTTATTCTTTTGTAAACAGACTCTGGGGGTGTTACTTTATTTTCAGGTAATCCATCTATTCTTTGAATATTGTATTTTCTTTTAAATACACGTTTAGTAATTTTTTTAGTTTTACCATTTGAAATTTTTGTAATTAATACATCGTATTTTCTATCTCTATCTATACCAAATACAAAGAAACCATTTTTGGATACTTTTATTTTTTTTTTATCAATTATAATTTTTGAACTTGGATCAGTTTTACCTAAAATATAATGTCCTTGAATAAACTTACCGGTAAATTCAATCGCTAGAATGTTTGTTGGAAATAAAATTGCTATGATAAGCAATATTTTTTTCATTATTTTGCAGTCCACCCACCGTCTATTTTTATAGATGTTCCTGTTATCATAGCTGCTGCATCTGAGGCTAAAAAACAAACTGCGGTTGATACATCACTCTCTTTTGCAGTTTTACCCATGGGAATATTTCCTAGGGCTAATTTTCTAAAATCTTTATTTTTAAAAAATTTTTTCACCATTGGTGTTTCAACAAAAGTTGGTGCTACAGTATTTACTCTTATATTTTTTGTGGCAAGTTCCACACCCATTCCTTTGGTTAGTCCTTCAATACCAAATTTAGTCATATTATAAACGTTTCTGCCGGACATTCCTACATGTCCTAGTTGCGATGACATGTTTATGATAGATCCACCTCTTTTCTTATTTTTTATCATCTTTTTTACAACTATTTGAGCAACATTAAATGCGGCTCTTAAATTTAAATCTATCAAATAATTTAAGCTTTCTTGTTTTACTTTATCAAATGGTTCTGGAATATTAGTCCCAGCATTGTTTACCAAAATATCTATTATTTTTATTTTTTTTAATTTTTTATTTAAATCTTGGTAATCCATTACATCACAGTTTATTTTTATTAATTTACTTTTTACTTTTTTTATATCTTTTTCTAGTTTATCTAAATCCGAGGAAGTTCTGCTTAGTCCTATTATTGTTGCACCAGCCTCAGCCATTGCAATAGAACAAGCTCTTCCCAATCCTTTTCCAGCTCCAGTGACAAGAGCATATTTATTTTTAAGATTAATTTTTTTTAAATACATTTAAATAAAAAGTTTTAAGTCTGTGTAAATTAATTCAACTGCAACAAACAATATAGCAAATAAACCAACCCATGCTATCCATTTATATTCTTTTATCCATTTAGAAATTAATGTTGCAGCAGTAGCCATTAAAATAATAGACAAAACAAGACCAAATATTAAAAGGAAATAATGATCTTTAGCAGCACCAGCAACACCTAGCACATTATCTAAACTCATCGTAAAGTCAGCTAGTAGAACAGTCCAAACAGCTTTCAACATTGATGAGTTATCAACTTTGATATTTTCCTCACTATCACTTGAATTTTTAATTACATCTACATAAAGTTTATACACTATGTAAAGAAGCAACAGACCGCCAATTAATCTTAAACCTGTAATCTGTAAAAGATATGCTGTTATGAGAGTTAATAAAATTCTTAATATTACTGCTCCACTAATGCCCCAAAAAATAATTTTTTTTCTTTGTTCAGGAGGAAACTTTGAAGCAACCATTCCTATAATAATGGCATTATCTCCAGCTAAAATTAAATCTATAAATATTATTTGAAAAAAAATTGTTATTTCTTCGGTCATCTAGCATCTTCTATTATCATATCTGCTGCTTTTTCAGCAATCATAATAGTAGGTGCATTAGTATTTCCTGAGGTTATTGATGGCATAACAGATGCATCAACAATTCTTAAATTTTCTAAGCCATGAGCGACTAATCGATCAGATACAACTGCATTTTCATCAGTTCCCATTCTACATGTACTCACAGGATGAAAAATAGTACTACAAAATTTTCCAGCTTCTTTAGCCAATTCCTCATTATCCGTAATATGAATACCAGGTCTATATTCCTCAGGCTCATACTCTTTATAAGCTTTTGAATTCATAACAATATTTCTTGTGATTTTTAGCGCTTTGCCTGCAATTTCTCTATCTTCGTCTGTAGATAAGTAATTCATCTTAATTTCTGGAGATACTCTTGTATCAGATGATTTTAACTTAATTGAACCTCTGCTAGTTGGTCTTACATTTGTTATGCTGGGCGTAAATGCCGTAAATTTATGAAGGGAACCTTTACCTAACACGTCCGTGCTAGCTGGAGATACATGGAATTGCAAATTAGGAGTTGCTAAATGATCATCACTTTTTACAAATCCACATAAATAACTAGCCCCAACTGTTAGTGGTCCTTTTCTAAATAAGAAATATTTTAGTCCAGTCATAAACTTTTTAGTCATACTATAATAAATGTCATTTAAGCTTTCTAAATTTTTAACTTTATAAACTGGTCTTAACATTAAGTGATCTGTTAAATTCATGCCCACACCAGGATGATCTTTGATTACATTTACATTATTTTTTTTTAAAAGGTCGCCCGGACCAATACCAGAAGCTTGAAGTATATGAGGTGAGCCTATTGTGCCAGAACTTAAAATTACTTCTTTATTTACTTTAACAGTAATTACATTCTCACCAATCCAATAATTCACTTTGTCTGCTTTTTTATTATCAAACTCAATGTTCTTTACATGAGCATTCGTTACAACTTTTAAATTTTTTCTTTTTTTAACTGGATTGAGATAGCCTACGGCAGTACTACATCTTAGACCATTTCTTACTGTAAAAGGAAAATAACCCATTCCTTCATTGTCACCATTATTAAAATCATCAGTTCTTTTGTGACCAAATTCTTCTGCTGCATCCATAAATAGATCGCACACTTTAAAAGTTCCTCTTATTTGCTGAACTGCCAAAGGACCACCAGATCCATGAAATTCATTTTCACCAAATTGAAAATCTTCAGATTTTTTAAAATAGGGAAGCACATCTTCCCATGACCATCCTACATTACCAAGCTGTCTCCAATAATCAAAATCGTTAGATTGACCTCTAATATAAAGCATTCCATTTATTGAGGAACTTCCACCTAAAGTTTTACCTCTTGGATAAACCATTTCTCTGTTGTCGCAAAATTCTTCTTTTTCAGTCTGAAAACACCAATCCGTTTTTGGATTCAACATTGTTTTAAAATATCCACCAGGAATATGTATCCATGGATTTGTATCTTTACTACCTGCTTCAATTAATAATACCTTGTGATTTGGATTAGCACTTAATCTATTTGCTAAAACACACCCAGCTGAACCAGCTCCTAAAATTATATAATCAAAGTTTTCCATTAATTTTCAATTTCTCTAATTCTATTAACATATAGATATTAATATTTATATCTGCTAAATTTAACCATGTTAAATGAGGATCAAATTAAACTTTATAAAAATGAAGGTTTAATTAAAAGCCCAACTTGTTTATCCAAAAATAAAGTGGAAGAGCTAAACTCTGCACTCGACAAATATCTTCTTGATCATAAAAATGAAAATAATGAATTTGTAAGTGGTTTATACGAGAGAGACGAAGCTTTTTTAAGATTTGCACTTTATCCTGAGATAATTGAGGAAGTTAAACAATTAATAGGTGAGGATATAATTTTATGGGGATCCTCACTTTTCTGCAAAGCTAAAAAAACAGGCAATGAAACACCTTGGCATCAGGATGGAGAATATTGGCCTATTAAACCACTAGAGTCTGTAACTATATGGCTAGCAATTGATGAAGTTACACCTGAAAATGGACCATTACAATATATTCCTGGGTCACATTTAAATAAAAATCTTGCTGAACATAAAACCCTTGATAAAAAAAATGTAACACTAAACCAGACTTTAAAAAATATTGATCAAATAAAAGACAAGGCAAAGTTTGTTACTTTGCAGCCAGGAATGTTTTCTATACATGATGTATACTTATATCATGGTTCAAAACCTAATTATTCAGGAAATAGAAGGGCTGGATTAACATATAGGTATATGCCGGCTACAAGTTTATTCGATCACCAGGGTGCAAAAAAAATTGAAGAAAAAATTGGTTATTCGTTACAACGCCAATTACACCTAGTAAGTGGATCCGACAGAGCTAAAAATAAAATTTTTAAAGATCATACTAAATAATTTTAAGTGAAAAAATTTGATTGTATAATAGTAGGGGCTGGATTTTCAGGACTATATCAACTTCATTGTTTGAGAAATAAATTAAAATTAAACACTTTGGTCTTAGAAGAAGGAGATGATCTAGGAGGTACATGGTATTGGAATAGATACCCAGGAGCCAGATGCGACTCAGAAAGTTTTACTTATGGTTTTACTTTTTCAAAAAAAATATTTAAAAACTGGACTTGGAAAGAAAGATACCCAAAGCAGAATGTAATTTTAAAATATCTTAAATATTTTTCAAAAGAATTAAATCTTAAAAAAAATATAGTTTTTAAACAAAAGGTAATTTCTGCACAATATTTTGAAAAAGAAAACTTATGGAAAATAAAAACCAATAATAAGAAAATTTACTTGGCAAAATATTTAATATGTGCAGCTGGATCACTTTCATCAATTAATGTTCCAAAAATAAAAGGAATTAATCAATTTCAAGGTCAATTACACCATAGTGGAAGATGGCCTAAAAAAAATATTAATTTTAAAAATAAAATTGTTGGACAAGTTGGAACGGGCTCCACTGGAATCCAGATTGCACCAGAAATTGCCAAAAAAGCAAAAAAATTGATTTTATTCCAGAGATCTCCAAACTTTAGTATTCCAGCAAGAAATAGAAAATTATCCGCCGCAAACATTAAAAACTACAAAAAAAATTTTAATAAATTAAGAAGCTATTTAAAAAGGACACCGGGCGGTCATCCTTTTGAATTTCCAAAAAAATCAGCGTTCGATTTTGACGAAGCTAGAAGAAATTTAATGTACGAAAAATCTTGGCAGTATGGAACCTTATCCTTTAGAGCAACTTTTAATGACATAGTAAAAACCATCAAAGCAAATAAAACAGCAGTTAAATTTATTGAAAATAAAATATACTCAACAGTTAAAAATAGAGAGTATGCAAAGATCCTTACTAATTTTGACCACCCATTTACTGCTAAAAGACCAACCTTAAATACAAATTATTATGAGATGTTTAATAAAAAAAATGTTGAATTAGTTGATTTAAAAGAAAACCCAATAGTAAAAATCACTAAAAAAGGGATTAAAACAAAAAAAAATGAATACACACTAGATAAAATCATATTTGCAACAGGTTTTGATGCTTTGACAGGTTCAATTGAAAAATTAAATATAACTGGAAAAAAGGGAATTAAATTGACTAGATATTGGAAAAGTGGACCTAAAAGTTTTTTAGGACTTCTTGTTCCTAACTTTCCAAATATGTTTATAGTTAGTGGTCCAGGAAGTCCCTCAGTATTAACAAATGTACCAGTGCAAATAGAACAGCATGTTGAATGGATTACTAAATGTATTAAGTTTTTGGAAAATAATAAAAGACAAAGTATAGAAAGTACAAATGAAGCAGCAAAAAAATGGCAAAAAGAAATTACGAGCTCAGTTAAAAAAACATTATTTATGAAAGCAAAAAGCTCGTGGTATAAAGGCGACAATATACCTGGCAAGTCGAAGTCCTTTTTACCTTATCCTGGGGGAATGCCAAAATATAGAAAAGCTTGTTTAAAAGTTCAGAAGACTAATTATAAAGAATTAAAAATAATCTAAATGAATAAAATCAAATTCTTAATAATATATTTCTATTTGGTTTGTAATGTTTTTGCAGCAGATATAGAAATTATTGTTGATAAGCCAGGTGAAGGAAAAAAAATTATTAATCACTCATGGGTTCAAATTGAATACACAGGTTCTTTTGTTGATGGAAAAGTTTTCGATACCAACGTTGGAAAAGATAGACCTTTAGTTGTTCAAATAGGTATGAAAGAAGTTATACCTGGTTTTGAAATGGGTATAGTTGGAGCCAATAAAGGAACTGTCAGAAAAATTAAAATACCTGCTGAACTAGCATATGGAGCAACAGGTGCTGGAAATATAATACCGCCAAACTCTGATCTTATTTTTGAGTTCAAGATTATTGATGTTCTAGATCCAAATTATAATTTAATCACATCTGACGAATTAAATAAATTATTGAATAAAAATGCAGTAGTTTTAGATATTAGAACAGAAGACCAATGGATAAAAACTGGTGTAATTAAAGAGTCGTTTCAAGAAACAGCTTTCGATAAAAATGGAAAATTTAATGTTTATCTAATGGATAGAGTAAGAGCTTTAGCTGGTGCAGAGTCTCAAAATATTGAAATTATTTTTGTTAGTCATGATGGTGAAACAGCATCAATTTTAGGCAATGCTTTTGCAGAAGATCTTGGTTTTAAAAATGTTTACGTTCTAGATGGAGGAATTAAAGCTTGGATTAGTGAGAAAAAAGCATTAGTTTCCTTCTTAAAATAACGTCAAATCATTTAAAAAATGAAACTTAAAGATAGGGTAGCAATAGTTACAGGCGGAGGAAAAGGAATAGGACAAGAAATTTGTCTTGGTCTTGTAAAAGAAGGTGCAAAGATTGTTATCGCAGAAATAGATATTGAAAATTCAGAAAAAGCAAAAAAAAAAATTATAGAGGCAGGCAGTGAAGCAATAATTATAAAAACTGACGTTTCAAATCAAAAGAGCATTAACGAGATGGTAGATCAAACTATCAAACATTACGGTAAAATTGATATTCTAATAAACAATGCAGGAATAAGACATGTTAAGAAACTTTTAGATCACACAAAACAAGATTGGGATGATATGATTTCTGTAAATCTTACAGCACCTTTCCTTGCTAGTCAGGCTGTAATTCCTCATATGATTAAAAATGGAAAAGGCAAAATTATTAACTTTGGGTCTATAGCAAGTTTTATGGGAAGGCCAGATAGGGTGGGATATGTAGCTGCTAAGAGCGGTGTCTTAGGCTTAACAAGAGCATTATCTGTCGATCTAACTGGAAAAAATATTAATGTAAACACTATTTGTCCAGGTTTAATTTCTACCTCATTTAATCAAAAATATGCTGAAGATCCAACACATGGCGAAGCCTGGGGAAAAGAAACTGTGGTAGGTAGATGGGGAGAACCAAAAGATATAGTTGGAGCAGCAGTATTTTTATCAAGTGATGAATCTGATTTTATAAATGGATCTGAAATTAAAATTGATGGTGGGTGGCTCTCTTCAAAAGTTAGAAGAGGTGAATTAGATAATGAGTAACTTTGAAAAAAATCTTGAACAAGCGCTTATTAATGCAAAACGATTAACGGATAAAATTTTAATTGATGGCAAATTAGTATCTGCTCAATCAAAAAATAAAATACCAGTATTAAATCCAAGCACAGGTGAAAATATTGGTTCTGCTCCTCAATGTGATAAAAGTGATGTTAATATTGCAGTTGAGTCGGCGCACAAAGCTTTTCAAAAATGGAAAAAAATACCAGCAAGGGAAAGAGGAAAAATGGTTGCTGCCGGAGCAAAAAGATTAGAGGAAAGAAAGTCTGAAATAGAAACTTTATTATCATTAGATACAGGTAATGCTTTAAGAACACAGGCCATACCAGAAACAGGTGCCTCCATTGAACTTACAAATATGTTTGCTGGTTTGTCTGGAGAGTTAAAAGGGGAAAATTATCCAACCAATATTCCAAATAGTATTCATTACACCACTAGAGATCCAATTGGCGTTGTTTGTGCAATCGTCCCTTGGAATGCGCCATTATTTTTAACAGTAGCAAAAATTGCTCCAGCTATTGTAGCAGGAAATAGTGTTGTTTTAAAAACAGCTGAACAAGCTCCATTTTGTGCTCTTCTACTATCGGAGATATTTCAACAAGAACTTCCTCCGGGTGTTTTAAATGTAATTTCAGGCTATGGAGAAGAGTGTGGCGAACCTCTGGTAACTCATGATAAAGTAAGAAAAGTAACGTTTACTGGATCTTTTACTGTAGGAAAGATTATAGCACAAAAAGCAGCTCCTAAATTATGTCCAGTTACTTTAGAGCTTGGAGGAAAAAATCCAAATATAATAATGAGTGATGCAGATTTAGATATTGCAATTCAAGGGGTTATTGATGGAATGAGATATACACGACAAGGACAAGCATGTACTGCTGGATCAAGAGTTTATATTCAAGAAAAAATTTATGACAAAGTTTTGGATGGAGCTGTTGAAAAATTAAGTAAATTAAAAATGGGTAATGCTCTAGATGAAAGTTCTGATATAGGAGCTATTATTTCCGAAGAACAACTGAAAAGAACTTTATATTATATGGATATTGCCAAAAAAAACTCTACAACCAACGTTGTGCATGGTGGCAATCAACTAAGAGGTGGTGATTATAAAAATGGTTTCTTTTAT
The DNA here is from genome assembly GCA_902592715.1 of uncultured Pelagibacteraceae bacterium. Lineage (GTDB taxonomy): Bacteria > Pseudomonadota > Alphaproteobacteria > Pelagibacterales > Pelagibacteraceae > Pelagibacter. Next base: position 23,732 of record CACJFS010000009.1, read on the forward strand.
GAGCCTACATTGATGTCAGGTGTTCCAGTAAGCTCTCCAGTTTGCCAAGAAGAAATATTTGGTCCTGTTGCTTGTGCAATACCATTTAAAACATTTGATGAAGTAATGAACAGTGCAAATGATACACCATTTGGATTGTCAGCGGTATTGTGGACACAAAATTTATCTAGAGCTTTACAGTTTGTTGAAGAAATTGAAGCAGGTTTCGTTCAAGTGAATCAATGTGTAGCGCCTAGAGCTAATGTTTCATATGGTGGATTAAAAATGAGTGGCTTAGGAAAAGAGTATGCATTTGATAGTATGGTTAATCATTTTACTCAAAGTAAAACAGTTTTGATTAATAGAGGAAAATCAAATATAGATAATTAAAAATGACAGATCAAATAGCATTTATCGGTGTAGGTAACATGGGTAACCCAATGGCAGACCAATTAGTTAAAGCTGGTAAAAAAGTTAAAGCTTACGATGTTTCGCCAGAAATGATTCAAAAAGCAAAAGATGCTAATTTATATGTTGTTGACTCATTAGATGAGGTGCTTGAAGGGGCAAATTTTGTAATCTCAATGTTGCCTGAAGGTAAACATGTAAAATCACTATTTTTAGGAGATAAAGGTATAATAGATAAAATTTCAAAAGATGCTCTAATAATTGACTGTTCAACAATAGATATTGAAACTTCTTTACTACTAGGCAAGGAAGCAAAAAATAGAGGAATTAAAATGATTGATGCACCTGTTACTGGAGGTGTTATGGGAGCAAGAGTTGGAAAATTAAATTTTTTAGTTGGTGGGGATGATGAGGCTGTAAATTTAGCCAGACCATTAATGGATATTATGGGACAAAAAATTTTACATGCAGGACCACAAGGAAGTGGAGTTGGAGTAAAGATTTGTAATAATATGTCTTTAGGAATTTCAATGATAGCAGCATCAGAAGCTTTAATGTTGGCAAAAAGACTTAAGATGGATTTAAAAAAAGTTCACGAAATCATGAAGAATGCATCAGGAAATAATTGGGCATTATCAACTTATACTCCTTTACCTAATTTAACTGATGGTGTTCCATCAAATAATAAATATCGTCCTGGTTTTTCAGCTGCAATGATGACCAAAGATCTTAAATTAGCTAATGATGCTGCGAAATCAGTAAATGCTTCAACACCATTAGGGAAACATGCCTTAGATATATTTAATGAATTTTGTGAGGGTGGTGATAGCGAAACAGATTATTCAGGTATATCCAAAAAAATCGGTGGAGATGCTTGGGATTATCCTTTTGACCCCAAGGGTAACAAATAGTTACTATTAAACTTCAAGTTGTATTAATTAAGAGTGTTGCAATTAATCGTTTTACATTTAGTGACCAATGAGTTTTACTTCCACAATTATTAAGACTTAATAACAATAAAGAGAGGGATAAATAATGAAAAAAATCACATCAATGATTTTAGCTTTAGTATTTGCAGTTTCAGTAATTGGATCTGCTTCTGCTAAAACATTAAAAATCCAACTTACTTTTCCTAAAACATCATACGATGGACAAATCGTAAAAATGTGGACTGACAGAGTAACAAAATTAACTCGTGGAGAGTTAAAATTTGAACTTCTTTCTAAAGGTGAAGTTGTTGGTATGAAAGAAACACTAGAAGCTGTTGACAAAGGTCTAGTAGATGGTGGTGCAGCATGGACTCACTACTGGTCAAACTATCACCCAGCCGCGATGCTATTTGGATCGCCAGTTGCTGGTGGAGGAATTGGTTTAAGTACTAAATCTTGGTTAGCATGGTATTTCGATAATGGTGGTAAAGAATTATACGACCAATTATGGAGCGAAATGGGAATGAATGTTAAAGGTTTCGTGATGGCATCATCAGGACCTGAAGCATTAGGTTGGTTCAAAGAGCCAATTAAAAACATGGATGATTTCAGAAAATACAGATTTAGAACTCCTCCAGGAATTCCAGGACAAACATACAAAGATATCGGTATTGCATCAGTATCTTTATCAGGTGGTGATATATTACCAGCACTTGAAAAAGGAACTATCGATGCTGCTGAATGGTGTTGTCCAAAACCAGACTCAGTTTTTGGTTTTCAAAAAGTTCTTAAAAACTACTATCTACAAGGATTACACCAAAACGTAGTTAATGGTGATATCTATATTAATGGAGATGTTTACAATTCTTTAACTGACCATCAAAAATATGCAATGGAAGTTGCATCTGAAGCGATGATCACAAGAAACATCACTAATAGAGCTGTAGAAAATGGGAAAGCGTTAATTGACCTTACTGAAAATCACGGTGTAAAACTTTGGGATACACCAGCTGATTATTTCACTGAGTACATGAACGCTGCTCAAGCAACTCTTAAAAAGAATGCTGCATCGAATGCTTTCTTTAAAGAAGTTTATGAGCACATGACTGCACATGCTAAAATTGTAGTACCTTTTATTGCACAAATGGAAACGTCTGATGCATCAATTGGAACTGCATTCGCATCACAACAGTAAGCAAAATATAAAAACGGGGATTGTGTTTAAAAATCCCCGTTTTTTTTACAAATTTAATTTAAATAAATATACTTGTTAAATGGTTGATAAAGACTCAGAACCAAAGGTTAAAGAAAATCTAGATATCACAGATGAGCTTATAGCTGAAAGAAGAACAAGTTTAAAAATGCCAGAGGATATGACTCCTTGGATGGCAAAAACAATAGAATTTATAGACTCGAAAATGTTGATTACCGGCAAGATATTTGCCTGGTTAACTATTTTTCTGATTTATGCAATGATCCATGAGGTTATTGGAAGGCATTTTTTTAATAGACCAACTTTATGGTCATTTGACATAAGTAGAATGTTGGCAGGTGCTTTATTTATGCTTGGAGCAGCATATACATTATCAAAAGGTATTCATATTAGAGCTGATTTTCTTTATCGAAATTGGTCAGTAAAAAATCAGGCAAGAGTAGATTTATTTTTATATTTAATATTTTTTATACCAGGGTTTCTCGTATTTTTCTTTGTGAGTTTTGATTATGCTTATACCTCAATTTGTGGAAGGTCCAATTTAGAAGAATGTTTAGGTGGCAAAGTAAGAATTCAAAGAGCAATGGATACAACTTGGATGCCAATTATGTGGCCTTTAAAAAGTTGTATGCCAATTGGCGCATTTTTACTTTTAGTACAAGGTGTATCCGAAATTTTAAAAACTTATTATGCTTTTGTTAAGGGGAGATGGCCATAATGGATTTCTTTAGTCCAGAAATTATCGGAGCAATAATGATCGGTTGCATGCTATTTGCAATCTTTGTCGGGTTTCCAATTTCATTTACTTTAATATTTTTAGGCCTTGTTTTTGGATATTGGGGTTTTGGTAAATTAGTATTTTACTTAATGACCCTTCAATTCAATATGATTATGACGGAGAACACACTCGCTGCCGTGCCACTCTTTATTTTTATGGGAATTTTAATGGAACAAGCAGGTCTAATGGAACGATTGTTTAATGCAGTTCAATTAATGCTTTCTAAGACAAGAGGAGCTTTGTTTTATGCAGTAATGTTTGTCTCAACAATTTTTGCAGCTGCAACTGGAATTGTTGGTGCATCAGTTACAATCTTAGGGATTATGGCAGGCAAAACTATGATTAGAACTGGTTATGATACTAGGCTATCTGCTGGTTTAATCTGTGCTGGTGGAACTCTTGGAATATTAATTCCTCCAAGTATAATGTTAGTTGTAATGGGACCTGTTTTAGAAATTCCTGTTACAGATTTATTTGCTGCTGCTATAATGCCAGGAATTTTATTAGCATGCTTGTATGCTGCTTATACAACATTAAGATGTTATCTTAATCCAAAACTTGGACCTGTTTTACCAGCAAACGAACAACCAACTAATATGGCTAAGGTTTGGTATGAATTTATTATGGGATTAATTCCCCCTGCAGGTTTAGTTTTTTTTGCACTAGGAAGCATTCTATTTGGTCTTGCTACTCCAACCGAAGGAGCTGGTATGGGAGCGTTTGGTGCCATCTTACTTGCACTAGCATATAAAAAATTAACTCTCCCAGGTTTGAAAGATGCTCTTTTAAAAACTTTAGAGATTACAGCTTTAATAATGTTTTTAGTTGCTGCATCGAACTTTTTTGGAGCAGTATTCTCAAAATTAGGAACTCCATCTCTGTTAACTGATTTCCTTTTAAATTTAGAGGTAAATAGATATGTAATATTAGCAATTATAATGGCTGCTATTTTTTTATTAGGATGGCCTTTAGAGTGGGTACCAATAGTTTTAATAGTATTGCCAATTGTATTACCTTTAGTAATAGAGTTAGGATTTAATCTTACTTGGTTTGCAATATTAGTGGCCGTTAATCTCCAAACCGCCTGGCTCTCACCTCCTGTCGCATTATCTGCTTATTTCTTAAAAGGTGTAGTTCCAGAGTGGGATTTAAAAGATATTTATCTTGGCATGATGCAATTCATGGTTATCCAAGTCATTGGTTTAGTATTAATTATAATATTTCCAAAAATAGCATTATGGTTGCCTGGGGTAATGTACCCATCACCTTAGCTAGGCTTATTTATTTGAGGTATAATAGTTCCAATTAAAATTATTGCTAAGGATATAAAAACCTTTGTTGAAATCGGAGAGTCGATTATTAACCAAGACATTGTAGCGCCAATAGGACCTGTTAAAGGATACATCAAACTAATTCTACCCACCGGAACTCTTCTAAGAGCAAAATTATAAAATAAATATGCTCCAAATGTTATACAAGATAAAGTTATAGCTGCTAAAACTGGAGGTGAAAAATTTAGATAATTTTGATATTCAAAACTTGAATTTGGCCAAATTATAAAAAGAACTAATAAAGAAAGTATAGCACCAATAAAATATTGATAAGTATTAACCCCCAATTGATCAACTTTAGTTTGCATAAATCTTCTTCCCAAAACTTCGTTAACAGAAACGCAAATCATTCCTAAAAAAATTATTAAATCACCAACGTAATTTCCTTGTCCCGACTTTGTTTGACTTGTAAGTAAAATTAAAGTTCCAATAATTGTTATAAATGCTCCAATAATTACTTTTATTTCAATTTTTTCTTTTAAAAAAATTCTTGCAACAAATGGTTGCCATATTGGCAAAGTACTAATTAAAGCAACTCCATTTACTGGTGAGGTTAACAGAAGACCAATATGAAAACTTAAAGTAACTAGAAAAGGGTTTAATAAACCCATTAAGAAGGGCGTAAACCCAATTCTTTTAATTTTTAAATCTGCTCTCATGATCAAAGCAAAAATTAACATCAAACTAAATGCTAAAGAGAATCGTACCGCCATTAAGTCCATTACATAAAATTCCTGTAATGCTAATTTTACAAATGGCGGACCTGATCCAAAGCCTATCACTGCCACGAACATAGAAACGTAGCCGATATTGTTTTTTAGAAAATTCATGTAATTACAAAATTTTGGTTATCGCTATTATAGACATATAAAAATTTTAGTTTAAGGTTACATTAGTGAGTCAGAATATAGAATTAAAAAATTTTGAATTAGCCACAGTAAATCCAAGCAACAAAACATGGACATCAATTGATTTATTTTGCTTTTGGGCTAATAGTATACAAACCATTGCGGGTTTCGCATTAATAGCCTCTTTGTATTTAATATATAACCTTAGTACGGTACTTGTCTTAACTTCTTCATTAGCCGCCTCTATATTGATTTATTTTTTTATTTCATTGATTGGCAAACCATCACAGAAGCATGGATTACCTTTTCCCGTTATGCTTAGAATGTCTATGGGCTTAAATGGAGCCAAATTTTTAAGTCTTTTAAGATCTGTTATTGGTATTTTTATGTTTGGTATTCAAACATTTTTCATATCAAAATCAATTACATATCTAATTAGAATTTTTATTTACTATAACTTGGATAGTCAAATTTTAGATGGTCAAGTATTTTTAGCTTTTTTTCTAGGGTTAAATATTATCGACTGGGTTTCATTAATATTAACTTTTGTTATTCAATATTTTTTATTTACAAACGGACAAAGGTTTAATCAAAGATTTTTACAGTTTTCAGCCATTTTCGTTTATTTAGGTTTATTTATTTTTTTTTTAATTTTAACTTCTGAAAATCACACACAAATTTTTCAGTCTCTTAAATCAAATACAACAGACGGAAATTTTTTTTCAAGATCTAACATTTTACCTTTTATAGTTTTAACGGGTACAATATTCTCTTACTTCTCCATTGTGTTGTTAAATTTTGGAGATTTTTCTAGATACGTCAAAACAGAAAAAGATCTAAAATTGGGAAATCTAAATCTTTTTCTAAATATGATTTTGTTTTCTTTTTTAGCAACAACTATAGTTGTTGGAGTTGATGTAGTTTTAAATCAAAAGCTTATTGTTGTTGATCAAATACTCACTAAACCAATGGATATTATTGGAAAATTAGACAACACTGGCCTAACTGTTTTTGTTCTAATTTTTATAATTTTCTCATCTCTATCTACTAATTTAATTTCTAATTATGTGCCTACACAAAACAGTATAATAAATTTTATTCCTAATAATTTAGATCTTAAAACTTCTGGATTATTAATTTTATTAATTGGTTTTATTGCTGGAGGTTTGTGGCCTTCTTTTTTAAGTCAAATAGGTGTAATAAATATTATTGATAGCTTGGCAGCTTTTTTTGGCCCTATCTTTGGCATTATAATTGCAGATTACTACTTAGTGAAAAAAGAGAAGGTAAATCACAAAGATCTATTTTTCTTAAGAGAGGGAAATGAGTACATGTACGCTAGTGGCTGGAACTATAAAGCGTTGTATTCACTTCTTATAGGCTTTATTTTTTCATTTTCATTGCTTTGGAACATTAATTTTTCAGATATAAAATCGTTTTCTTGGATTATAGGATTTGTCGTTTCGTTTTTTATATATTATCTTCTAAATGAAAAATAATTATGAAGGCATTAGTTTATACAGGCGTTGAAGAACTGATCTATAGAGATGAAAAAGATCCAGTTGAGACAAGTGGAGAGAGCATATTAAAGGTCCATGCATCTGGCATATGTGGGTCAGATATGCATGCATATCACGGCAAAGATGAGAGAAGAATTGCTCCTTTAATAATTGGTCATGAAGTGAGTGGTGTAATTCAAAATGGTAAATTCCAAGGAAAAAATGCTGTTTTGAATCCATTAATTACTTGCGGAAAGTGTGAATATTGCACAAGTGGAAGAGAGCATTTGTGTCCACACAGAGTTCTTCTAGGTATGAACAGACCATACGAGAGACAGGGTGTCTTTGCTGAATTAGTCTCTTCTCCTAATCAAAATATTTATGAGGTTCCAGATCATCTAAATCTTAATGAAGCGGCTATAGCAGAACCAACAGCAGTTGCTTTGCATGCTGTCTTAATGGGAGAAAGTTCGCTTACGAAACCTTTATCTGAATGTAGAACTTTAGTTCAAGGTGCTGGAGCAATTGGATTATTGTGCTCTTTAATATTATCTAAAACTAAAGGAAATACAGATATTGTTATGTCTGATCCAAATAATTTGAGACTAACAAAATGTTCAAAATATTTCGATGGAAAATTTGTTCATCCATCAGACAAAGAAATACAAAATGATAGTTTTGATATTGTATTTGATACAGTAGGCTTAGAAGTTTCAAGACAACAATCGATCTCGGTTATAAAACCTGGTGGTACCATAATACATATTGGGTTAACTCAACCAGCTGGGCAGTTCAATTTTAGAAAAGCAACTTTACAAGAAGTCACCTTTATTGGGACTTATTGTTATACTAATAAAGACTTTGAAAACACCATCAAAATTCTAGCAGATAAGAAAATTGGAGAATTAGACTGGATTGAGTATAGAGAGTTAAAGAAAGGTGCAGAAGCCTTCAAACAAATTCATGATGGAAGTTGTTCATCACCAAAAATTGTTCTGTTACCTTAGAGGTAAATTTTAAATTTTAGTTGATAAATTGAAATATTTTATTATATGAGATCCGTGTTTAAAAAATTTATCAAATTAATAGCAATTTATTTTTTACTTGTAACTCCGGTTACTGCTGAAGAACTAATGGTTTTTAATTTCACTGAGGAGGAATTAAATTCATTAGATGTCAGAAAAGTAAGAGGAGCTGATGCAAAAACAGCGTATTCTATTGGAAATAATGAGAAAGGAAATTATTTAAAAGCAGTAGCAGAAAATGCAGCATCAGGAGTAGGCAAAGAAATAAAAATTAATTTAGACAAAACCCCTTTTATAAATATTACTTGGAAGATTGAAAAAGATCTTAAAGGTATAAAAGAGAATACAAAAAAAGGACATGATTTTGCTGCTAGAGTTTTTGTAATCAAAAAAACTGGTGCAACCCCGCTATCAAATAGAGCTATTAATTATGTTTTTTCAAGCAATTCTAATGTAGATGAGACATGGCCCAGCCCTTATACAAAAAAATCTATTGATCGTGTCTTGGCTTCAACAAAGTTAAATTTAAATGAATGGGTTACGGTAAAAGCTAATGTGAAGGAAGACTTTAAGAAATTTCATGATTTAGAAGTTAAAGAGCTTTCTGGAATTGCAATTATGGCAGATACCGATAATTCAAAACTAACAGCAGTTAGTTATTACCAAAATATTTTTTTTTCCTCTGAGTAAAAATTTAATTTAGGTACTTTTTTAAACCAAAACTTAATAAAGATAGTATTATTGCAGCCAAAACATCAAGGATTGGAGCAGCTTCAGGATATCCAAAGTTCCATAATATTACTCCAATTAACCAAATTATATATATTTTCATATCGTATTAATCATTAGTATAAAAAATATTTTCACTTTGATATCATTATTTTTATGAAAAAATTTAAATCAAGTTTTAAAGTCTACTATGAAGATACAGATGCTGGTGGAGTAGTTTATTACGCAAATTATTTAAAATTTATCGAGCGTGCAAGAACTGATGCCATGGCTTCTGTAGATTTTACAAATTATAACTTGAGAGAAAATTATGGAATACATATAATTGTCAAATCTTGTAATTTAAATTTTATAAAACCTTCAATGTTAGAGGATAAACTTGATATTTTTTCTGAAATTGTAGAAGTAAAGAATGTATCAATTAAAATGAAGCAAGATATTTTTATAAAAGATAATTTAATTTTAACTGCAGATGTTCATTTAGCTACAATTAATAAAGAAGGCAAACTAACAAAAATGCCTGAGAAACTCAAAGATCAATTAATTAAATAGTATTTTTTACTTTAATAAATAAATTAGTCATTTTATTTACATTAATTCTGCCTGTATTAACATTTCTTGGACTTGGGTGATAAGAACCTACCAATAAAATATTATTTGGAAGCTTAAAGAATTTACTATGCCCAAATTTGACATTTGAATCAATTTTGTAATGTTTTTTATAAAACTCTATACAAGCATCAAATGCAATTTTCCCAAGTGCAACAACAATCTTTAAATTTTTTAAGTATTCAATTTCATTATTAAAATATTTAAAGCAAGTGTTTAGCTCTTTTTTTGATGGTTTGTCTCCAGGTGGAACACATTTTAAAGCAGTAGTAATAAATATATTTTTTAATTTAAGTCCATCATTTCTGTGGTCTGAATTTGGTTGGTTAGATAAATTTGCCTTGTATAGACATTTATATAAAAAATCAGACGATCTATCTCCTGTAAAAACTCTTCCAGTTCTATTGCCCCCGTGTGCAGCTGGCGCTAAACCAACAAATAAAATCCTAGCTTTTGGGTCGCCAAACCCAGTTATTGGTTTTCCCCAATATTTTTCATTTATGTATTGTTTTCTTTTATCTTTAGCTATCTTATTTCTAAATCTGACTAGCCTAGGGCATTTTTTGCAGCTTACTATCAAATTTTCAAGTTTTTCAAAATCATTAGTCATAAATATTAATTTTTAATCTCTATGTCTTATACTATAATTAAGTTAGATTATGAATGTTGGTTTTATTGGTGTTGGTTATATGGGTTATGGAATAGCCAAAAATATTTTAAAAAAAGGAAATAACCTATTTGTTATTGCAAATAAAAAAAGGGTACCAATAGATAAAATTGTAAGTGATGGTGCTATTGAGGTAAAATCTTACAATGAATTGTGTGAAAAAAATTTAGATGCATTATTTCTTTGTGTAACAAATACACCAATTGCTCTTAGTATTGCTGAAAAAGTCTCAACTTTACTAAAAGACAATACATTAATTATTGATGTTACAACACACAACCAAAATGGATCTATTCAGATGGAACAGATTTTTTCAAAACAAAAAATTAACTACATTGAATGCCCCGTAATGGGAGGTCCCGTTCAAGCAGAAGAAGGTGTTTGTGGAGGTATTGTTGGAGCATCAGAGGAAAATTTTAAAAAATCTGAAGTTTATTTAAAAACTTTTTGTAAAGATTATTTCCATTTCGGAGAAGTGGGTAAAGGAGCAAAGTCAAAGTTACTAAATAATTTTTTGTCACTCGGTACCGCAACAAATGTTATTGAATTCATCAAGAGCGCAAAAAAATTAGATATTGATTTAGAAAAACTTTTTGCAGTAGCAAAATTAGGATCTGGAAACTCAACAGCTTTAAATAGAATTTTTGATAATGTGCTTAAAGACGATTATACTGGATTTAAATTTTCAACTTCCAATACTTTAAAAGATCTTACTTATATCCATGAAATGCTAAAAGATTTAGGTAATGCAGAAAAATTAGCTGATGTAAAAAAATCTTTTTACAAAAAAGCAGTAGAAGACGGTAATGGAGATTTATTTATAAGTGAACTAATACAAAAAGATTAATTATTCTTTTTTTTTATCAGCAAATACAATAGCTATAAGCAATAATGCTGTCCAAAACATCGCAGCTAAACTTTTTAAAGCACTCGTTTCAGCACCCCACAAATCAAAAAAAAATGCTCCGATAAGGATTCCAATTATATAAATTATTACTACTAATCTAGTTTGAGTCATTTAGTTGCTTCTTTTTAAATAACGACATTCCATTATTTTTTTTATGTTCATAGGATTCTTTAAAACTTTCCAACTGCCATCCTTGCATTCTCTTCTGAATATCTTCTAAATTTTGTTTTTTCCAATCATCTTTGGTGTTCTGGTCTTTCCAAATCTTCTTTTCATCATTGTCTCTTCCACAGCCATAACAATATCCAGTTACAGGATCCATTTTGCAAATGCTTATACAGGGTGAAACTATCATTTTTTTATATATTTATATCCTTTTACACTATTATTCTGATTGGACAAATTAGATCAATACTATATAAAACAGCATAAATTTGGGCGAGTGGCGGAATTGGTAGACGCGTTGGTCTTAGGAACCAATAGTGCAAGCTGTGAAGGTTCGAGTCCTTTCTCGCCTACCATAAATAGATTATGAAAGTAACAATAGAAAATAAAAAAGGTTTAGAAAAAGATCTTAAAGTATTCATAGATAAAAAAACAATCTCAGGCTATATGGATGAAAAATATGAAGAAATAAGAAAAGATGTTGTCATAAAAGGTTTCAGACCCGGCAAGGTGCCTACCGAAATATTAAAAAGACAATTTGGTAAAGCTGTTTACGGTGAAGTAATTGATAAATTACTAAAAGATACAACAACAAAAGCTCTAGAAGAAAATAAAATCAAACCAGCTGGACAACCAAAAATAGATTTAAAGTCTTTTGGTGAAGGCAAAGATTTAGAATACATCATATCAGTAACCGAACTGCCAGAGGTTTCTGCAAAAGGACTAAGCTCAATTAAAGTAGATGAGTATGTTGTAAAAATTGATCCAAAAGAAACAGATAAAAGAATTAATGAAATTGCAAAAAATCAGAATAATTTCAAGGATGCAGAAACAAATTATAGCTCAAAAATTAATGATCTTGTAATTTTTGATTATAAAGGAACTATTGACGGCAAAGAATTTAAAGGTAACGAGGGTAAAAATACTCAATTAGTTCTTGGAAAAGATTTATTTATAAAAGGTTTTGATAAACAATTAGAAGGCGTTAAATCAGGTGATACAAAAAATGTAGAAGTAAATCTGCCTGAAAATTTTCCTGAAAAAGAACTTGTTAATAAAAGTGCTGTGTTTGAATGCAAGGTTACAGCAGTAAGAATTCCAGAAGAAGTAAAAATTAATGATGATTTTGCTAAAAATATGGGTGCAAAAGATTTAGTAAATTTAAAAGAACTTATTTCAAAACAAATTAATGATGAATATAAAAATTCATTAGATATGATTACAAAGAAAAGTATTCTTGAGCAAATAGAGAAAGAGAAATTAGACCAATTACCTGGTAATTTAATTGAACAGGAAGTCAAAATATTATCTCAGGGAATGAAGGAAGATGAAGTTAAAAAGAACCAAAAATCATTAGAGGAGCAAGCTAAAAAAAGAATTAAAACTGGATTAATCTTAAACGCTTTTGGTGAGGAAAATAAAATTAATGTGTCCCAGGAAGAAATTAATGTGGAAATACAAAAACAATTCAGAATGATGCCAGGTCAAGAGAAGATTGTTAAAGATTATTATGAACAAAATCCTGCAGCCATAGATAGTTTAAGAGGACAAATTTACGAAGAAAAAATAATTGAAGAAATTAAGAAAAAAGCAAAAACTACTAAAAAAGAAATTACCAAAGAAGAAGCTGAGAAAATTCTAAAACAAGAAAACGAAAATAACATTAAAGAGCAAGCTAAACTTTCTAAAAAAGAAGGTGATGAAAAAAATAAGAAAAAAATAGATACTAAAAAAAAAGAGGTAAAAACAAAATCGAAAGAAACTAAAAAAACTAAAACACCCGCATCAAAACCAAAAAAAGTAAAAAAGGTTAGCAAAAAGTAATCACAAGTTGTATAAGAATAATCGAATCGATTATGTCTATTAAAATTCCAGAACAATTAAACACCCTTATCCCTATGGTTGTCGAACAATCAAGTAGAGGAGAAAGGGCATATGACATTTATTCTAGACTCTTAAAAGAGAGAATTGTATTTGTAGTTGGTCCCATAAATGATGCGGTTGCATCATTAGTTACTGCGCAATTATTATTTTTAGAATCAGAAGATCCTAAGAAAGAAATTTCTTTATATATAAATAGTCCTGGTGGACTTGTAACAGCTGGACTTGGTATTTATGATACAATGCAATACATCAAACCAGAAATAAGTACTTTGTGCATAGGTCAAGCGGCAAGCATGGGTTCATTTTTACTTGCAGCTGGCGCTAAAGGAAAAAGATTTTCATTGCCAAATTCTAGAATAATGGTTCATCAACCCTCTGCTGGTTTTCAAGGACAAGCGACAGATATTGAAATTCACGCTAATGAAGTTTTATCTTTAAAGAAAAGATTAAATGAAATTTACTCAAAACATACTGGAAAATCAGTTGATGAAATTAAATCAGCATTAGAGAGAGATAACTTTATGACTCCTGATAATGCAAAAAGTTTTGGTCTTATAGATAAAGTGGTAGAAAAAAGAGAATAGGTCACAATATATAGTTTGTCCACAACCTATACTTGATTACTTTGCATCATATGTATTAAAGTATAAAAATTGATTCGAATAAAAAATTATGAGCAACAATAAAAATATTCTTTACTGTTCTTTTTGCGGCAAGAGCCAACACGAAGTTAGAAAATTAATTGCCGGTCCAACTGTGTTCATTTGTGACGAATGCGTAGAACTTTGTATGGACATCATAAAAGAAGAAAGCAAAGATAATTTTGTAAAACATCAAGATGGCTTACCTTTACCAAAAGAAATATGTAAAGTTCTTGATGATTATGTTATCGGACAATCTCATGCAAAAAAAGTTTTATCAGTTGCAGTTCATAATCATTACAAAAGATTAAATTACGAAAATAAAACAAGCAAAACTGTTGAACTGTCAAAATCGAATATTATGCTGGTAGGACCAACAGGATGTGGAAAAACATTATTAGCGCAAACTCTAGCAAGAATACTTGATGTACCTTTTACAATGGCTGATGCAACAACATTAACTGAAGCGGGCTACGTAGGAGAAGACGTTGAGAATATAATTCTAAAGTTATTACAGGCTGCAGATTATAATGTTGAAAAAGCTCAAAGAGGAATTGTTTATATAGACGAAGTTGATAAAATTAGCAGAAAATCAGAAAATCCATCCATCACAAGAGATGTATCTGGTGAAGGAGTTCAGCAAGCTTTATTAAAAATTATGGAAGGAACAGTGGCAAGCGTTCCTCCTCAAGGAGGAAGAAAACATCCCCAACAAGAATTTCTACAAGTAGACACAACCAATATACTATTTATTTGTGGAGGAGCTTTTGCTGGACTAGATAAAATAATATCTCAAAGGGACAAAGGGTCTTCTATTGGATTTGGAGCAGAAGTAAAAACTTTAGAAGATAAAAAAACTGGAGAATGGATGAAAAATCTAGAGCCTGAGGATTTATTAAGATATGGGCTGATCCCAGAATTTATTGGTAGACTTCCAATCACAGCTACACTGGAAGACTTAGATGAGAAATCTTTAGTAAAAATTTTACAAGAGCCAAAAAATTCTTTGATTAAACAGTACCAAGAATTATTCAGATTAGAGGGTGTTAAATTAACATTTAAAGATCAAGCTGTTAAAGATATTGCTAACAAAGCAATAAGTAAGAAAACTGGGGCTAGAGGATTGAGATCAATTTTAGAAAATTTATTACTTAAAACTATGTTTGACCTTCCTGGTCAAGAGAACATAGAAGAAGTTATTATTGATGGTGGAGCAACTAAGGGTACCTCTCAGCCAATAATTGTTCATACTAAGAACAAATCAAAAACAGAAAAGACTTCTGCGGCTTAATAAGAGTTAATAAACAAAAGTTTCCTATTGCATTATAAAATATAATATCCATATTTATGGGTATGGAAGTTAAATTAACTCAACCCTTATTACCATTAAGAGACATCGTAGTGTTTCCAAGCATGGTAATTCCACTATTTGTTGGAAGAGACAAATCTATAACTGCTTTAAACGAGGTAATGAAAAGTGACAAAAAAATAATATTAGTTACTCAAAAGAATTCAGAAGTTGATGATCCAAAAAAAAATGATGTATTTTCTTATGGATGTGAAAGCAATATATTGCAACTTTTAAAACTTCCAGACGGCACAGTTAAGGTTTTGGTTGAAGGAATAAAAAGAGTAAAAATAATTGATTTTAAAGATGATGAAAAATTTATTACTTGTACATATGAACATCAAAAAGATGTTCTAAACAAAGATGAAGATCTATTACCTCTAGCCCTTACAGCTGTAAAAAGATTAGAAAAATTAACGTCTGTAAATAAAAAAATTTCATCAGAAACAATTAGCAATATTAAACAATTAAAAGATCCATCCAAAATTGTAGATAATATTGTTTCAAACCTAAACGCGTCGATATCTGAAAAGCAACAAATATTTGAAACATTGGATGTTAAGAAAAGATTAAATGCAGCTATTAAAATGATGGAAAGTGAAACGAGTATCATTGGTGTAGAAAAAAGGATTAGAGGAAGAGTTAAAACTCAAATGGAAAAAACCCAAAGAGAGTACTATTTAAACGAGCAACTAAAGGCAATCCAGAAAGAATTAGGTGAAATTGAAGATGGCAAGGATGAAACTACTAACTTAAAAAAATCAATTCAAAAAGCTAAAATGCCAAAAGAAGTTGAGAAGAAGTGCATGTCAGAGCTTAAGAAATTAAAAAATATGAGTCCCATGTCTGCAGAAGCAACAGTTGTTAGAAATTATTTGGATTGGATGATTGATCTTCCGTGGTTTAAAAAAGATAATGTAGATATTGATTTAAATAAAGGTCTTAAAATTTTAGATGAAGATCATTTTGGTTTAGAAAAAGTAAAAGAGAGAATTATTGAGTTTCTAGCTGTTCAAAAAAGAATGGAAAAAATTAAAGGACCAATTTTATGTTTGGTTGGACCCCCAGGAGTTGGAAAAACATCACTTGGAAAATCTATAGCTAAAGCTACTAACAGACAGTTTATTAGAATGTCGTTAGGAGGTGTAAGAGATGAGGCTGAAATAAGAGGTCATAGAAGAACATACATTGGGTCTTTACCAGGAAAAATAATTCAAATGATGAAGAAAGCTGGTACCAAAAATCCTTTATTTTTGTTAGATGAAGTAGATAAAATCGGAAACGACTATAGAGGAGATCCATCATCAGCTTTGCTAGAAGCATTAGACCCTGAACAGAATACAGCTTTCAATGATCACTATTTAGAAGTTGATTATGATTTGTCTGATGTAATGTTTGTAACAACTGCAAATACTTTAAATATTTTACCACCACTTCTTGATAGAATGGAAGTTATAAGAATTCCTGGATATACAGAAGATGAGAAGATAAATATTGCAAATAAGTATCTGTTACCCAAACAAGTAAAAGAAAATGGAGTGAAAGAGGGTGAGCTAAATTTAGAAGATGGGACAATAAAAGAGATAATTAGAAGTTATACAAGGGAGTCTGGTGTTAGAAATTTAGAAAGAGAAATTTCTAAAGTAACAAGAAAAGTTGTTAAGAAAGTAGTAAGTGGTGAAGTTGAAAAGGTTCAAGTAAACGATAAAAATATTCCAGACTTTTTAGGAATTAAAAAATTTAAATTTGGTGAAGTAGAAGATAAAGATAAAACTGGAATAGTAATAGGACTAGCGTGGACTGAGGTAGGAGGAGAAATTCTTAAAATCGAGACTGTTAATATGCCAGGCAAAGGTAGAATGCAAATAACAGGTAAACTTGGTGATGTCATGCAAGAGTCAGTTAAAGCTGCAAAATCATATGTCAGATCAAAAAGTTTGGAATATGGTATAATTCCACCGTTCTTTGAAAAAAAAGATTTTCATATTCATGTTCCTGAAGGAGCTACACCTAAAGACGGACCATCAGCTGGTATAGCTATGGTTACATCCATAGTTTCATCAATCACAAATATTCCTGTGAATAGAGAGATTGCTATGACTGGTGAAGTAACAATTACAGGACAAGTTTTACAAATTGGTGGTTTAAAAGAAAAATTATTAGCTGCACACAGAGCAGGGGTTAAAAAAGTATTAATACCTAAAGAAAACGAAAAAGATTTAGTAGACATTCCAAAAAAAGTAAGAGAAGACATAAAAATCATTCCAGTAGAAACAGCAGAAGAAGTGCTTAAAATTGCCCTTACAAAAGAGCTAAAACCCGTGGAATGGACTGAAGTTGATAAAATATCAGAGGGTAAAAAGGACGACAAATCTCAAGCTAGTATTCAGTAATAAACAATTTACTTTATTAATCCGTTGATGTAATAGTACCAAGATTTTGGGTGGTTAGCTCAGTTGGTAGAGCATCTCGTTTACACCGAGGGGGTCAAAGGTTCGAGTCCTTTACTACCCACCATTTACACCTGTGGGGGTGTAGCTCAGTTGGTTAGAGCACCTGCCTGTCACGCAGGGGGCCGAGGGTTCGAGTCCCTTCACTCCCGCCATAATTCGAGTAAAACTAGGCATAAAAATGTGACATATCTTCACTTTTAGTTGATATAATAGTTGTTACATAGGAATCAAATGCTTGCGGAATTTTTAAAAGATTATCTACCAATAATATTATTTTTGATAATAGCTTTAGGCTTGAGTCTTGCTTTTGTGGCAATTAATTATATTGCTGCTCCTAGCAAACCTGATCCTGAGAAACTTTCAGCCTATGAATGTGGGTTTGAACCTTTCAATGACTCAAGGATGGAATTTGATGTCAGATTTTATTTAGTTGCAATATTATTTATAATTTTTGATTTAGAAATTGCATTTTTATTCCCATGGGCGATCTCACTGGGTGAAATTGGTTTATACGGTTTCTGCTCTATGATGTTATTTTTATTTATTTTAACTGTTGGATTTATTTACGAGTGGAAAAAAGGTGCTTTAGACTGGGAATAATATGAATTTACAAGACAGAAAAAAAGATATTCCAGATGAGTTTAAACAGCTAGCACAAGACTTTAGTGATAACGGTTTTATAACAACATCACTAGACAATCTTGTTAATTGGGCAAGAACTGGTTCATTGCATTGGATGACGTTTGGACTAGCTTGTTGTGCTGTTGAAATGATGCAAACATCTATGCCAAGATATGATCTTGAAAGATTTGGTGCAGCACCGAGAGCATCACCACGTCAATCAGATGTCATGATAGTAGCAGGTACGCTAACAAATAAAATGGCTCCTGCATTAAGAAAAGTTTACGACCAGATGCCTGAACCTAGGTATGTAATATCTATGGGAAGTTGTGCAAATGGTGGAGGCTATTATCATTATTCATATTCTGTAGTGAGAGGATGTGATCGAGTGGTACCTGTTGATGTATATGTCCCTGGATGCCCTCCCTCAGCTGAAGCACTACTTTATGGAATTTTACAGTTACAGAAAAAAATTAGAAATAAAGGTTCTTTAGAAAGATAATAATGAAAAATCTTGAGGACTTGGAAAAGTTTATAAATTCCGAATTGACATCTAAAATAAATAATTCGTTAATAAAGCATGAAACTATTTATATAAACATAGATCATGATGAATTGATCGATGTTATTTCTTTTTTGAAGAACAATAAAGAAACTAAATTTAGGCAATTAATCGAAATTACAGCTGTAGATTACCCTGAAAATGAAAATAGATTTAAGATGGTTTATTTATTATTAAGTCATGAATATAATCAAAGAATTATTATTGATTATTCAATAAAAGAAAATGAAGTAATTTCATCAATAACTTCAATATTTCCAGCAGCCAATTGGATGGAGAGAGAAGTGTTTGATATGTATGGGTTAAACTTTAAGAATCATCCTGATTTAAGAAGAATTTTAACTGATTATGGTTTTAAGGGGCATCCTTTAAGAAAAGATTTTCCTCTTACTGGCCATAATGAGGTTCGTTATAGCGAAGAACAAAAAAAAGTGATCTATGAACCTGTAAAATTAGAACAAAATTACAGAAATTTTGATTATGAGAGTCCTTGGGAAGGAACCAAATATATTAAAGAAATTAAAAAAAGCTAATGGCAAAAGAAAAAAAAACACTAAATCTAAATTTTGGACCACAACATCCTGCAGCACATGGTGTTTTAAGATTAATACTTCAATTAGATGGAGAAGTTGTAGAAAAAGCTGATCCTCATATAGGGTTGTTGCATCGAGGCACTGAGAAGTTAATAGAAAATAAAACTTACATCCAAGCTGTTCCTTATTTTGATCGTCTTGATTATGTAGCACCAATGAACCAAGAGCATGCATTTGCTTTAGCTATAGAAAAAATTCTAAAAATCGAAGTACCTTCTAGAGCAAAATATATAAGAGTAATGTTCTGTGAAATAGGTCGAATTTTAAGTCACATATTAAATGTAACTACTCAAGCAATGGATGTTGGGGCGTTAACACCAACTTTATGGGGATTTGAGGAAAGAGAAAAATTAATGGGATTTTATGAGAGGGTATCTGGATCAAGATTGCATGCTAATTATTTTAGAGCTGGTGGAGTACATAAAGATCTTCCTGCTGGACTTGATAGTGATATCAGTGAATTTTGTGAAAAATTTCCAAAAATTATTGATGATTTAGAAACTTTACTTACTGATAACAGAATATTTAAACAGAGAAATGTAGATATAGGAATAGTATCAAAACAAGATGCGCTAGATTATTCTTTTTCAGGAGTTATGTTAAGAGGGTCTGGTGTAGCTTGGGATTTAAGAAGAAGTCAGCCTTATGATTGTTATGACGATTTAGAATTTAAAATTCCTATTGGAAAAAATGGAGATTGTTATGATAGGTATCTTTG
>CACJFS010000010.1 GCA_902592715.1 uncultured Pelagibacteraceae bacterium
AATAAAGATTTATGGGTACTTCAAAGCACTTTTAAATACGGGGACAAACATACTGATAATTATAAAAATAAAAGAAAATATTATACTAATATATTAATCAATAAATTTAAAAAACTTACAGATATTAAAATAAACAAAATATACTTTACTCATATTCATGGGTGGAAATATTCATCTAATTCAAAAGCCATCAATGTTAAAAGCTATTGGGATAAAAAGTGTGGTCTTGGAATTTGTGCAGATTGGTTTGGAGGACCAAGACTTGAGAATGGTTGGCTCAGTGCCAATGATTTATATGCTAAAATAATTAAAATGTAGTATAAAAATTTACTTAGTATTTAAAATTATGATTGAACAAATAAGCATTTACTTAACAGCAATGATTCTTGGAATAATGTTATTCTTCTCTTTTGTTATAGCACCTGTTGTGTTTACTACATTAGATGAGGAAAATGCGCGTAAATTTATAAGAAGAATATTTCCTTTTTATTACAATGTAAATCTTGGGATAAGTTTAATAGTTTTAGTAATATTTTTATTATTGAGTAAATTTGGAATAGATTTTTATCTAATTTTAGCAATTACACTTTTATTTGCTACTTCAAATTATTTATTAATGCCCTTGATCAATAAATACAGAGATGAAAAGAAAGATAAAAAATTTAAATATTCTCACCTTATGTCTGTAGTTATTAATTTTATTCAAATGATATTTTTAGTAATTTTACTAATTTAATGAACAGCTTATCTTCAAAAGAATTAGATCTATATTCTAATAAAATACTTGAAGATTACGATACAAAAAATCCTAGCCAGATATTTAAAGATAAAGTTAAAATAAGCAATGAGGATGCATTAGCAATCCAATCCAGAGTTGCTGATTTAAGAATAAAAAGAGGTGAGAGTATTATCGGCTATAAAATAGGATGTGTTTCAAAAGATACTCAAAAAAAAATGGGCTTTACTCATCCTGCAAGTGGCTATCTATGGAAAAGCGAACTTCATCAAACTGGAGTGGAACTTAATAAAAAGGATTATTCTAATCCTGCTATGGAGGCAGAATTTGGAATTATACTCAATAGAGACATTAATCCAGAATTAGTATCATTTGATTATATATTGGAATCAGTTCAATCAATTTATCCCTTAATTGAAATACATAATTTAGTTTTTAATGGAGATCCTCCAAATGGTGCTGAACTTTTAGCAAATAATGCAATTCATGCTGGAGTTATTTTAGGTCCAGTAAACAAGGTTCCAAACAACAATGAAATAACGGATTTAAAACTAGTCTATGACAATGACGTGGTTGATAAATGGATAGATAAAAAATGGCCTTTTGATATGCTTGGAGAAATAGAGTGGTTAGTAAAAGATAAAGCGAAAACAAAAAATATTTTGAAAAAAAATGATTTAATTTTAACAGGTGCTTACGGTTTTCCTGTTCCAATTAATGAAAAGAAACTGATAGAAGTTACTTCTTCAGCTTTTGGGAACGTAAACTCAACATTTATTTAAATTACGAAAGGAAAAATCATGGGCGATATCATAGCAATAGGGGTGATTGGCTTAGGGAATGCTGGTTCACCAATCTTAAACAATTTACATAGATCAGAAAAGTATAAACTAGTAGCTTTCGATATTGACGAGAAAAAACTTAATGATGTTCCTGAAGATGTTATTAAAGCAAATTCCATCAAAGAACTTGCTACAAAATGTAGTGTAGTTTTAACATGTTTGCCTAAACCAGAGCATGTCCTAGAAGCAGTAGATGGCAAAGAAGGCTTATTACTTAACGCACCACCAGGAATGGTTTGGATAGACACATCTACAACTGACTTTAAACAAACTCAAAAATTAGCAGAAAAAGCAAAAACATTTGATGTTTCAATGCTAGAGGCTACTCTAACAGGTGGCGTCAATGCCTTACAAAATAATAATATGGTTTGTTTAGCTGGAGGAGACAAAGAAATATTCGACAAATGGAAAGAGGTTTTACAAGATGCAATTGGTGAGGTTGTTGTTCTTTGTGGAGATATAGGGGCAGGGGCTATTGCAAAGGTTGCTTCAAACATGCTCGCATTTACTAATATGGTTGCAGCTTCTGAATGTATGATGATTGCTAAAAGAGCAGGATTAGATTTAGAGAATTTTTTTGATGCGATTAGAGTTTCTGCAGGAAATTCCTTTGCCTGGGAAACAGTTGTGCCTCATATTTTTAACCAGAAATATGAAGCTGGATTTACAATGGATTTAGCATGTAAGGATATGAATTTAAGTTACTTACTTGGCCAACACTTAAATGTTCCACTAGATTTGCATATGGAAGTTAAGAAGAAGATGGATCAGGCTAGAGTTAAATATGGTGATAGTGAGGGATGTTATGTTTATCCACGTATTCTGGAAGATCAACTTGGTGAACCATTATCATTAAAAGGTTGGGATAATTGGGGTTATGATATTAATGTTGTGGATGGATCAATAGTTGTTAAACATAAAAACAGACCTGTTTCGAAGCATCCTCAATATAATTCAGAAACTAAAGTGTAAAAAATTGATAAAATTCACGTGCAATTCTCTTACACTGTAAGATAATATTATGGTCAAATATAAATAAATATGAATAAATATATTATCGCTACGATTAAAGAATGGAATATAAATGAATATTATAGATCTGCTTATAAGAATCATAAGAATTGGTATTTAGTAACTGATACAAAAAAATTAACAATTGCCTATTTAAAATCAATTAAACCAAAGTATATTTTTTTTCCACATTGGAGCAAAAAAGTTAATTCAAAAATTATTAAAAATTACGAATGTGTTTGCTTTCATGAAACCGATTTACCCTATGGTCGAGGCGGCAGCCCAATACAAAATTTAATTCTAAGAAATCATAAAAAAACAGTTATTACCGCCCTTAAGATGACCGACGAGCTAGATGCAGGTCCAATATATCTTAAAAAAACATTAAAGCTTAATGGCAATGCACAACAAGTATATGAAAGAGCTTCAAAAAAGGTATTTAAAATGATTAACATAATTGTAAAAAAAAAAATTATGCCTATAGCTCAAAAAGGGAAGGTTGTTAAATTTAAAAGAAGGAAACCTAAGCAAAGTATTTTATCAAAAAAAACTAAATCACTAAGTGAATTATATAATCATATAAGAATGCTAGATGCTAAAACTTATCCAACTGCCTTCATTAAGCATGGAAACTTAAGGATAGAGTTTAAAAAAGCTAAAATTAACAGTAAAAGTATTAATGCCAATGTATGTATTAAGATTAATTAAAAAATGATATCAAAATATAAAAAAATTTTGACTTTTTTTGCTCATCCAGATGACGAAACACTTGCCGCTGGAGCCACAATAAATAAACTCTCAAATATTGGAAGCGAAGTTTTCGTAGCCATTCCAGCAACAGGTGTTTATTCAAGAAACAATAAACAAAAAAAATCTTATAGTGACAAAAAATTATTAAGTTTACGCCAAGATACTTTTAAAGCTCTTTCAATTATTGGTATTAAAAAATCCAACATAATTTTTGGTGATTTCAATGATAACGAGCTTGATAAGCAAACATTGTTAAAATTAATTCACTGGATTGAAAAAATAATTAATAAAATAAAACCAGATGCAATTCTTACTCATCACCGATATTGCACAAATATTGATCATCAATATTGTCACGAGGCTTGCATAGTAGCAACAAGGCCATCAATCAATTCGCATATTCCAGTTTTTTGTGGTGAGGTACCTAGCAGCACTGGATATCTTAAACCAACTCAATGGGAGCCTAATTTTTATGTCAATGTATCTGAAGAAGATGTAAAAGCAAAAATTAACGCAATGCAAACATTCAAAGACGAGTCTCGTGCAGATCCACATCCTAGATCACCAGAAGTAATAATGTCATTAGCTAAGGTTAGGGGATCAGAGTCAGGCTTTTTTTTTGCAGAGAGTTTTATGGTGCAAAAAATGTTTCAATATTAAATTAGGTTTATAAACTTATAGGATTTTATAGGACAACTAGAACTAGACTTGCACGCAGAGAGATGAAAATGTAAGTTAGTATAGTGAAAAAAATATTACTAATCATTACTTTAAGCTTATTAACTTCAAGCAATTCACATGCTGAGAGATTAAATTGGTTTTTTAGTAAGTGGCTTTCTGAAAACGGACATCATCAATATTTAAATGAGCAAGGATCTCACAATCTAAATATCAAAATAAAAAATAAAGCATTATCAGCTACTAATATTGCCTATCATTCAAACCCAAACAGAGATACGCTGATTTATTATTTATGGAAATATTCATATAGAGATAGAAGTCAACATTTAAAAGAGTTTAAACCGACAAATAGTTCCTACGATTTTAAGTTCAACTTAATTGAAGATAAATTTGTAAAAAAGCAAATGAAAACCAAAGCTATCCTTAGTTATTTATATTATCAAGATGGTGAAGTATTAATTGACGAACTTTCTCCTAAAGAAATGCTGGGAGAGTTTTTGAATAATGAAACAAAATTTTATTCAATGTCAATGGGTAAGTCAGTAACTTCTTATTTAGTAGGTCACGCAATATGTGAAGGTTATATTGATGGAGTTGATGCTAGAGTAAATGACTGGCCTATAATAAAAGATTCTCTTTATCATGATCAAAAATTAATTAATTTTTTAAATATGAACACTGGTGATCAAAAATATATCGACGAGTTTGAGGATGGTACTAGTAAATTAGGCCCATATGAAGACGCAGATATTGCAACAACCATGCGCTCTTACTTTAACAACGAAAATACAAAAAAATCTAAGGAAAGATACAATTACAATGGATTTGTCACTCAGTTAATTTTAAACTATATGAAATTTAAAATTGGTGAAGATTATGACAAATTTTATAGCAGAGTTTTCAACGATAAAATAAAGATCAAAAATAGCATTCGTTATGGCTACACTAGTTTAAATGAAAATTGGGGAAATGGACATCCTAACATAATGGCAACGAGATTTGACTATCTTAGAATAGCAAAAGCTATACTGGATGATTATCAGAATGATACTTGTGTTGGAAAATATTTAAAAGAAATTTATAAAAGAAGAATACCAAAAGGAAGCAAAGAAAAAGAAGAGCCCTTATTTAATCGTACAAAATCATACGGGGGTCAATTTCATATGGATTTTCCAGGATTAAAAGACAAAATTATATTTGGTATGGGCGGCTATGGTGGGAATATGATTTTAATTGATGTAGAAAATTCAAGAATATTGGTTGTTAATTCACTCCATTATAATAATAAAAAATATAAATATAATCACAAAAAGCTACTACACGATCCATTTAAAAAAGGCAGATAAAAAATTATAGGATTTTGTGGGATAACTTGCGCGAGACTTGCACACAGAGAGATAAAATAAAAAAAATTTACTTATTCATCTTGTTCAATTATAAATATTAGCATAAATACTCATGAAATTCATTAATGCCCTCGTGGTGAAATTGGTAGACACAAAGGACTTAAAAAACATAGGTTAGAGATATTTTATAGTCTCACACAGTCTCATACAGTCTTAAATTCCATTAAAACCTATACTTTAAAAAAACCTTTAATTATTTTTATTGAAAAATATGAATAATAAATTCTCTCAAACTAGAACTAGACTAGAACCTGGGCAGACAAGATAATATACTTTATTTATGAATTGGATGGGATTTTGGAGAGCGCTTACAGATACCACTGAGATAACAGTTATAGTAGCTGTAATAGTATTTGTATTCACATACTCAATCTTTACTTATTTTTCTACAGACGCTGACAAAGCTCTTAGGTATGCTAGATTTACACCTTCATTACTAGTTTCGATTGGTATATTTGGAACATTCCTAGGAATATTTTTTGCACTAGTTGATTTTAATGTAAATAGAGTAGACGAAAGTATTCCAGAGCTTTTATCAGGATTAAAAGTTGCTTTTGGAACAAGTATAGTTGGATTATTTTTAAGTTTAGCCTTTAGAGCAATAATTTTATACAAACCCAAAAAAATTAAATCTACTGAAGAGGCTGATGTAAAAGATCTTTTAGCAAAGATGACTGAGGTAAAAGATGCAATTTCTGCTGATAATGAAAGCTCAGTAATTACACAATTACAAAAACTAAGAAGTGAAACTATTGATAGTTTAAAGGAAATGCAAAAATCTTTCTCAGAATTTGCAGCTGAAATGTCTCAAAATAACGTCAATGCATTAATAGAAGCTGTTCAAAAGGTTATGGAAGATTTTAATGCTAAAATAAATGATCAACTTGGTGAAAGTTTTAAAGAATTAAGTTCATCTGTTCAAAACCTTGTGGAATGGCAAAATAATTACAAGACACATGTTGAGACTTTGAATGATCAGTTACAAACAGCTATATCAGGCATTACAAGTTCTCAAGAGTCACTTAAACAGATTTCAGAAAATATGGAGAGCCTCCCTAAATCAACTGAAGCATTAAAAGATATTATGACAACAGTACAAGGACAAATTGATAATTTGAACAATCAATTAGATGCTTTTGCACAAATGAAAGATAAAGCAGTTGATGCGATGCCAACAATTGAGAAAAATTTAAATGAAATGACCGAAAGTTTATCAAATTCTGTATCTAGTATAGAAAATATGTCTACAGAAATAAGAGATAGCGTTAAACAATCTATTAAAGAGACAAACGATATGCTTATTAATCAAATCAAAGGATTAGACGAACAAATGCAAAAGGAAGTGACCAAAATTGTAGAAATTATGGGATCAAATTTAGCATCATTGTCTGAAAAATTTGTTAGCGATTATTCTCCATTAACTAACCAACTTGTGAATTTAGTCAATTCTCTAGGAAGTGTTAAGAAAAAAACAAACAAAAAACCTGAATGAAATTAAAAACATTATTTCAACAACAAGATGATCAAGACGACCAGTGGATATCTATTGCCGACATGATGGCTGGATTGATGATTGTTTTTTTATTCATAGCAATTGTAAATCTTAAAGACCAAATTGATAAATTGAGAAGTTTTGAGATATTACAAGATAGAATTTATAATGAGCTTTATGATGAATTCGAAGATGATTTAAAAAAATGGGTAGCTGAAATCGATAAAGAAACGCTAACAATCTCTTTTAGGGAGCCAAAAATTCAGTTTTCTACTGGTTCCTCAGAAGTTAAAAGTGAATTTAAAAATATTTTAAACAATTTTTATCCAAGATATCTAAATGTTTTATGGGACTTTAGAGAGGATATTGAAGAACTAAGAATAGAGGGTCATACTTCTTCAAGATGGCAAAAAGCTTTAACTATTGATGAGGCATATATTAAAAACATGGGTCTATCACAAGACCGCTCGAAAAATGTTTTGATATATATTCTTGAACTTAATTTAGGAACTAACAAGAATTGGGCTAAAGAGAAGATTGTGGCTAACGGCATGTCATTCAGCAAATTGTTATTAAAAGAAAATGGAGATGAGGATGCAATTAGATCCCAAAGAACAGAGTTTAGGGTGAAAGTTGATAGTGCTTATATAATTGAAAGACTTAGAAAAGTTTTTCAAGAAAGAAAAAATGAAACTTAACCACACATTTCCAGAATTAGAAAGTTTGATCAATAAAATGGGTGCTAAAAAGACTGTTTGGAAATCTGGCGTTAAGTATGAAAAAATAATTATTCAAAAATTATTATCTGTTGAAGGTGTTGACGCGAAATTAGATGACATAAAAATGGATGAACATGGCTTGATGTATCTAAATAATGAGCCAGTGGTTCTTTTTATAAAAGATCAATGGATTTCGGCTGATGAAATCAGAAGAGATCCGCTTGGTGGAAAAGGATATAGATTTCATATAACTGGAACATGTAAAACAATTGAACAAATGCAAAGAAGAAAAAGGTACGATAGATATACTTTTACAGCTAATCAAAGTGGTAAATTTTCTGTAATTGCAAGAGAATCCAAGCATTCAAATAAAAAAATTAAATTAACAACACCATTAGCAGTTTGTATGAATTGTTTAATAGATCTAGAATATGACGGAGCAGGCTACTCATCTTCAGGAAGACCAAACACTGAAGCACGACAAGCTAGAGATTCTTTTAATATAAAATCTTTTTTTAAAAATTTTGTCCAAACTTTAATAAATAGACCTAAATATTCTGAAATGAGTTATCCTGATCCAGAATATACTCCTGATTTTAGAACAACCTCTAAAAAGTTAAAAGAAGCGTGGGGTTATAAATGTAGTAGATGCAAGGTTGATCTTTCATTATTAAGTCACAGAAAAATGATTCATTGTCATCACAAAGATGGAAATCCTGGTAACAATGGTGAGACTAATCTTGAGGTTTTGTGTATTTGTTGTCATGCAGAAGAAGGAATGCATTTAATTAGACCAAAACATATGAGAGAACAATTTGAGAAATGCAAAACTTTAAAACAAGAACAGGGTATCAAAATATAATTGATCAAGACATTGCAGGATTTTATATGATCTGTGAGAATTTTAAGTATAGAATAATCTATAGGACTTTATGGGATAACTAGAACTAGACTAGAACCTGAGGAGATAAAATAAAAAAAATTTACTTATTCCTCTTGTTCAATTATAAATATTGGCATAAACACTCATGAAAATAACTAATGCCCTCGTGGTGAAATTGGTAGACACAAAGGACTTAAAATATTTTTATAGAAAAAGTTAACTTATTTATCTTTCACAGAAATTAATTCTGGATATTTATCAAATAAAATTTCAGCAGGTCTCTCCCCAGATCTTAATGGATCAATTAGCATCACTTGGCTGGGCATAATATTAGTTAAATTACAGTCTGAACCAAAGAGTTCAAAATAATTAAGTATATCTGAATACCATCTCACTTCAGCTTCCTTTGGTGAAGTAACTTCAAATGCAACTTTATTTTTACCAAAGTGTTCGAGTACTCCAGTTAGCACATCTGACTTACTATCATGAAGTTCAATTTCTTCATGATCAATAAGCATTGAAAATGCTCCATATTCAAAAAAAGGTTCAGCGCTTTCAACAATTTGTTTTAATGTTGCAGGAGTATTTTTTTTGGTTTTATCCCATCCACTTTCTGGATGATGTTCATAAATTATATTCATACCGTTCTTAATTGCATGATTACACCAAGCTTTAATTTGATTTTCAGGGATATCTCCAAATGTATTCATGAATTCCATTGCTGAAAATCCTAAATCTGCAGCAACATCAATTGCTTCATTTACTTTTCCTTTTTTAAAAGCTTTTATAAAATAACCATGATCCAAGTAAGGCTCTATCGAGTGTTTTTTGTAAAGATCATTTTTACGTTCTAACCATTCTTTTGGATGTCCCAGAACTTGCATTGTTGCAATTTTAACATGGTCAATCCTGTTACCAGCAACCTCTAGAAAGTCTTCTAATTCACGAAGTCCCATTCTTTCGTGGTACCAAGGGCCTTCATCAAAACCTACATCTTTCAACCATAGTTGTGATTTAGTTCTAGGTTTGGGTTCTATAGTATTTAAATCAAATACTTTTGA
Organism: uncultured Pelagibacteraceae bacterium; assembly: GCA_902592715.1. Classification (GTDB taxonomy): domain Bacteria; phylum Pseudomonadota; class Alphaproteobacteria; order Pelagibacterales; family Pelagibacteraceae; genus Pelagibacter. The sequence goes on from CACJFS010000010.1 coordinate 9,582, forward strand.
TATCGAATTTTCTGTTTTAGACATGTTTTTTGCTTTTATATTAGTCAAATAGGTAAATTTCTAACCAAAAACGTCATTTCCGCAATTCTTGAGGATATAAAAAAATATAATTAGTTGAAAGACCCATTATGGACACGTTATAGTATCCTTAAAAAATTCTCAAGGGGGGAAATTATGCGTAAAATTCTAATATTAATATTAATGTCGTTATTCTCGTTTGTATCCATTGGAAATGCAGATGTGAATTTCGCAGGCAAAACAGTTACATGGGTTGTGCCATTTAAAGAAGGTGGTGGTACGAGTAGATTTGCAAGATTTATTCAACCTTTCTTAAAAAAATATTTACCTGGAAATCCTGATGTCCAAATCATGCACATACCAGGAGGTGGAGCTATTAAAGGTTCAAATTATTTTGAAAAAAATGCAAAAGCAGATGGAACTTTTATTTTTGGATGCTCAACTTCAGTTATAGTTAATGTTGCGACTGGAAATCCACTTGTTAAATATAATCTAAGTGAATACCGACCAGTAGTTTTGCTACCGCAAAATACTCACTGGTTCACACGTTCAGACTTAGCTGAGCCTCACGATCTATCAAAAATTAAAGAAAGAAAATTGGTTCTCTATGCATTGAAAACTCCTGCATCTGCAGATTTATTTCACATATGGATTTATGAGAAACTTGGTATCAAAGGAGCTAAACCTATACCTGGTCTTTCATCTTCAGGAGGTTATCAAGCATTCCTAAGAGGTGAAATTCATCTAAGTTCACATGGTGCAGCGAATTATGTAAAAAAAGTTAAGCCTGAAATAGAAAAAGGAAAAGTTGTAGATTTAATGACATTAGGAATTATTGGAGCTGATGGTTCAGTTTCTAGAAATCCTTTGGCACCAAATGCACCTACATTTCCTGAAATGTATGAGAAGGTAAATGGTAAAAAACTTGAGGGTGATGACCTAGAAGCATACTATGCAATAGGTGCTGCATGGTCTCAAGCATCTAAAGCAATGATGCTTCCAGCAGACGCATCCGATGAAATAGTAAAAGCTTACAGAGATGCAGCTATTAAAATGACAAATGACCCAGAGTTTAAGGCTAAAGCTGTAAAAGCTCTTGGACCATTTCCATTAATCATAGGAGAAGAAGCTGGTGAAATTATTAAAAAGGCTGCAGTATTTTCTGATACTACTAAAAATCAATTAAATGCAGCTCTAAAGAAACATAAATTCACATATAGAGTTCAATAGAACAAATAAAAAAACTGCTGCTAGCTAAAAGCTAGCAGCTTTTTTTATGGAACAATTATTAGCTGCACTTTTTCAACTTTTTGAGCCTACTCATTTAGCATTTCTATTTGCAGGTACTTTACTTGGTCTAATTGTTGGTATTCTACCAGGTATGGGTGGAACATCAGGTTTAGCTCTTGTTTTACCATTTGTTTTTACAATGGAGCCTTCACATGCTCTTGCAATGATGATTGGAGTTCTGGCACCTACGACAACTTCAGATACATTTCCTGCTGTGCTTATGGGGGTACCTGGTACTGCAGGATCTCAAGCAACAGTAATGGATGGTTTTCCACTTTCTAAAAAAGGCATGGCAGCAAGAGCTTTGAGCGCTGCCTTTAGTGCTTCATTGCTTGGGGGTATCTTTGGGGCGTTTATATTATCAATATCTATTTATTATGCCATTCCAATAATAATGGCGTTTGGATTTGGAGAACAGTTTCTATTAGTAGTTCTTGCTTTATTAATGGTTGGTGCTCTTACAGGTGACAATTTATTTAAAGGTATTGCTTCTTGTTTTTTAGGTTTAATTATTGGATCAATTGGAACAGCTCCAATTACAGGAGATCCAAGATACACATTTAATACATTATATCTTTTAGAAGGTGTTCCTCTTGTTGTTGTTGGACTAGGATTGTTTGCAATTCCAGAAATAGTTGGGCTACTTGATGCCAAAGGCTCAATTGCAAAATCACTGAATACAAAAAAAGGGTGGTTCACAGGCTTAAAAGATGTAGTAAAAAATTGGTTTTTAGTTTTACGATGTTCTACTCTTGGTTGTCTAGTTGGAGCTTTACCAGGCTTAGGAGGAACAGTCGTTGACTGGATTGCATATAGTCACTTAAAACAAACAACTAAAGATACTTCACAATTTGGTAAAGGTGATATCCGAGGAGTTATAGCACCTGAGTCTGCTAATAATGCTAAAGAGGGTGGAGCATTGATACCAACATTAATTTTTGGAATACCTGGTTCTGGTAATAAGGTTTTATTACTTGGAGGTTTTGTTCTAATTGGAATTGAACCTGGTTTAGATATGGTAACGACAAACTTAGATCTTACCTATCTAATGATTTGGTCATTAGCTATTGCTAATATTTTAGGTGCTGGAATTTGCATGGGCTTTTCATCTCAAATTTCAAAATTCACTTTAGTTCCATATTACATTCTTGCACCTGTGATGGTTTGTTTAATATTTTTTGCAACATTTAATATTAATAGGGACTGGTATGATTTTATTGGATTGTTATCATTTGGTATACTTGGTATTACATTTAAAAACTTTGGTTGGTCTAGACCGGCACTTTTAATAGGGTTCTTTTTATCAAGCAAAGTTGAACTTTTAAGCTATCAAACTCAAGCAGTATATGGTTTAAGTTTTTTATCACGTCCAGTTTCAATAATTCTTATAATTTTATGTCTTGCTACCATTGTTCTTTTGACAAAACAGAAGTTTGATAACAATTATAGATCTGATCTAATTAAAGGTAAGCTTACTCAAATATATTATATAGTCATATTGCTCTGTCTACCTTTATCTATGATTTGGTTTACTAGTAGTTTAGATTATCGTGCTAATTTGTTTCCAATAAGTTTAAGTGTAATAGCTTTATCACTCTTAGTTTTTATACTTATTATCAAAATCGCAGACTTAAAAAATTTACCATTTTTAAATAATACATTGATGAAGTTTGCTCGGTCAAATATTTTTGAAATTAGTGGCAACTTTAATAATCAGCTTTTTTATTATTTAAGTTTTATTGGTTTCCTATTAATGAATTTTATATTTGGTTTTCCAATTGCTGCAGCACTTTTTATTAATATGTTTATATTATTTCACAATAGGAAAGCTTATGTGTCATCAATTTGCATATCCGCAGTATTGATGTTAATACTTTGGTCATTATCCTCCCTGCTAACTTTACAGTTTCCAAATGGATTGATAGGATTATTAATTGATTTACCTTGGTGGCTCGGTGGGCAAATGAATTAAATAAATAGAATTTATAATGACTGATGTAACATTTCCTAAATTACCTTTCATAAAAAGAAAGGAAAAACCTCGTGAGACAGGTATAAATTATGTAAGAGCACCTGTGATGGTGGGAAATTGTATAGATGATTACCTAGAGGCATATGCAAACCTTGTTGATATCTTTAAGATTTCTGGGAAACAAGGTGCAATGATGAGCAAAAAATCTCTTTTAAGATTTATTGAAACTTGCAAAAAACATAGTGTTCAAGTTGCATTAGGAAACCCAATTATGGACGTTGCATTGTCTGGTGGGAAAGAAGTGGTAGATGATTATCTAGATACTGTTGTTAATCTTGGTATTGATATAATTGAAATTTCAAGAATAGCTCGTTCTTTAGATGATGATGAGATGTGTAGACTGATCGAAAATGCAACAGGCAAAGGGATAAAAGTTATTAATGAGGTTGGTGTTGCGTTTGCACATTCCAAGGTTATCGAGGAAGAAATTTTTGTAGAACGAATTAAAATGCAATCTAAAAGATTTATTGAGGCAGGTTCTTGGAAAATATTACTCGAATCAGAGGGTTTAACAGAAAATCTTGATAAGAAAGATTATAGATGGAATGTAATTGATAAAATTATTAGTCCACTTGAATTGAATCAGTTTATGGTTGAGGCTGATGATCAGGATGTATTATCAAAATACATAGAGATCTATGGTCCAGGTATAAATATGATGGTTGATCATAGTAGAGTTCTCAAAATGGAAGATGCTAGAATAGGGTATGGACCATCTCAATCCTTGTGGGGTAAAGTTGTAAAATATTAAGTTACCCATGAAAAAATTTTTTATATTTTTATTATTTTCAATTTTTACTTTTACAAATCCAATATTAGCTGAACAAATTTATTCAGATGAAGCAAAAGAAATGATGGATGATCATGTTAAATCAAGCGAACTTCTCAAGGTTCCGCTCCCCAAGATAAATAGAATTATAAAAGATTATGAAAGATTTAAAGATTACAGAGTGAACATTATGGCGAATAATTGGCACTACACATCTTATGTTTGGAAAGATGAGATGGATGGAAAAATTTTAACTAAAGATTTTTGCATAAATGTTATTAGTGAATTTAAAGTACCAACAACTCCCACAATTAAAGAAGAGGTATTTAAAAGATGTTTAGATTCCTTAATGGATTATGCATTAATAAATTTTGATGGGGGTATAAAAATGTTTGAAGAAATAATACTAAACATTACAACATCTGAAAAAGATTATTGGGTTTACAAGAAATCAGGTAAAGATAATTTTAATCCCAGAGATTATAATTTATGGGGTGTTCTCTCTCCAATTATAACATTTTATGCAGTTAATTATGATCAGTTTAATTACACAGTAGATCAGCATAAAACTATCCAAAATTATTTTAAAGACAAAGCTATGATCGAACGTTTTGATAGAGATGGAAATCGCAGTAGAACAAAACTTTGTCCAATTGATAATCCAATGAAATTGAGTGGAAAAAAACATAAAGTTGGTAATTGTGGAAGTGTTAGATTTAGATTTGCCACTGCAGAACTGGCCTTAGCAATTTTAATGCAAGACAAAGAACTTTGGGCAAAAGGTTTATGGGATCTGGATTATAATCTTAGCATGATTAGTAAAGAAGGGCATTATGTTCCACACGTTGGCAAAGGATGTCTAGCACTTGGTTATTCACAGGATACAAGTAAATTAATATCGACTAATGTAGAGTTGTTAAACTTAGCAAATTTTAATTTACTTGATTACAAAACAAGACATGGAAAAACCATAGCAGAAACTTACGAACAGTTATTTAGGATATATGATGATATTACATTAGTTAAACATATCGCCAAAAAAGGTATTGGAGCATTTAAATGTGGAAAAAAACCATTCAAGACTCATCAAGAGCATGTAGTGTATGAGTTTGGTGGAAAAAAACTATATGAAGAGGCATTAGAGGAAAATTGGGAACGCAACAAGGATGATTATATAAATTGGTCAATTAGATTTGTTACTAAAAAACATCCAGAGTGGTTAAAAGATAAATTTACACCTTATGAAATCAAAGTATATCCATGGTTGAGCCAGTATTATTATATTCAAGCATTTGAAATATTTAATGCAAACATAATGTCCGAAGGAGAAAATATTTGGACAAAAAAACTATCTGAAAAACCAAAAGATTATGAAAAAAGGTTAAGTAATCCTTATTTAGATTTTACAATTTTTAATAATGAAAATTTAACATTTAAGCTTAAATCAAATGATGTAAAATTTGCATCAAACACAAATCCTATTAAGCCAAATAAACAAAAAGATCACGAATTATATAAAGCATTTATTAATGGAAATTTGATATCTGAAGATGATAAAAATATTAAATTTGGTGGAGCATTGGTTTACCAGGATAAATTAACAGATGAAATGAAGGATCAAATTTTAGCTGTTTATATAGGAAGGAAGGCAGATGAAGATGCACTCATGCCTTTGTTTAGACACCGTGAAAATATTATAAATAAATGTGGTACGAAATTTAACGAAAGCAGTTGGATGAGCTTTATAAGTGAGACTAATAATGTAGAAATTGCAGAAAACCAACAATGTATTTACAATTATTTCTCTGAAACAGATGATATCGAGTCTTTAGAATTATTTGAGGCAATCTTGGCTGGGACAAATTCTATATTAAAATATTTAAAAGATAATGAAAATTTAAGAACTTTACCAAATGATATAAAAAAAATAGCTAAAGCGAAAATAACCGAAGAAATTGCAGAGCCAATGAAAGAAATTTTTACAATATTTAATTATGAAAATGGAAAATTTAAACTTAAATCAAACAATGTAAACTTTTCATCTAATACAAATCCAATTAAACCAAAAAGGCAAAAAGAAGATCAATTATATAAATCAATTATTAAAGGAAATTTAATAAATGAAGTTGATAAGAAAGTTAAACTTGAAGAAGCTTTAGTTTATAAGAGAAAACTTGATACTGATGACCAAATTTTAGTGATTAATATTGGAGAAGAACCAGGAGAAGATGCCATTATACCTTTTTTTAGACACAGAGAAAATATTCAAAGTAAATGTGGTACTAGATTGTTAAATCAATGGGGCTGGATGAGCTTCATAAGTATGACTAAAAATGAAAAAATTGCAAAAAACCAACAGTGTCACTATGATTACTTTAAAGAAACAGACGACGTTGAGGCTATTGAATTGTTTGAGAGCGTTTTAGGTGGAACAGATTCCATTTTAAATTATTTACAAGCCAATGTTAAATAATAATTCGCTAAAATTTAAATAGGATTTTATAGGACAACTAGACGTAGACTAGACGTTAGGGAGATAAAATAAAAAAAATTTACTTATTAACCTTGTTCAATTATAAATATTAGCATAAATACTCATGAAATTAACAAATGCCCTCGTGGTGAAATTGGTAGACACAAAGGACTTAAAATCCTTGCCATTTATGGAGTGCCAGTTCGAGTCTGGCCGAGGGCACCACTAAATGATTAAGCCACATATCCTTTTTGATAATACAAAATTATCAATAAAAATTAAAAATTTTTTAGATCATAAAATTTCAAATTTATCTTTAAGTAAATGCAATCTAATTATTGTTGTGGGTGGTGATGGTTTTATGCTTTCGTCTTTGAAAAAGTATAATAAATACAAAAAACCTTTCTATGGAATAAATGCGGGTAGTTATGGTTTTTTAATGAATAAATTTTCTTCAAAAAATACTATTAAAAACCTGTCTAAGGCAAAGCAAGTTACAATCTCACCACTAGAGATGAGTGTTAAAAACAAGTTTAATAAAACAAAGAAATCTATTGCTATAAATGAAGTATCAATATTAAGACAAAGTAGGCAAACAGCATCTTTAGAGATTACAAATGGGTCTCAGAAAATAATAAAAAAATTAGTATCTGATGGCATTTTGATTTCCACCCCTGCAGGAAGCACTGCTTATAACATGTCAGTTTATGGCCCAATTTTAAATTTAGATTCTAATAAATTATCTATAAGACCTATAAGCGCTTTTAGACCAAGAAGATGGAAGGGTAGAGTGGTTAGTGACAAATCAAAAATTATTATTAAAAATCTTAATATTCAAAAAAGACCTATTAGCGCAGTGGCTGATAATTACGAAGTAAGGAATGCAAAAATTATATCAATTAAAATAAATAAAAAAATTAAGTTTAATCTTCTTTACGATTCAAATAAAAGTCTCCAAAAAAAAATTAAAATAGAACAGATCAGAAAAGAAACGAATTAATGAGTAATAAAAATTTTGGGTTTGGAACTCAAATTAGAAAATCTCCATATTTTGATTCTACTGTTAAATGGGGAGCGACAGGTTTTTCTGTATATAATCATATGTATATTCCTCGTGACTTTGGAGATCCAGAGAAAAACTTTTGGAATTTGATTGAAACAGCAATTTTATGTGATGTTGCTGTTGAAAGACAAGTTGAGATAACCGGACCAGATGCCTTTAAATTTATTCAATTATTAACCCCAAGAGATTTATCAAAATTATCTGTAGGACAATGTAAATATGTTTTAATTACAAACGCAGAAGGAGGGATATTAAATGACCCTGTTCTTTTACGATTGGGAGAAAATCACTTTTGGTTATCTTTAGGAGACAGTGATATTTTATTATGGTCACAAGGAGTAGCGATTAACTCTGAATTAGATGTAAAAATAACTGAGCCAGATGTTTCGCCATTACAATTACAAGGACCAAAGTCTGCTGAAATAATGATCGAATTATTTGGAGAAAGTATAAAAAATTTAAAATATTATTGGTTTAGAGAATTAGATTTAGATGGAATACCATTAATTGTATCAAGAACTGGCTGGTCAAGTGAATTTGGTTATGAATTATTTTTAAGAGATGGTTCAAAAGGAAATGAACTGTATGAAAAAATTATGTTAGCAGGAAAGGAATTTGGACTAAAACCAGGTCACACTTCTTCTATAAGAAGAATAGAGGGTGGTATGCTTTCTTATCATGCAGATGCTGATATTCACACAAACCCATTTGAACTCGGTTTAGATCGTCTAGTTAACTTAGATGGAGATATTAATTTTATCGGCAAAGAAGCACTTAAAAAAATTAAAGCTGATGGTGTAAAAAGATTACAAGTTGGTTTAGAAATTAAATGTGAAAAGTTAAGTGGACCAAATACAACATTTTGGCCCTTAATAGTTGATAATAAGATTATTGGAAAAGTAACATCAGCTGTCTATTCACCACGTTTAAAAAAGAATATTGCTTTAGCTATGGTTGACATTGAATATTCCAAAGTTAGTCTAGAAATTGAGGTTTCAATTGAAGATAAGAATTTTAAATGTGAGGTTATTGAGAAACCTTTTTTTGATCCAAAAAAACAGATAACTTCAAAATCTTTATAAAATTTAAATTTTATTATCAATAAGTCAAGTTTGTGTTATAACTATAACTAATGAAGTTTAAACAAATATTTAATTTTTGGAAACATTGGAATTGTAGTTTATTTGTTAAAGTTCACTATACATCAGCAAAGTAAATAATCTTTTTTACTAATTTTACTAAAATTCATTAACTTTTAATTAAAGGGCTTTTATGAGTAAAAAAAGATTATTTTATAAATCAATTATTTGGCAACTTATAGGACTTGTATGGATATCTTTGTTATCTTATTTATGGTTTGGAGATTTGATTCGATCATTAAGTTTCTCTATTGTAGTTTTAGTTGTAAGTATTTTTATTTATGTTTTATATGAAATGGCTTGGGAAAGATTTTTAAATAATAAATAAAGTGGTGCCCCCGCACGGATTCGAACCGCGGACCTATTGATTACAAATCAATTCTAAAAGTTTAAATAAACATTTGTTCGCAACAATAATCTTAAAATATTTTTAGTCTGGTCACACTATGGGCACAGTGATAGTAATAAATTATGAAAAAGCTTTTAGGGATTGTGGTTCTGGGTCTGTTATGGATCAATACTTCATACGCAGTAAATTTGCCTAAAGATGTAGCTTCAGGTAGTAAATTTAAAAAAAGTCTTACAGGAAGTTATTATAAAAAATATGGAATGCAAGTCGTAGATAAAAAAGATGGTCATCCTGTGCGTGCAGGAAAAAAATCAATAAGGTTTGAAGTTAGAGCGGGAGATTGCGGAAAAGATAAAGATGGAGGATGGAACGATTGCGACAAGGATAGAGAAAGACATGAGCTAAGTGGAAAATATAGAGTTAGCAAAGGAGAAAGATGGTATGCTTGGTCTATATACCTGCCAAGTGACTTTATAAATGTTCATCCAACCTCAACCATGTTGGCACAATTTCATCAAGAAAGAAAACATGTCATATGGATGTTTAAAAATAAACGAGGAGGTTATTGGCTTGAGAATTATGTGCCTAAATATACTGTAGAAAATATTAAAATATTAACTAAAGAACAAATGTTAGGAAAATGGAATGATATTTTGGTTAATGTAAACTGGTCTCATAAAGACGATGGTTTTTTTAAAGTTTGGGCTAATGATAAATTGGTTTACGATTTTAAAGGAAAAACAAAGTCTAAAGGAGTCAAAACATATTTTAAATTTGGAATTTATAGAAGCTGGATAAGCAAATGGCATGAGAGAGTAAAGTACAGTTCAGAAGAAAAATATGCTAAATACAAGGGAAAAGAAATACCAACTCAGATAGTATATTTTGATGAAGTAAGAGCTGGCAAGAAAAAACAAGACGTAATTAAGAATTTAAAGTGAAAAAAATTTTAGGGATCGTGGTTCTGGGTTTGTTGATTAATTTTTTTAACCTAAACGATATTGAGGCGAATACTTTAACAATAAAAAACCAAGTGATTAAAACCAAGGGTGATGTTTTCTATAAGTGGCCACATAAGTGGAAATATAATTACGACATGTCTTTTTGGAAACCGTACATGATCCAAGAAGTATCTAGCAATACTAGATATGGAGATAGCGCATTAAGATTTGAACTTAGAAAGGACGGTTGTGGATCTACAAAAAATGATATTAAAAAAGGCACTTCGTGGGATTGTGGAAAAAATAAATCAGAAAGAACTGAATTAACTCCAGCAAACGATGATAAACAAATTGGATTCAAAGGTAATGTATGGCAGACACTATCTTTTTATGTGGAGAAAGTTCCATATGAAGATGGGCATAATTCTATTTGGCAGATCCATAACGATGGTGATTGGGCACCAATGTTTAACTGGTCAATTGAAAGAGATGGTCTTTATACACAAAGAAGAACTGCTTGCAATGATCCTAAAATTTACAAAAAGAAAAATGCCAAAGGTAATGATGGATGTTCTGTAAAATGGAGAGAGAATGCAAATATAAAAGTGTTAGAAATATCTAAATTATTCGATCGATGGATTGATGTAGTAATGAACATTAACTACACAACTAAAGATAGCGGCTTTTTAAAATTATGGCTTAATGGAGAGTTGGTATATCACTTTGAAGGATCAATTATTCCACCAGCAGGTAAAAAAAATGGTGAATGGAGTAATTGGTCAACAATGCAATTTGGAATATACAGAACAGATTATCATGGTACCAGAGGCACTCAAATTAATTATTATGACGAAATTAGATTTGCTAAAAAAAAATGCTCAAAACTAAAATTAGAGGAACTTGGCTACAGTTGTACTGAACTTGAAAATCAAAAAATTAATATTGATAGATACAATTGATTTTTAGAAAAAGACCACTTGATTGGTCTACAAATCTGTCCACACTCTGACCACACTTATTGTAGCAAGAATAGCTTTTGCATAAACTATTTTGGTAAAAAAGTAAGAGAAGTGGTGCCCCCGCACGGATTCGAACCGCGGACCTATTGATTACAAATCAATTGCTAAAGTTAAAATAAACATTTGTTTGCAATAATAATCTTAAAATATATTAAGCTTGGCAACAATCTGACTACAGTGATAAAGTTTTAAAATGAAAAAATTGATCATAACATCAATATTAGGTTTAATAATATTTTCAAATACAAATGCAGAAGATTTGCCAAATTGTAGTTTTTGGAAAGCAGTAAATAAATATGATAACTGTGTTGGTGAATATAAGTATGAAGATGGGACTTATAAAGGAGCCTTTATAGATGGAGTTCCAAATGGAAAAGGTCAATTTTCAAATGATAAAGGTGAAATTTATATTGGCGATTTCGTAAATTTTAAGTTCGAAGGTTTGGGCACACTCAAAATTGAAAATGGTCAAAAATACTCTGGTGAATTCAAAAATGGAGAATTTCATGGAAATGGAATTTTTGAATGGCCAGATGGTCAAAAATATATTGGAGAATTCTTAGAAGGAAAAAGGAATGGGCAAGGTCAAATGAAATGGCCCGATGGTGGTAGTCATGTAGGTGGTTATCAGAATGATTTAAGACACGGCTATGGAAAACAAATATGGCCCGATGGATCAATTTATGAAGGTCAATATTTAAACGGAATAAAACATGGAAGTGCAACAGCGATACATGGTGAAACAAAAAATAAATTGGTTGGAGAATATATTGATGATTATTTTGCAAAAGGAACAATTTATTATTCTAATGGTAATGTAAACATAGGTGAATGGGACAAAGACAATAAACAACAAGGTGAGGGAGAATTTACTTGGAAAGACGGACTTAAATATATAGGGGATTTTAAAGATGACGAGATGACGGGTTATGGAGAATTGTTTTACAAAAATGGAGATACATATAAAGGAGATTTGTTAAACGGTAAAGCTCATGGTGTTGGAACTTATACTTGGGAGGATGGTCAAACTTACCAGGGTGAATGGAAAAATGATAAAAAAGAGGGAATGGGAAAAATAACTTGGCCTTCAGGTGCCAGTTCGTATGGTCCTTTTAAAAATGACATAAGACATGGCGCCCATGATTACACATATAAAAACGGTACTAAGAAAAAAATATTATATAATAACGGAAATAAAGTTTAATGATTAAAACCTTTGCAAAAATATTATTTGCAATAGCTGTTCTTTGGTCTTTAGCATTCATATTCAAATTAGGATATAGCTTTGCAATGACTAATGATCAAAATGAAATGTATCAAGGTTGTGTTGAAAATGCGAAACAATTAGGTGAACAAAGAGCTAAACAATATTGCAGATGTATTACATTAATGATTAACGATAAGTACAGCATTAAAGAAATTGAGAGAATTGGTTTAATGAGTCATGAAATACAATTAGAAAAATTTAGTTTTGCAACTAATTATTGTAATTTGAATGCCAAAGCACCTGGGGATTAATTTAAGAGTTTTTAAACGATTACTTGATTAGTTTACAAATCTGTCCACACTCTGACCACACTTAATATTAAAAATTGATAAAAATTTAATTCAGCAAAAATAATTAGTGTTGATTTAATTGATTGATGGTGCCCCCGCACGGATTCGAACCGCGGACCTATTGATTACAAATCAATTGCTCTACCAGCTGAGCTACAAGGGCATGAAGCGTTTTTTAATATCATTTAATATATTATCAAGAAATTATTTCTGTTGATTTATATGGTGAAAAACTATTGAAGCACTATTTGATATATTTAAACTCTCAATATTTTTATTAATATTAATTTTTACAGAAAAATCAGTGTATTTTTTTGTATGATGATTAAGACCGTGTCCTTCAGAGCCAAATAGTAGTACATTATTTCCTTGCCACTTAACATCTGTGAAGTTTTTATCGCTATTTGATGTAAAACCGTAAATCCAAAAATTTTTTTCCCTTAAATACTTCAAACTAGTATTTATATTTGATACTTGAAAAATATTTAAGTGTTCAACACATCCACTTGCAGATTTATATAATAGTTTACTTTCACTTGGGAAATGTCTCTCTTTAACAATCAGACCATCAATATTAAATGATGCAGCACTTCTTATTAGTGAACCTATGTTTCTTGGATCTGTAACTTCATCTAAACAAACAAATGTTAAATTTTTTTTATCTCTAATAAATTCTTTTAATTCAAAATTTTCTAAATGTTCTATTTCTGCAACATAACCTTGATGCAAGATATCTTCACTCCTGCAGTATTTATCTAATTCTTTTTTAGTTTTAAAAAAAACCTTAAGATCTTTTAATAAATTTTTATGTGGATTTTGTTTATGTATATTTTTTTTACTTTCCTCAGTTAAGAAAATTTTTAAAACTCGTCTTTTTGGGTTTCTTAGAGCCTCAATAACAGCATGGCGTCCAGCAATAAAAAAGGATGATTTTTGAGTCATATTTTATGAATTTATTGGGTTTTTATACTATTTTTTCTGAAATTCACGTATTGCATTTGTACAATAAAAATATATAAAACGCATGTTGTTTAAAGCTTTATTGAACAAGGGGACGCTTCCCCTGCTATTAGGGAGGGGTACCAAAGCGGTCAAATGGGGCGGGCTGTAAACCCGTTGACTTCGGTCTTCGAAGGTTCGAATCCTTCCCCCTCCACCATTCAATAAATATTTAAATAATTTAGGAGTATACTTGGGTGATGCGGGTGTAGTTCAATGGTAGAACGCTAGCCTTCCAAGCTGGATGTAAGGGTTCGATTCCCTTTACCCGCTCCAAAATTAAAAATGAAAAAAAAGAAAAAGAGGTAAAAAAGTAATGTCAAAAGAAAAGTTTGTAAGAAATAAACCGCACTGTAATATTGGAACTATAGGTCATGTTGACCATGGTAAAACAACATTAACTGCTGCGATAACAAAAGTATTAGCAGAATCTGGTGGTGCACAGTTTACCGCTTATGACCAAATTGATAAAGCTCCAGAAGAAAAGGAGAGGGGTATTACAATTTCAACAGCGCACGTAGAATACGAAACTGAAAAAAGACATTACGCTCATGTAGATTGTCCAGGTCATGCTGATTATGTAAAAAATATGATTACTGGTGCTGCACAAATGGATGGAGCAATTTTAGTCGTTAACGCTGCCGATGGCCCAATGCCTCAAACAAGAGAACATATTCTTCTTGCACGTCAAGTAGGTGTCCCAGCAATAGTCGTATACTTAAATAAAGTAGATCAGGTAGATGATAAAGAAATGATCGATCTAGTTGAAGAAGAAATTAAAGACTTATTAACATCTTATAAATTTCCAGGTGATAAAACACCAATAGTCAAAGGTTCTGCTTTGGCAGCTGTTGAGGGAAAAGATGATGAAATTGGAAAAAATTCAATAATGGAATTAATGAAAGCTGTTGATGATTTTATTCCTCAACCAGATAGACCTAAAGATAAAGATTTCCTAATGCCAGTTGAAGACGTATTTTCAATTTCTGGTAGAGGAACTGTTGTAACAGGAAGAGTTGAGTCAGGAGTTATAAAAACTGGAGAAGAAATTGAAATAGTGGGTATCAGAGACACTAAAAAATCAGTTTGTACTGGAGTAGAAATGTTTAGAAAACTTTTAGACTCAGGTGAAGCTGGAGATAATATTGGTGCGCTTCTTAGAGGTGTCGAGAGAACTGACGTAGAGAGAGGTCAAGTTCTATGTAAACCTGGATCTATTAAACCTCATACTAAATTTGAAGCTCAAGCATACGTATTGAAAAAAGAGGAAGGTGGTAGACATACGCCTTTCTTTACTAAATACAGACCTCAATTTTACTTTAGAACAACAGACGTTACTGGAGAAGTTGAACTGCCATCAGGTACAGAAATGGTTATGCCAGGCGATGATGCAAAATTTACGGTCAAACTAATTACACCAATTGCGATGGATGAAAAACTTAACTTTGCAATTAGAGAAGGTGGAAGAACAGTAGGAGCAGGAGTAGTAACTAAGATTATAGAGTAAACTCAATAGGAGTGTAGCTCAATTGGTAGAGCGCCGGTCTCCAAAACCGGAGGTTGGGGGTTCGATTCCCTTCGCTCCTGCCAATATGTACTAAATATTATGAAGAACCCTTTAAAATTTATTCAGGATGTTAAACAAGAGGCATTTAAAGTAACTTGGCCCACAGCTAAGGAAACTGTTCAGGGTGCATTAATGGTATTTGCAATGGCAGTTTTGGCCTCGATATTTTTTCTGTTATTGGACCAGATTTTAAAATTCATTTTAGAAATTATTCTAAAGGTGAGCATATAATGAAAAGTTGGTACATAGTTCAATCACATTCAAGTTTTGAAAATAAGGTTGCTAAGTTAATCAAGGAAGAAGCTGAAAAAGCTAAAATCAGTGATAAATTTGAGGAAATAATTGTTCCAACGCACGATATAACTGAAGTTAAGAGAGGTAAAAGAGTTCAAAGAAAAAAAAAATATTTCCCTGGATATATCCTAATTAAAAGTGAGATGGATAATTATATTTATCATATGATTAAAAACTTAAAAAAAGTAAGTGGATTTCTTGGGTCAAAAGGTACACCTATACCTGTTTCTGATAAAGAAATAGAAAAAATATTAGGTGAAATTAAGGATGGAGTAGCTCAACCGAAATCAGGAGTTGAATATACTGTCGGCGAAAAAGTACAGGTCATAGACGGACCATTCGCTTCATTTAATGGTTTAGTTGAAGATATAGATGAAGATAAACTTAGATTAAAGGTTTCCGTATCAATATTTGGAAGACCAACACCAGTAGATTTAGAATATAATCAGGTAGAAAAGGCAAGCTAATGGCAAAAAAAGAAATAGTAGGATATGTAAAATTGCAAATTAAGGGTGGACAAGCAAATCCAGCTCCTCCAGTAGGACCTGCTCTTGGACAAAGAGGAATAAATATCATGGAATTTTGTAAAGCATTTAATGATAAAACAAAATCATTTGCAGGTAAACCAGTTCCAGTAATTATAACTGTTTATAAAGACAAAAAATTTGATTTTATTATAAAATCTCCACCAGCATCTCATTTTATAAAAGAAGCAATGAAACTTAAAAGTGGATCTAAGGAGCCAGGTAGAAATATAATTGGTTCAATTTCTAAACAGCAACTCAAAGAAATTGCTGAAAAAAAAATGGAAGATTTAAACGCACATGACCTCGAAGAGGCAGCAAAAATTATAGCTGGGTCTGCTAAATCAATGGGTATTGAGGTTAAAGAATGATCAGATCAAAAAGATATAAAAAATTACCTGAGAACACAAAAGAATTATCTGCTGAAAAAATAGATAGCTTATTAAACATGGTAAAGTCAAATTGCACTTCTAAGTTTGATGAATCAGTAGATTTAAATTTAAGAATAAATAATAAACAAAAAAAAAATGAAATTAATTTGAGAACTGTTGTAAATTTACCTGGTGGAACAGGAAAATCAGTAAAAGTTGCTGTAGTATGTGAAGAAAGTAAAATTAATGAAGCTAAAGACGCTAAGGCTGATTTAATTGGTGGTGATGATCTAGTGGATAAAATTAAAAATGGAGAGATGAATTTTGAAAAGCTTATATGTACTCCTTCCATGATGATAAAGCTTTCTAAATTAGGAAAAGTTTTAGGACCAAAGGGATTAATGCCCAATCCAAAATTAGGAACAGTAACAAATGAAATATCGAAAGCAGTTACTGAAGCTAAAGCTGGACAAGTTGAAATTAGAAATGATAAAGACGGAAATATTGGATTGAGTATAGGAAAAAAATCCTTTAATGACGAAAAACTTATTAAAAATTATAATGCAGTAATAGAAGCTTTAGAAAAAGAAAAATCGAATCTAACTATTAAAGGTGATTTGGTAAAACAAGTTTTTATAACTTCAAGTATGGGAGTTTCATATAAAATTAAATTAGAAAAGAGTTTATAATTATGATGAATAAAGAGCAAAAAAAAATGTATATCGAAAGTATGTCGACTCAATTTGATAAAACTGATGCTGTAATAGTAACTCATTATCAGGGATTAACTGTCACACAATTAGATGATCTAAGAAAAAAAATGCGTGAACATGGTATTAAGTTTAAAATTACAAACAATAGAATTACTAAACTGGCTTTAGAGAAAACAAGATGTAAAGATTTGTCAGATCTTTTTAGCGGACCTACAGCAGTTGCTTTATCTCAAGATGCTATTACTTCTGCAAAAATTTTAACAAAATTTTCTAAAGAAAATGAGAATTTAAAAATACTAGGCGGAATCATGGGTGCAGACATTTTAGATGTAGCTGGCGTCAAAAATGTTGCGACATTACCTTCCTTAGAGGAGGCAAGGGCTAAAATAGTAGGTATTTTAAGTTCTCCAGCACAAAAAATTGCAAGTATTTTACTTGCACCAGCGTCAAAAATCGCTATTTTAGCGCTCGAAAAATCAAAAAAATAACCAGGGATAAAAGATTATTATTATGGCTGACTTAAATAAAATTATAGAAGATTTATCAAGCTTAACTGTTGTTGAAGCAGCTGAGCTTTCAAAACAATTAGAAGAAAAATGGGGTGTTACAGCTGCTGCTGCTGTAGCTGCTTCGCCAGCAGCTAGTGCGGGCGAAGCACAAGCAGAGGAAAAAGATGAATTTACAGTAATGTTAACTGCAGTAGGTGAAAAAAAAATTAATGTTATTAAAGAAGTTAGAGCAGTCACTGAGTTAGGATTAAAGGAAGCAAAAGATTTAGTTGAAGGAGCACCTAAGGAAGTCAAGTCTGGTGTAAATAAAAAAGAAGCTGAAGAGATAAAAGCTAAGTTAGAAGCTGCAGGCGCAAAAGTAGAACTTAAGTAAATATTAATTAGAAAGAATTAAATTACTGAATAAAAAGATTCAGTAATAGTGTGGATATGCAATTATCTTTTACAGAAAAAAAAAATATTAGAAAAAGTTTTGGAAAGCTAAAAGAAAGCTTGTCAATACCAAACCTAATAGAAGTCCAAAAAAACTCTTACAAACAATTAACTGAATTCAGAGGTGAAATAGATCAACATTTAATAAAAGGTTTTCACAGAGTATTTAAAAGTATTTTTCCTATTGAGGATTTGAATGACAAGGCAACATTGGAATATATTTCATATAAACTTGAGAAACCAAAATTCGATGTAGATGAATGTATTACAAGAGGTCTTACATATTCGGCGGCTTTAAAATGTACATTGAGACTAGTGGTTTATGAGATAGATCAAGAAAATAATACCAAGGATATTCTATCAGCAAAAGAACAAGAAGTTTATATGGGCGAAGTCCCAATGATGACAAATAGTGGAACTTTTATTACTAATGGAGTTCAAAGAGTAGTTGTAAACCAAATGCACAGAAGTCCAGGAGTTTTCTTTGATCATGACAAAGGTAAATCACACGCAAGTGGAAAATTATTATTCAATTGCAGAGTTATTCCTAATAGAGGTTCATGGTTAGATTTTGAGTTTGATGTTAAAGATTTTTTATACTTTAGAATTGATAGAAAAAAGAAAATATTTGTTTCAACTTTATTACAAGCCTTGGGATACTCTAAACCAGATATTGTAAATGAATTTTATGAAAAAGAGAATTTTACATACGAACAAAATTTAAAAAAATGGAAGACAAAATTTGATCCAGAAAATTACAAGGCTAAAAACTTTTCAGAAGAGATTATAGATGCCAAAAATAACAAGATTTTGATTAAAGTAGGGGATCAAATTAATTATTTAATTGCGAAAAAGCTTCAAAATGATGGATTAAAAGAGATTTTAGTTACAAATGAAAGTTTATATGGAAAATTTTTGCATGAAGATATTACAATTGGCGAGGATACATTTAAAATTGGTACTGAAATAAATGAAACAATTTTACAAAAAGTTTTAGAGGAGAATATAAAAAGTATAAATCTATCTAAGACAAACACAATATCAAAAGGTCCTTACCTTCTTCAAACCATTTTGAATGACAAAAATGAAAATAAAAATGATGCAATAACTGAAATTTACAAAATATTGAGACCAGGTGAACCACCAACCATTGAGATTGCTACTCAGATTTTTAATAATTTATTTTTTAGCTCTGATAGATATGATTTGTCAGATGTTGGAAGAGTTAAAATGAACTCAAGACTTGATTTAAATTGTTCAGACAAGATTACAATTTTAAGAAATGATGACATCCTTGCAATAATAAAAAAAATGCTAGACTTAAGAGATGGTAAGGATGAAGTCGATGATATCGACCATCTAGGGAATAGGAGAGTTAGATCAGTTGGAGAACTAGTTGAAAATCAAGCAAGAATTGGTGTTTATAGAATGGAAAGAGCAATTAAAGAAAAAATGACTACTTTAGATGTAGAATCAGCAATGCCACAGGACCTCATTAATGCAAAGCCATTAACAATCTCTTTGAAAGATTTCTTTGCAACATCACAATTATCCCAGTTTATGGATCAAACAAATCCATTATCAGAAATAACCCATAAAAGGAGGGTATCAGCATTAGGACCTGGTGGTTTAACAAGAGAGCGAGCCGGGTTTGAAGTAAGAGATGTACATCCCACTCATTATGGACGTATATGTCCAATCGAAACACCTGAGGGACCAAATATTGGTTTGATAAATAGCCTCTCAACCTATTCTAAAATTAATAAGTACGGCTTTATAGAAAGTCCTTATAAAAAAGTAGAAAACGGAGTTGTTCAAGATAAAATAGAATATTTATCAGCAATGGAGGAAACTAAATACACAATTGCTCAAGCTAATTCTGTTTTAGATAAGAATGGTAAATTTGTTGAGGATTTAATATCAAGTAGAGCAAATTTGGATTTTATTTTATCAAAGCCTGAAAACATAGATTATATAGACGTATCTCCTAAACAACTTGTATCAGTAGCTGCATCACTAATTCCATTTCTAGAAAATGATGATGCCAACAGAGCTCTAATGGGTTCAAACATGATGAGACAAGCAGTACCTTTGTTGAAACCGGAGGCACCTTTAGTAGGAACAGGAATTGAAAGTGATGTTGCTCTGGACTCTGGTGTAACAATAGTTGCTAAGAGAGACGGAATAGTTGATAAAATTGATGGAAAAAGAATTGTAATTAAGGCTTCAAATGAAAAAGATTATTCGCAGTCAGGTGTCGATATCTATAACTTACAAAAATTTAAAAGATCTAATCAAAACACATGTATTAACCAAAAACCACTTGTAACTGTTGGAGATAAAGTAAAATCTGGAGATATAATTGCTGACGGTCCTTCAACTAAAATTGGTGAATTGGCATTAGGAAAAAATGTTACAGTTGCCTTCATGCCTTGGCAAGGTTACAATTTTGAGGACTCTATTTTAATATCTGAGAGATGTGTTACAGATGATGTATTTACTTCAATTCATATAGAAGAATATGAAGTTATGGCAAGAGACACTAAATTAGGAGAAGAGGATATAACAAGAGATATTCCTAATATTAACGAAGAGTCTTTAAAAAATCTTGATGAATCTGGTATAGTTTATATTGGTGCTGAGGTTAAGCCCGGAGATATACTAGTTGGAAAGGTAACTCCTAAAGGCGATTCTGCATCAGGACCTGAGGAAAAATTATTAAGATCAATATTTGGTGAAAAAGCTATTGATGTTACCGATACATCATTAAAGATGCCTAGTGGTAGTGGAGGAATCGTAGTTGATGTCAGGGTTTTCAATAGACATGGAATTGAAAAAGACGAGAGGTCTATTACAATAGAAAGAGCCGAAATTGAAAGCGTGCAACAAGATAAAAATGTTGAGGAAGAAATTCTAGAGAGGAGCATTAAACAAAGAGCTACATCAATATTAGAAAATACAAAAATTACTAAAAAAATTAAAAATATTGAAATAGGAACAAACTTAACTGAAGAGATAATCTTTGATATGATAATTTCTGACTTATTTAAAATATCAGTTCAAGATGATAAGAAAACTGAAGCGTTACTTCAATTAAGGTCTCAGTTTGAAACTGCTAAAAATGACATACAAGAAAGATTTGAAGACAAAGTTCTTAAAATAAGACAAGGAGATGATTTATTGCCTAGTGTTATGAAAATGGTAAAGGTATTCGTTGCAATAAAGAGAAGATTAAGACCTGGTGATAAAATGTCAGGTAGACACGGAAATAAAGGTGTTGTTAGTAAAATAGTTCCTGTAGAGGATATGCCATATAGAGAAAATGGTAAGCCAGTTGATATTGTTTTAAATCCTTTGGGTGTGCCTAGTAGGATGAATGTGGGTCAAATTTTAGAAACCCACTTAGGATGGTCTTGCAAAGAATTAGGTGAACAACTAACAGATATTATTAATCAAAATCAAAAGAAAATCGAGAAGGATGAAAAAATTTCAAAATTTTTACAGTCTGTATATGGAAATGATGTTTATTCAGAGAACATTGATACTTTATCTCAAAGTGAATTTAAAGATTTATGTAAGAATATTCAAAGTGGAGTTCCGATTTCAACACCTGTATTTGACGGAGCTAAGGAGCAAGACGTAACTAAAATGTTAGATTTAGCTAAATTACCAAATTCAGGTCAGACAAACTTATGGGATGGAAGAACTGGAGAAAAATTTGATAGACCTGTCACAGTAGGCATAATTTATATGCTGAAATTACATCATTTAGTTGAGGACAAGATACATGCAAGATCTACAGGACCATACAGTTTGGTTACGCAACAGCCTTTAGGAGGAAAGGCTCAATTAGGTGGACAAAGATTTGGTGAGATGGAGGTTTGGGCATTAGAAGCTTATGGGGCGTCATATACACTTCAAGAAATACTAACCGTTAAATCAGATGATGTTGCTGGTCGTGTTAAGGTTTATGAAACAATTGTTAAAGGAGAAGAGAACTTTGAATCAGGAATACCAGAGTCATTTAACGTCTTGGTAAAAGAAATTAAATCGTTAGCACTAAATGTGGAGTTAAATTAAAATCATGAGTAAAGAATTATCAGATCTATTTAAATCTTCAGAAATATCTGAAGCTCAAAATTTTAATAGTATTAAAATTACATTGGCAAGCCCTGAGAAAATAAAGTCATGGACATTTGGCGAAATCAAGAAACCAGAAACTATAAATTATAGAACTTTTAGACCCGAAAAAGATGGTCTTTTTTGTGCAAGAATTTTTGGTCCCATCAAAGATTATGAATGTTTATGTGGAAAGTACAAGAGAATGAAATTCAGGGGAATTATATGCGAAAAATGCGGAGTAGAAGTTACAAAATCAAATGTACGTAGAGAAAGAATGGGTCATATAAACTTAGCTACTCCCGTAGCACACATATGGTTTTTAAAATCATTACCAAGCAGGATTTCATTAGCCGTAGACATGAAATTAAAAGAGGTTGAAAGGGTTTTGTATTTTGAAAATTTTATAGTTATTGAACCTGGTTTAACAGGACTAAAGAAAAATCAACTATTAGGAGAGGAAGAACTAACTAAATATCAAGATGATTATGGTGAAGAAGCATTTACTGCAGGTATAGGGGCTGAAGCAATACTAGAAATTTTAAAATCAATAAATTTAGAAGAGGAAAGAGAATTATTAATAAAAAATATTAAAGAAACAAAATCTAAAGTTAACGAAGAAAGATCAATTAAAAGATTAAAACTAATTGAGTCATTTATAGAAACAGGAAATAAACCTGAATGGATGATATTAACAACTGTTCCAGTTATACCTCCAGAACTTAGACCTCTTGTACCACTTGATGGTGGAAGATTTGCTACCTCTGATCTTAACGATCTTTATAGAAGAGTAATTAACAGGAATAATAGGTTAAAGAGATTAATAGATTTAAAAGCTCCAGACATTATTGTTAGAAATGAAAAAAGAATGTTACAGGAATCAGTTGACGCCCTTTTTGATAATGGAAGAAGAGGAAGGGTAATAACAGGAACAAGCAAAAGACCTCTAAAATCATTAGCTGAAATGTTAAAAGGAAAACAAGGTAGATTTAGACAAAACCTTCTGGGAAAAAGAGTAGACTACTCAGGAAGATCAGTAATTGTTGTAGGACCAGACTTAAAACTTCATGAGTGTGGTTTACCAAAAAAAATGGCTTTAGAATTATTTAAGCCATTCTTGTACGCTAGATTGAATAAATTAGGACTTGCTTCAACAATTAAACAGGCAAAAAAATTAGTTGAGAGAGAGAGAACTGAGGTTTGGGATGCGTTAGAATTAATAGTAAGAGAACATCCTGTTATCTTAAACAGAGCCCCGACTCTACATAGACTTGGAGTCCAAGCTTTTGAACCTAAATTAATTGAGGGAAATGCAATTGAACTTCATCCATTAACTTGTGCAGCATTTAATGCTGACTTTGACGGGGATCAAATGGCAGTACATGTCCCTTTGAGTTTAGAGGCTCAATTAGAGGCAAGAGTTTTAATGATGTCTACTAATAATATTTTAAGTCCATCTAATGGTAAACCTATAATTGTACCGAGTCAGGATATGATTCTCGGTATTTATTATTTATCACAACCACCCATTCAAACTGAAAAGGTTGACGGATATTTTATAAACAGTTCAGAAATAGAACATGCGCTGGAAACTGGACAGATAAAAGTTCATTCTAGAATAGTATCTAGATATGAAACAATAGACGATAAAGGAAATACAAAATTTGAAAAACATATTAGTACAGCAGGTAGATTTTTACTATCAAATATAATTCCAAAAAATGTCAATAATAAATTTACTTTGGTTGATAGATTGTTACCAAAAAAAATTGTTTCTGAGATAATTGATCATGTATTTAGATTCTCAGGGCAAAAAAGTACAGTTATATTCTGTGATAAATTAAAAGATATTGGCTTCAAGCATGCTTTTAAAGCTGGAATTTCATTTGGAAAAGATGATCTTTTAATACCTGAAAATAAAGAACAATTAATTGATGAGACTAAAAAATTAATATCAGACTATGAGGGTCAATATGCTGAAGGTTTAATTACTAGAGGTGAAAAATATAATAAAGTTATTGATGCATGGTCTAAATGTACAGATAGAGTTGCATCTGAAATGATGAAAAGAATTTCAGCTACAGAGGTTACTAATGAAGGATTGCAAATTAACTCAGTTTTTATGATGGCTGATAGTGGTGCTAGAGGTTCTGCAGCACAAATGAAACAATTAGCTGGTATGAGAGGTTTAATTGCAAAACCTTCTGGTGAAATTATTGAGACACCTATTACTTCGAATTTTAAGGAAGGGCTTACAGCTTTAGAATATTTTAATTCAACACACGGAGCTAGAAAAGGTTTAGCAGATACAGCTCTTAAGACTGCCAGCTCAGGATATCTTACAAGAAGATTGTGTGATGTTGCGCAGGATTTAACAGTCACTAAAGTAAAATGTGATAATCCTGGCTCAATAGAACTTACAGAAGTATTAGAGGGTGGAAATATCATGGTAAGTCTTTCTGAAAGAGCTCTTGGAAGAGTTACTGCTTCAGATGTTAAAAATCCATTGTCAGGTGAAGTGATTATTAAAAAAGAGGAAATGATTGATGAAGCTGCATGTGAAAAAATTGATGCGGCAGGAGTTAAAATACTAAATGTATACTCTGTTATGACGTGTAGTTCTAAAGAAGGTGTTTGTGCTACTTGCTATGGTAGAGATTTGTCTAGAGGAAAAATGGTTCATGTTGGTGAAGCAATAGGAATGATATCTGCACAATCAATTGGTGAACCAGGAACTCAACTTACAATGAGAACTTTCCATGTTGGTGGAACAGCTTCTGTAAAACAAGATTCTCAAATAGTATCAAATTCTGAAGGTACCTTAAAAATTGTTAACACAAACTTAATTAAAGATTCCAAAAATAATCAAATAGTTATGGGAAGAAATACTGAGATATTTATTGAAGATGGTAACGGTCTTCAAGTTGCGTCTTATAAAGTTCCTTATGGATCAAAACTATTCTTTGAAAATGGTGAAAAAATTAAAAAAGGTGCTAAAATTTGTGAATGGGACCCATACACAACTCCAGTAATCGCTGAAAAAGATGGTATAGCTAACTATGTAGACTTAATAGAAGGCGTATCAATTGCTGAAACAGTTGATGATGCAACAGGTATTTCAACTAAAGCAGTTGTTGACTGGAAAACTCAATCTAAAAATACTGATCTGAAGCCAAGAATTACCTTAAGAGATGAAAAGGGTAATGTCATTAAGAAAGCTGATGATAATGAAGCAAGATATTATTTAGTTCCAGATTCAATTTTGTCAGTTAAAGATGGAGCAAAAATTTCAGCAGGTGATGTAATTGCAAGATTACCAAAAGAAACAACAAAAACAAAAGATATTACTGGTGGATTACCTAGAGTTGCAGAATTATTTGAGGCAAGAAAAGCAAAAGATAGTGCAATTATTGCTGAAAATGACGGAAGTGTTATTTTTGGTAAAGAAGTTAGAGGCAAACAAAGAGTAACAATAGAGGCTGAAAATGGCGATACATCAAGTTACTTAATTCCAAAAGGCAAGCATATTAATTTTAACCAAGGTGAAAAAATTAAAAAAGGAGAATATTTGCTTGACGGTCAACCTTTACCACATGATATTCTAAGAATATTAGGAATAGAGGAATTAACTGAATATTTTGTTAATCAGGTTCAAGATGTTTACAGACTTCAAGGTGTAATAATTAACGATAAACATATTGAAACTATTCTACGTCAAATGCTTAAAAAAATAGAAGTCAAAGAAACAGGTGATAGTAAATTATTACCTGGTGAGATAATAGATAGAATTAAATTTGAAACAATGAATGAAAACTTGGTTTCAGAAGGTAAAAAACCTGCAGTTGGGGAGAGAGTATTAATGGGTATAACTAAAGCCTCATTACAAACTGAGTCATTTATATCTGCTGCTTCATTTCAAGAGACTACTAGAGTTTTAACTGATGCAGCAATTAAAGGTAAAGTAGACAAACTAACTGGTTTAAAGGAAAATGTAATTGTTGGGAGATTGGTTCCTGCTGGAACTGGTTCAATTAAAAACTTATGGAATAAAAAAGCTATCAATGATGATCAGAAATTTTTATCTGAACAAGAAAGTAAAGAAGCATCAGAGGCTCAATTAAACCAATAAATTAAACATTTTTTTCCCCTTATTTAGTTTGACAAATGTAATTTCTAATGTATTTTGGCCATGTTTTTGGTTGGAATGTAGTGATTAAGTCACTAAACGCTGCCACGAATAACATGTCAGTTATTTTCTCCAAAAATAAAAATATTAAAAAAATTAATTATGCCAACAATAAACCAATTAGTTAGAAAAAGCAGAGACAAACAAATAACAAGGAATAAAGTTCCTGCACTTCAAAAACAACCTCTTAAAAGAGGAGTGTGTGTGAAAGTTTATACTACAACTCCGAAAAAACCAAACTCAGCGTTAAGAAAAGTTGCACGTGTTAGATTATCAAATGGCTTTGAAGTAACAGCATATATACCTGGCGAAGGTCACAACCTTCAAGAACACTCTGTTGTGTTAATTAGAGGTGGAAGAGTTAAAGATTTACCCGGTGTAAGATATCATATTTTAAGAGGAAATTTAGATACTCAAGGTGTTGCAAATAGAAAACAAAGACGTTCACTATATGGAACAAAAAAAGGTAAATAAAATATGTCTAGAAAAAGAAAAGCTCCTAAAAAAATACCTGTGATAGATCCTAAATATAAATCTACAATTATTCCAAAATTAATTAATTCTATTATGTATGATGGTAAAAAAACAATTGCTGAAAAAATAATTTATGATGCTATTGAAAAAATAAAAAGTAAATCAAAAGATGAACCTTTAAATGTTTTTAATGACGCAATTAATAATATTAGACCTACTGTTGAAGTAAGATCAAGAAGAGTAGGTGGTGCAACATACCAAGTTCCAGTTGAAGTTAAATCAAAAAGATCGCAGGCTTTAGCTCTAAGATGGTTAGTAGACGCATCTAGAAAACGTAAAGATAAAAAAATGTCAG
Organism: uncultured Pelagibacteraceae bacterium; assembly: GCA_902592715.1. Lineage (GTDB taxonomy): Bacteria > Pseudomonadota > Alphaproteobacteria > Pelagibacterales > Pelagibacteraceae > Pelagibacter. Next base: position 36,775 of record CACJFS010000010.1, read on the forward strand.
ATAAAATATTTAATGAGATTTATGATGCTTATCAAAATAGAGGCTCAGCAATAAAAAAAAAAGAGGATACACATAAAATGGCAGAGTCAAATAAAGCTTTTGCTCATTTTAGATGGTAACAAATTATGTCAAGAACTCACACATTAGATAAATATAGAAATATTGGAATAATGGCTCATATAGATGCTGGAAAAACTACAACTACAGAAAGAATTTTGTATTATACAGGTAAAAGTCATAAAATTGGTGAAGTTCATGATGGTGCTGCAACTATGGATTGGATGGAACAAGAACAAGAGAGGGGCATTACAATAACATCTGCTGCAACCACATGTTTTTGGAACGATCATAGAATTAATATTATTGATACACCAGGCCATGTTGATTTTACTATTGAAGTTGAAAGATCTTTAAAAGTACTCGATGGCGCTGTTGCTGTTTTTGACGGTGTTGCTGGTGTAGAGCCTCAATCTGAAACTGTTTGGAGACAGGCAGATAAATATAAAGTTCCAAGAATTTGTTTTGTTAACAAATTAGATAGAACTGGTGCAGATTTTTTTAGATGTGTAGGAATGATAAAAGAACGTTTAGGAGCAAAACCTTTAGTAATGCAAATACCTATTGGTATTGAAGCTTCGTTAAAAGGTGTTGTAGATCTTGTAAAAATGAAAGCGATAGTTTGGAAGAATGAAGATCTAGGAGCTGCTTGGGAATTAACTGAAATACCAGATGATTTAAAAGAAATTTCTACAAAGTACCGTCAAGAATTGGTTGAGACAGCAGTTGAACAAGATGAAAAACTTATGGAGGACTATCTTGGTGGAAAAGATATTGCTGAAGTTGATCTTATTAAATGTATTAGAAAAGGCTGTTTGGGTTTTGATTTTGTTCCAGTGCTAACTGGCTCTGCATTTAAAAACAAAGGTGTTCAACCTTTATTAGATGCGGTTGTAAATTATTTACCTAGCCCAGAGGATATCGGAGCAATAAAAGGTACTAAGCCAGGATCTGAAGATGAGATTGAAATGAAATTTGACGATAATGCTCCTTTTTCTGCATTAGCATTCAAGGTAGCGAACGACCCTTTTGTTGGGAGTTTAACGTTTATAAGAATTTATTCAGGAACAGTTAAATCAGGAACAGGAATTTATAATACCTCTAAAGATAAAGAGGAGAGAGTAGGAAGAATGCTTTTAATGCATGCGAACTCAAGAGAGGATATAAAAGAAGCGAATGCTGGTGATATAGTGGCTCTTGCAGGTTTAAAAAATACAATAACTGGACATACTTTAGCAAATAAAGAAACACCAGTATTGTTAGAACCAATGGAATTTCCTGACCCAGTTATTGAAATTGCAGTTGAGCCTAAAACTAAAGCAGACCAAGAAAAAATGGGCGAAGCTCTCGGTAGATTAGCTAAAGAAGATCCGTCATTCAGAGTTACTTCAGATGAAGAGTCTGGGCAAACAATAATAAAAGGTATGGGAGAATTACACTTAGACATTATTGTAGATAGAATGAAAAGAGAATTTAAAGTTGAAGCCAACGTAGGAGCACCTCAAGTTGCGTATAGAGAAACTATTCTTTCACCAGCAGAAAATGATTATACACATAAAAAACAAAGTGGTGGTGCGGGACAATTTGCAAGAGTCAAATTAACAGTTGAACCACTTGAGCCTGGCAAGGGAAGAGAAATTGAAAGCAAAATTAAAGGTGGTGCAATACCTAAAGAATTTATTCCAGGCGTCGAAAAAGGTGTTGAAACAGTTGCAGATGGTGGGATATTGGCAGGATTTCCTTTAATTGACTACAAAGTAACAATTGTTGACGGATTACACCATGATGTAGATTCGAGTGTTTTAGCTTTTGAATTAGCATCAAGACAATGTTTTAAAGAAGCATGTACAAAGGCAACACTAAAATTATTAGAGCCTATAATGAGAGTTGAAGTAGTAACGCCCGAAGATTATATGGGGGATGTAATTGGAGATTTAAATAGTCGAAGAGGGCAAATTAGTACACAAGAGCAAAGGGGTAATGCTACAGTAATTACTGCAATGGTTCCTTTAGCAAATATGTTTGGTTACATTAATAATTTGAGATCAATGTCACAAGGAAGAGCTCAATATTCAATGTTTTTTGACCATTACGATAAAGTTCCACAAAATGTACAAGATGAAGTGACTAAAAAAACAGGATAATCATGGAAAAGCAAAATATTAGAATAAAACTTAGAGCCTACGATAATAAAGTACTAGATCAATCCACTGAAGAAATAGTCAATACGGTCAAAAGAACTGGAGCTAATATAAAAGGGCCAATACCATTACCAACAAAAAAAGAGAGATATACTGTATTAAGATCTCCACATATTGACAAAAAAAGCAGAGAACAATTTGAAACAAGAACTCATAAAAGATTGATTGATATAATTGAGCCTACGCCAGCTACAGTTGAGGCATTAATGAAATTAGATTTAGCATCAGGTGTGGATGTGGAGATTAAAATATAATGAGCGAAATAGCATTAATAGGAAAAAAAATAGGGATGACCAGAGAATTTTTTAAAACTGGTCAATCAATACCAGTTACAGTTTTGAAAGTTGAAAAAGGAAGAGTTGTTCAAGTTATTAACAAAGAAACTAGAGGTTATGATGCTGTTCAGGTCGGTTATGGAAAAATAAAAAATTCAAAATTATCTAAATCAATGAAGGGATATTTTGCTAAAAAAAATACTGAGGCAAGAAAATTACTAAAAGAGTTTAGAGTAAAAGATTTGGATAAATACAAAGAGGGAAATGAATTCGGATTAGAAATATTTAAAGATATAAAATTTTTAGACGTAAGATCTAAAACTATTGGGAAAGGTTTTGCAGGAGCAATGAAAAGACACAATTTTGGAGGCTTAAGAGCATCTCATGGTGTATCAATATCACATAG
>CACJFS010000011.1 GCA_902592715.1 uncultured Pelagibacteraceae bacterium
TCAGAAAAAAATTTATTATAAAAAAATAAAATCATTACCAGGAGGTATAACGTGTTTTGATACAAATATTTTTAATAAAATTAAATTTGATGAAAAATACATTACGCATAATTATGAAGATGTTGATTTTAGTATCAGACTAAAAAAATTAATTATGAACTATAAATTTTATATATCCTTAAATTCATTTTGTATTGATGGATTAAAAAAAAAACAAAAAGAAAATATTTCATTAAGATTTAAATTTATGTACTTATTATTTTTAAAAAATAAAAGTATTTATTTTTTATTGATATTTCTCCTAACTGTTGGAAACCCGTTTTTGTTTATAGTTCCTACCGCAAATGCGTTTGGATCATTAATTTCAGTTTTTTTTGCTTTATTGAACCATTCTTCAAAAAGCTTTATTGGGTTATTATGATCTTTAAAGCAAAGATTTAGTCCAAGTGAGTTTTTTTCGTTCATAAATTTAAAAAAATAATTTATACATTAAAATAATGTCATTTAATACTTTTGGAAAGTTATTTAGATTTACTACTTGGGGAGAGTCACATGGTCCAGCTATTGGATGTGTAGTTGATGGCTGCCCTCCAAATATTCGAATAAAAGACAGCGATATACAAAAAGAACTTAATAAAAGAAAACCAGGACAATCTAAATTTACAACTCAAAGAAAAGAGGATGATAAAATTAATATTTTATCTGGTGTTTTTGAGGGTAGAACAACTGGAACTCCAATATCTCTTGTTATTTATAACAAAGACATGAGATCTAGAGATTACGAGACAATAAAGAATAAATTTAGGCCAGGGCATGCAGATTATACTTATTTTAAAAAATATGGAATCCGGGATTACAGAGGTGGTGGAAGACAATCTGCTCGCGAGACTGCTGCTAGAGTTGCAGCGGGTGCTATTGCAAAAGTTGTTTTGAAAAATAAAATTGGTAAGAAATATCAAGCTGTTGGTGCTGTTACACAATTAGGAATATTAGGATGTGACTTAAAGAAATGGAAAGACAAAACAATTTCTAGTAACCCATTTTTTTGTCCTGATAAAAGTGTTATTAAACTTTGGGAAAAATATTTACTTGGGATAAGAAAAGCTGGATCATCTTGTGGAGCAATTATTGAGGTTAGAGCAAGAGGAGTTCCTTTAGGACTTGGAGCACCAATATATTCAAAATTAGATATGGATCTTGCAGCAGCAATGATGAGTATTAATGCTGTAAAAGGAGTAAATATTGGATCAGGAATGAACTCGGCAATGTTGACCGGTGAGGAAAACTCTGATGAAATTTTGAAAAAAAAAGGTAAAACAAGTTTTAGATCAAATAATGCAGGAGGAATTCTTGGAGGAATATCTACTGGACAAGAAATAAATATTTCATTTGCAGTAAAACCAACATCATCTATTTTGTCATCAAGGAAAACAATCGATAGGTTTGGGAATAATACAACAATATCTGTAAAAGGAAGACACGACCCCTGTGTTGGAATTAGAGCGGTTCCAATAGGAGAGGCTATGATGCATTGTGTAATTCTTGATCACTATTTAATGAATACAGCTCAGAATAAAATCTAATTAGATTTTTTAATTAAAACTTTCGAATTTAAGGTATCTAAAATTTTATTTTCAATACCAATAGAGTCTAAATTAGCAAACTTATACATTAGCTCTGGTTTATCATGATCAATAAATCTATCAGGTAATATCATTGATCTAAATTTAAGATGACTGTCTAATAAATTTTTTTCACTTAAAAATTGGCTAACGTGAGATCCAAATCCCCCGATTGAACCTTCTTCTATTGTAATCAAAACCTCATGTTCTGTTGCAATTTGCCAAATTAGATTTTCATCTAATGGTTTTGCAAATCTTGCATCAATAATAGAGATATCAATTCCTTTTTTTTTTAAATTTTCGGAAGCCAAAATACACTCTTGTAATCTTGCTCCAAAATTTAAGATTGCAACTTTTTTTCCATCTTTAATTATTTTTGCTTTGCCCAACTCAATTTTCTCAGTTATTTCAGGTAATTGAACTCCAACACCATTGCCCCTTGGATATCTAAAAGCTGATGGTCTATCGTTTATATCCATTGATGTATTTATCATTCTTACAAGCTCAGCTTCATCACTTGCAGCCATTACTACAAAATTTGGCAATGTTGAAAGGTATGTTATATCAAATGATCCAGCATGTGTTGGGCCATCAGCACCAACCAACCCCGCTCTGTCAATTGCAAATCTAACAGGCAAAGATTGTATAGCAACATCATGAACGACCTGGTCGTAAGCTCTTTGAAGAAATGTTGAGTATATTGCAGCGTAAGGTTTATACCCTTCGGTAGCCATACCCGCAGCAAAAGTAACCGCATGTTGCTCAGCTATCCCGACATCAAACATTCTTTCTGGAAATTTTTTTCCAAATAAATCCATTCCTGTTCCTGATGGCATAGCTGCGGTTATACCAACAACCTTGCTGTCTTTTTCTGCGTGTTTAATTAATGAGTTGGCAAAAACTTTTGTATAAGAGAGAGTATTAGATTTTGACTTTTCTTGTTCTCCTGTTTTTATATTAAATTTTGAAACACCATGAAATTTATCTTCTGATTTTTCAGCAAAAGAATAACCTTTTCCTTTTTTAGTTTTAACATGGATTAAAATTGGTCCATCATAATTTATATCTTTTGCATTTTTAAATACTGAAATCATTGAATCAATATCGTGTCCGTCTATTGGTCCAATATAATAAAATCCCATAGAATTAAATAATGTTCCACCAGTAACTGCCGATCTAAAAAAATCTTCAGCTTTTCCTGCTTGATTTTTAAATCTTTTTGAAAAAGCAGATATAATTAATTTTAATGTTTCTCTAAAACTAAAGTAAACTTTCCCAGATAAAATTTTTGCTAGATATTTTCTCATAGCACCAACAGGTTTTGCAATTGACATATCGTTATCATTTAAAACAACAATCATCTTTGTTTTGCTTTCGCCAGCATTATTCATAGCCTCATAAGCCATACCAGCACTTATCGCTCCATCGCCTATGACTGCAATTACGTTGCCTGATTTATTTGATAATTTATTAGCTACTGCTATTCCTAATGCAGACGAAATAGAAGTTGAACTATGTGCGGCACCAAATGGATCATATTCACTTTCTGATCTTTTTGTAAAACCTGATAATCCCTCACCTTTTCTAAGAGTTCTTATTTGTTTTTTTCTACCAGTTAATATTTTATGTGGATAAGTTTGATGCCCCACATCCCAAATTAATTTGTCATGAGGAGTGTTAAATATATAATGTAAGACAACAGTCAATTCCACAACTCCTAGTCCGGCACCTAAATGCCCTCCTGTTTCAGAAACAACATCAATTAATTCTTGTCGAACCTCGTCTGCCAAAATTTTAATATCAGATTGTGATAATTTTCTCACATCATCAGGGAAATTGATATTATTTAGAAATTTATAATTATTGCTCACTTTGTTCTATTTAAAATATAATTTATTGTTTCTCTAAAATTGTCGCCTTTTTTGCCAAAAATTTTTAAACTTTTAAATATTTTTAATTTCAGGTTATTTGCATATTTAATAGTATTATTAGTGCCTAGTAAACTTATTAAAGTAGCTTTTCCCATTTTTAAATCTTTTTTGGTTTTTTTTCCTGCAGTAGATGTTTTACCACTTAAATCTATCAAGTCGTCAGCAATTTGAAATAATAATCCAATTTCGTTGCCTATTTTATTAAACTTATTCAGGTATTTTGTTTTACCAGACATTATAATAGGAGCAACACAACAGAAACTGAAAAGCTTCCCAGTTTTTTTAATTTGCATATCTATAATTTGTTTTTTAGTTTTTTTAATTTTTTCATAACTTAAGTCTAGAAACTGCCCCCCAGCGATTCCTGTATGCCCCGAACTTTCAGAAAGCAAGTTTATTAGTTTTATTTTTTTTTGATTATCTAACATTAATTTTTTTTCACTAAGAATTTGAAACGCAATAGTAAGTAGAGAATTCCCAGCAAGTATTGCAGTTGACTCACTAAATTTTTTGTGTGTCGTTAGTTTTCCTCTTCTCAAATTATCATTGTCCATGCATGGTAAGTCATCATGTATTAATGAATAAGCATGTATACATTCAACTGCTGCTGCAACTCGCAAAATATTTTTTTTATCTACATTGAATATAGACCCAATATCAAAGAGTATTTTTGATCTTACTTTTTTACCTCCAGGTAAAAGTCCATAAAGCATTGGTTTTATAAGCTCAGTTTTTTTTTGTTTGGAAAAATATTTATAAAGATAGCTGTTAGTTCTATTAACTATTTTATTTAACTTTTTTTGCATTTTTATTTGATTTTATATCTTTAATTTTAAAACTTGTTTTATCCGATATTTCTTTGAAATTTTTTTGGAATTTTTTTTCAATCAATCTATTAATTTTTAATAATTTTGTGTAATCTTCAGATGTATTTTCTAGATTATTTTCATTTTCTAAATTTTTAATAATTTCGTCTGCTAAATCAGTAAGCTCATTTAAAGATTTTGACGTAATATCATCTGGCAAATTTTTTTCATTCATATATTAGTTGGTAATATTATATGAAAAAGAATGATTCAAATATTAAAAAAGCAATAAAATACTTAAATAATAATGATTGTATAGCGATCCCTACTGAGACAGTCTATGGACTGGCAGGAAATGCATATTCGGATAAGGCTGTTTCTAGAATATATAAATTAAAAAAAAGACCTAGAACCAATCCTTTAATTACTCACTATTATAGCATTAATAACTTAAAAAAAGATTGTGAAATTGATAATACTTTTATCAAACTTTATAAAAAATTTTGCCCAGGTCCGATATCATTTGTTTTAAAATTAAAAAAGAAAAGCAGGATTTCAAAAATCATTACAAATAATTCAAATTCAGTAGCAGTAAGATTTCCAAGCCATCCTTTAACTAGAAAACTATTAAAAGAAATTAATTACCCACTTGCAGCACCTAGTGCAAATATTTCAACAAGTATAAGCCCTGTATCAAAACAGGATGTGGTTGATGAATTTGGTCCTAAATTAAAGTTTGTCTTAGATGGCGGTTCTTCAAAAATAGGTTTGGAATCAACGATTATAAATCTTATTGGGAAACCTCATATTTTAAGATTTGGGGGAATAAATAGTAAATTAATCTATAAATTAATTAATCCATTAGAAAATAAGAATGATAAAAAGATTAAAATAAAAGTTCCTGGTACTAGTAAATTGCATTATTCACCTGGAATACCTGTGAGACTAAATGCCAAAAAAAATTTTCAAAAAGAAGCATATATATTAATAAAGAAAAGAAAAAAATCAGACAAAAACTATTTTTACATAAGTAAGACAAGTAATTTAAAGCAAGCTGCAAAAAATTTATATAAGACGTTAAGAATAATAAAAAAAAATGGGTACAAAAAAATTGCTATTGAGAAAATACCAATTGAAAATATCGGTGAAGCTATAAATGATAGAATTTTAAGAGCATCAAAAAAATGAAAAATTTAATTGAAGTTCAAAACATAAAAAAAAATTACGGTAAAAAAGAAGCTGTAAAAGGAATATCATTTAATGTCGAGGAAGATGAAATTTTAGGTTTGCTTGGTCCTAATGGGTCTGGAAAAACAACAACTATTGGAATGTTGCTAGGCTTACTTAAACCTACAAGTGGTCAAATATTTATCAATAATCTTAAACTTGAAGAAAATAGAATTCAAATTCTAGAAATGATTAATTTTATATCCCCATATATTGAACTTCCCAAAAAACTTACGGTGAAACAAAATTTATATGTTTATTCTAAACTTTATAAAGTTCAAAATATTAAGGAACGAATTGAGTATTTGTCGGAAAAGCTAAGAATAGGTGAATTATTAAACAGTATTACTGGGGAACTTTCATCAGGTCAAAAAAATAGAGTAAGTTTAGCCAAAGCCCTAGTTAATGAACCAAAAGTTCTGCTACTTGACGAACCAACAGCTTCTTTAGACCCAGAAGTAGGAGATTTTGTTAGAACATTTCTAGAAGAATATAAAAAAGAAAAAAAAATTTCGATACTTTTAGCTTCTCATAATATGAATGAAGTCACACGTTTATGTAAATCTGTATTAATGATGAAAAATGGTGAAATAATAGATCAAGGCAAACCTGAAGATTTAATTGCAAAACATGGAAGAACAAATTTAGAGGAAGTTTTCTTAAAACTATCAAGGAGTAAAAGTGAGTTTAACTAGAATATATGGTTTATTTTTAAGGCATTTTTATCTAATCACTAGATCATTTCCTAGAATATTAGATTTAGTTTACTGGCCATCTATTCAAATTACATTATGGGGATTTATATCTAACTTTTTTGCTACGCATACAACTTATTACAACAATGCAGTTGGAGTAATCCTTACCTGTGCAATACTTTATGATTTTTTGTTTAGAACAAGTATTGGTTTCAATATGCTTTTTTTAGAAGAAATTTGGAGTAGAAATTTCACTAATCTTTTCATAGCGCCGATGAGAATTGGTGAGATTTTAACTTCACTAGTTATAACTGCATTAATTAGATCTCTAATTGGCCTGGTTCCAGCAATCTTGCTAACTTCCCCGCTGTTTGGAATTTCAATTTTAGATTTAGGGATATTTTTATTTGTTCTTTTTTTAAGTCTTTATATTTTTGGAATTACGCTTGGCATTTTAGTTTCCTCTGGTTTACTTAGATTTGGTCCGTCATTTGAAAATATAGCATGGTCAACAATGTTTTTACTCGCACCCTTTGGATGTATTTATTACCCAATAGAAACTCTTCCAGAAATATTTCAAAAAATTGCTTACGCGCTTCCATTAGTTTACATATTTGAAGAAGCTAGAAATATTTTGATTAATCAAACAGTTAATATTAAAAGTGTTTACTACGCTCTTATGTGGAACGCTTTTTATTTTTCTCTTTCAATTGCTATGTTTTATTATTCTTTCAATGCAGCAAAAAATAAGGGTACTTTAATTAACATGGGTGAATAGTGGTGCGCCCGCAAGGAGTCGAACCCTGAACCTCCAGAGCCGAAATCTGGCGCTCTATCCAGTTGAGCTACAAGCGCATATTGTATATTTATATCAATATGAAAAGTATTATAAATATAAAAGTCAAAAATAAAGAAAATAATTTAAGAATAGATATTCTATTATCCAATCAGGATAATAAATTAAGTAGATCAAGAGTAAAAAGTTTAATTTTAGATAATAAATTAAAAATTAATAATATTATTGTTAAAGATCCCTCAAAGAAAATGAAATTAAATGATGAAATTTATTTCGAGATTTCAGAGCCAAAAAAAGAGACACTTGAACCATTTAAATATCTTCTTGATATTGTTTACGAAGATAAAGATTTAATAGTTATTAATAAATCTGCTGGAATTTCCATGCATCCTGGGCCAGGAAATTATAACAACACAATTGTAAATGCATTGATTAACTATGATAATAAAAATTTATCAAATATTGGAAACGAACTAAGACCTGGAATTGTTCACAGGATAGATAAAGATACATCTGGATTAATAGTTATTGCCAAAAATAATTTTTCACACAAGAATTTATCAAAACAATTTTCAGATCATTCTATTACAAGAGTTTACCAAGCTTTAGTCTGGGGTAAAATAAGACCTCAAAATGGAAAAATTGAAACGTTTATTACACGAAGTTCAAGAAACAGACAAATGATGGAAGTTTCAAACAAGAAAGGCAAAAGCGCTGTAACAAATTATAAAACTCTAGAAATATTTGAGAATGAGAAAATTCCAACATTTAGTCTTATTGAATGTAAATTAGAAACAGGGAGAACACATCAAATAAGAGTTCATTTGTCTTACAAAGGTAATAATATTTTAGGTGATAATAAATATAAAAAAAAATATAAAAAATTTGTTAATGTAGATAGTGAACTTGAAGAGAGTATTAGCTCACTCAATAGACAATTTTTACATGCAAAAACTATTGGCTTTAATCACCCAAAGAGTAATGCAAGACTTGAATTTACATCAAAATTACCATCAGATTTAGAACAGATTTTAAAAAAACTAAGAAAAATCAAGTAACAAAAGCATTGTAAAAATTTAATTATTTATTAAATAAATACTTCGAATGAATAAAAATACTTACAACTTACCAGCACTGTCAAATGAAGGTGGATTAGCTGCTTATCTTGCTCAGATTAAGAAGTTTCCAATGCTTGCAGCTGAAGAAGAATATATGTTAGCCAAAAATTGGCAATCAACAGGAAATGTTAAATCAGCAGAAAAACTTGTAACTAGCCATTTGAGACTAGTTGCAAAGATAGCAATGGGTTACAAAGGTTATGGTTTACCTCTTAATGAGATGATATCTGAGGGTAATGTGGGATTAATGCAGGCAGTAAAAAAATTTGAGCCAGAAAAAGGTTTTAGACTTGCAACTTATGCAATGTGGTGGATCAAAGCTTCAATACAAGAGTATATATTAAGATCATGGAGTTTAGTAAAAATAGGAACAACGACAGCACAGAAAAAACTTTTTTTTAACCTAAAAAAAATTAAAAACCAAATAGCTCCTCGGTCAGAGGGAGATTTGAGAAAAGAACACGTTGAAGATATAGCTAAGAGACTTTCAGTGAGTGAAAGTGAAGTTGTTTCAATGAATAGAAGACTTTCAGGAAAAGAACAGTCCTTAAATGCACCAATAGGTGAAGATGGAGATGAGTGGCAAGACTGGGTAGTTGATAATGAAATGGATCATGAATTAAAAATCGCTCAAAGCGACGAAATGGAACAAAGAAAAGATTTACTTCAAGATTCAATAAAAATATTAAATGAAAGAGAAAAAAAGATTTTATACTCAAGAAGATTGACTGATGACCCTATAACTTTAGACGAGCTGAGCAAAAAGTATAAGATAAGTAGAGAAAGAGTAAGACAAATAGAAAACAAAGCTTTCGAAAAGCTTCAAAAGCACATGCTTAACTCTGCTAAATCAAAAAACTTATTGCCAGCAAATTAAAGATTAAAAGGATCTTGAATTAAGATTGTATCATTTCTCTCTGGACTAGTGGAAATACTTGAAATTCTGGTCTCTATAAACTTTTCTAATTCTTTTATATAATTTTTTGCATTTACAGGTAATTCTTCAAATTTTTTTATACCAACTGTTGAAGATTTCCAACCTTTAAAGGATTTATATATTGGTTCAGCTATAAATTGGTCATCTACTGAAGCTGGAAGGTAATCATATTTTTTACCATTTATCTCATAAGCAATACACATTTTAATCTCATCTAGTTCGTCTAGTACATCTAGTTTAGTTAAGGCAATTCCGTCAATTCCCGAAATTTTTAAAGTTTGCCTTACAAGGACTCCATCAAACCAACCACATCTTCTTTTTCGACTTGTGACAGTTCCAAATTCTTTTCCTCTTGTTCCAAGCAAGTCACCTATCTCATCTGTTAGTTCTGTTGGAAAAGGGCCTTCTCCAACTCTTGTGGTGTATGCTTTTGTAATACCTAAAACATAGTTAATGGAGTTTATGCCACAGCCTGATCCAGTCGCCGCAGACGAAGCGACAGTATTAGAGGAAGTTACAAATGGATAGGTCCCATGGTCAACGTCTAAAAGAACTCCTTGAGCACCTTCAAATAATATTTTTTTTTTTTGAGATTTAAATTCGTCTATTTTTTTCCATACCGGCTGTGAAAATTTAAGTATTTGTGGTGCAATATTTAACAGGTCTTTTTTTAATTGTTCTTTTTTAAATTCAGTTTTTCCTAATCCTTTTCTTATGGCATTATGATGACTTAATACTTCGTCTAATCTTTTATCCAAATTACTTTCTGATGCAAGATCCATTACTCTTATTGATCTTCTACCAATCTTATCTTCATACGCTGGTCCTATTCCTCTTCTTGTAGTCCCTATTTTAGATTTTCCTGCTGCGTCTTCTCTTATCTCATCCATTTCTTTATGAAAAGGCAATATAAGAGTGGCTGCTTCGGATAAAATTAAATTGTCAGAGTTAACCTCTATACTTTTAGATTTAATTTCGTCAATCTCATCTAGAAGTGCCCATGGATCAACCACTACTCCATTTCCAATTATAGATATTTTTTTTTTTCTAACTATTCCTGATGGCAACAGTCTTAATTTATAAACTACACCATCTATAACAAGAGTATGACCAGCATTATGTCCACCTTGAAATCTTACTATTACATCAGCTTCGCTAGAGAGCCAATCAACAATTTTACCTTTTCCTTCATCTCCCCACTGTGAGCCGACTACAACTACATTTTTCATCTAAAATTTTTTTTAATTTGTATACTATTTAAATGGTTTACAGGACCGTGACCTTTCCCCAAGTTTGGTTGTGTTCTTAGTGAATTATTTACATATTTAATTGCCATTTCACAAGATTTCTTTAAAGTTTTTCCACATGAAAAGTAGGTAGTTATAGCGCTAGAAAGAGTGCAGCCAGTGCCATGGCTATTTTTTGTATTTATTTTCTTATTTTTAAAGATTGTAATTTCTTTTTTATTAATAAATACGTCTTGAATATTTTTATAATTTAAATGACCTCCTTTAATAAGGACATTTTTTGCACCTAATTTTATTAAATATTTACCTGCTAAAATTACATCCTGTATAGTTGAAATTTTTGAATTGGTTAAAACTTCAGCTTCAGGTATGTTTGGTGTAATTAAATCTGCTTTAGATAAAAGTTTATTTTTTAAAATTTTAATAGCTGGATCATTAATTAATTTTTTTCCACCCTTTGCCACCATCACAGGATCTAATATTATTTTTTTTGCTTTTATTTTTTTTAATGATTTTATCACTGAATTTATAACTTCTTTTGAATGAAGCATTCCTATTTTAACAGCATCTGGTTTTATATCTTTTGCTGTAAATTCAATTTGATTAGAGATTTCTTTGCTATTCACTGGAAAAATTGATTTAACACCTGTTGTATTTTGTGATGTTATAGCAGTTATAGCAGTCATAGCATATGAACCAAGCGATGTAATAGTTTTAATGTCTGCTTGTATGCCTGCACCTCCAGAAGAGTCTGAGCCAGCAATAATTAAAATTTTAGATTTTATTTTCAAGTTAGATAATTGATTTTTTTACAATATTAATACATTTTGAAAGCATAGTTTTATCATCAGTTTCACACATTATTCTAACTACTGGTTCTGTTCCAGATTTTCTCACTAACATTCTGCCTTTTCCTTTTATTAAAGTGTTCGCTTTTTTAATTGCATTTTTGCACTTAAGATTATTAATTATTGATTTATCTTTTACCTCAACATTTTCTAACAATTGAGGAGTGGGTATAAAATTTTCAAAAATTTCACTCGCCTTTTTTCCTTTTCTCATAGAAAATAGAATTTCTAATGCAACCAATAAACCATCACCTGTAGTCGCAAATTTACCAAGGATAATATGGCCAGATTGCTCTCCTCCTAAATTAAATTTACTTTTCTGCATTACTTCTTTTACATATCTATCACCAACTTTAGATCTTAAAAACTTTATCTTGTTTTTAGAAAAATATTTTTGTAATCCATAGTTTGACATTAGGGTACCTACAACGCCACCTTTTAAAATTTTTTTACTTTTCCATCTTGTTGCTAGCATAGCTATTATTTTGTCTCCATCAATAATATTACCCTTTTCATCACAAATAATAATTCTATCTGCATCACCATCTAAAGAAACTCCAATATGAGATTTATTCTTTTTTGTATGATATTTAATTTTATTTGGAAATGTAGAACCACATTTTTTATTTATGTTAAATCCATTTGGAGAAGTTCCAATTTCGTGAACTATGGCACCCAATGATCTAAACAATTGAGGACCTACTTTATATGCGGCACCATTAGCACAATCAATTGTAATTCTTAAACCTCTTAAATTAAATTGTTTAGGAAAATTTTTTTTTATTATTTCTATGTATTTTTTCGATCCACTTTCCAATCTTTTAACTCTACCTAATATTTCAGGATTTGATAATTTTCTAGATATCTTAGAGTCAATTAGTTTTTCTATTTTTTTTTCTATTTTGTCAGACAATTTTAATCCATCTGGTCCAAATAGTTTTAAACCATTATCATAATATGGATTGTGAGATGCTGTAATCATAATTCCCATATTGGCTCTCATTTTTTTTGTAAGCATTGCAAGACCATTTGTTGGTAATGGCCCAAAAGTGAAAACATGCATTCCAGCTGATGTTAAACCAGATACTAATGCTGGTTCAAGTGTATATCCAGATAATCTTGTATCTTTTGCAATTATTGCTATCTGCTTAGTTTTTTTTAGGTTTTTAAAATATGTACCGGCAGCTAAACCAAACTTAAAAAACATATCTCCATTTATTTTGTCTCCATTCACCTTTCCTCTTATTCCATCTGTACCAAAATATTTTTTTATCATTAGCTTAGATTTAATTTTTTAAAAACTTTAATTCCTTGGTTAACTTCATTGACATCATGAATTCTAAGTATTTGTACTCCTTGTAACATACTAAAAATACTTGAAGATACTGTCCCTCCTATTCTTTGTTTGCTATCATTTTGACCAGATATATCTTTTATAAATTTCTTTCTAGAAATTCCTAACATTACTGGCAATCCTAAGGAATGAAAAATAGAAATATTATTGATTAGGGTAATATTATGTTTCATATTTTTACCAAATCCTATTCCAGGGTCTAGAATAATATGATTATGTTTAATTCCATTTTTTCTAATTAATTTCAATTTATCTTCAAAATAGTCATAAATATCTAATAAAATATTATTATAGTTTGGATTTTTTTGCATAGTTTCTGTGGAGCCTTTCATATGATGAAGAACGAATGGTAATTGAGTATTTTTTAAAAAACTAATTGTATCCTTGTCATAACTTAGACCCGATACATCATTAATCATATCTAGTTTATACTTTGAAGCTTTTTTCATCACAAAACTTTTTCTAGTATCCAAAGAAACAAAAAACTTTTTAAATTTTAAATAACCCATTACTTTATTTACTCTTAACCACTCTTCTGTTTGAAGAATTTCTTTAGATCCTGGTCTAGTAGACTCTCCTCCTACGTCAATTATCTTTGCTCCATCAACTATTAATTTGTTAATCTGTTTTCTTGCAGAAACTTTTTTATTAAATTTTCCTCCATCAGAAAAACTATCAGGGGTAATATTTATAATTCCCATTAATATTGGTAAATTGTCAAATTTTAATTTTGGGATTTTTTTAACCTTAGATATATTATTAATATCAGTTAATACTTTTTTTTTAATTTTTGATGGAAGATTATTAATATTTTTTATATTTATTTTTTTTTTATTAGTCCTGGTAATTATCTCAATAGTGTCAT
Organism: uncultured Pelagibacteraceae bacterium; assembly: GCA_902592715.1. Taxonomy (GTDB): domain Bacteria; phylum Pseudomonadota; class Alphaproteobacteria; order Pelagibacterales; family Pelagibacteraceae; genus Pelagibacter. Next base: position 13,447 of record CACJFS010000011.1, read on the forward strand.
ATGAAATTGATTTATTACCACCAATTGAAAGTGAAATTTTTTTTTTAATGTTTTCTTTAGATGTTTTGTTATAATAAAAATTACACGCTCTTGTGTAATATTTTTGCATTTAACTTTAATGAACGATCTTTGGTTTTAAGCCCATTGAACCTAAAGCAGAACTTTGATCATCGTCCTCTACTTTTAAATCTTCCTTGTTTTTTGGATATACATTTTTATTTACTATGTCTTCAATTTCTTCACCTGACAATGTTTCATAGGTAAGCAAAGCCTTAGCTAATTTATGCAAATCATCAATTTTATCAGTCAAAACTTTTTTTGCTCTATCGTAACCTTGGTCAACAAATTTTCTTATCTCAGCATCTACTTTTCTTGCAGTTTCTTCAGACATATTCTGTTGTCTTGCAACTGATCTTCCAAGAAAAACTTCTTCCTCATTTTCACCATATGCAACTGGACCAAGTTCTTTGCTCAATCCTGCTCTCATTACCATAGCTCTTGCACGCTTTGTCGCCTGTTCTATATCGCTTGCTGCACCTGTAGTCACTTTGTCATCTCCAAATATTATTTCCTCTGCTACTCTACCTCCCATCGCTATGGCCATTTGTGCGTGAAGTTGTTCTCTTGTTTGAGATACTTCGTCTCTTTCAGGAAGTTGCATTACCATTCCCAGTGCTCTTCCTCTTGGAATAATTGTTGCTTTATGTATAGGGTATGCCGCCTTTTCATTTATAGTAACGATAGCATGGCCAGCTTCATGATAAGCGGTTAGTTTTTTTTCTTCCTCACTCATTACCATTGATCTTCTCTCGGACCCCATCATTACTTTATCTTTTGCCTCTTCAAATTCCATATAGGTAACTATTCTTTTATTTTTTCTTGCAGCTAATAATGCTGCTTCATTGACTAAGTTTGCTAAATCTGCACCAGAAAACCCAGGAGTTCCTCTTGCTATAGTTCTTAAATTAACATCAGGTGCCATTGATATTTTTTTAGCATGCACTTTTAGTATTTTTTCTCTACCAAGTAAGTCTGGATTAGAAACTACTACCTGCCTGTCAAATCTTCCTGGTCTTAATAAAGCTGGATCAAGTACATCTGGTCTGTTGGTGGCTGCAATTATTATTACACCCTCATTCGTATCAAAGCCATCCATTTCTACAAGTAATTGATTAAGTGTTTGCTCTCTTTCATCGTTACCACCACCTAAGCCTGCGCCTCTACTTCTTCCTACTGCATCGATCTCATCAATAAATATAATACACGGGGAATGTTTTTTTCCTTGTTCAAACATATCTCGAACTCTTGAGGCCCCAACACCAACAAACATTTCAACGAAGTCAGATCCCGATATCGTAAAAAAAGGAACTCCAGCCTCACCTGCTATCGCTCTTGCTAGTAAAGTCTTACCAGTTCCAGGAGGTCCAACTAGTAAACATCCACGAGGTATTTTACCACCAAGTCGACTAAATTTTTTAGGATCTTTTAAAAATTCTACAACTTCTTCCACTTCTTCTTTAGCTTCTTCTACTCCAGCTACATCATTAAATGTAACTTTACCTTTTAATTCGTTCATCATCTTTGCTTTAGATTTTCCAAAGCCCATAGCTCCACCTTTACCACCCTGCATCTGTCTCATAAAAAATATCCAAACAGCAATTAAAAGTAACATTGGGAACCATGATAAAAGTACTCCAAATAGTGAAGGCATTTTTTCCTCTAAAGGACTCGCTGAGATACTAACTCCTTTATCACTTAATTTTTGAATTAAATTTGGATCATCGGGAGCATAAGTATTGAACATTTCACCATTGGACATTACGCCCTTAATATTTTTTCCTTGAATCTCTACTTGGACCACTCTACCATTATCTACTTGCGTTAAAAACTCAGAGAATATTATATTATTTTTTTGATTTACAGATCCTTGTGGATTCTTGAACATATTATAAAGGCCGATAGTCAAGATTACTATTACCGCCCACATAGCTAGATTTTTGAGATTCATAACTATAAACTAAGAATTATTATCAATTTAACAAGTGTCAATTTGTGCCTATTTTGATAAATTCTATCTTTTTTCTGGTGAAATAATGACTGAATTCTCAAATTGTTGAATTATACATCCTGAAAGTGTTTTTTTTGAATTATTATTCGAAGATCTTAAATATTTAAGTAGGTTCTCAACTTTCACACCTCTAGGGAGGGTATTTTTTTTTCCAACTTTTTGAATCATTTCTGAAAATGATCTAAAGACTATTTCATTTGGTTGTTTAAAAAAATCATTTTTTAAAATAATTGTTTTGGTTAATTTTAAATAACTTGAATTATCATTAATGTTTTTTTGAACATAATAATCTATAGCGTAGTTACTTTTACTTAGATTGTTTAGAGATAATTTAAATTTGTTAAATGTTAATCCATCTTCCTCTAAATTTGAAATTAATTTTCTTACTTTTACTCTTAAAAATTTATCATCTAAATTTGAAGGATCATTGACATTAAAATTAAAAGTATTTTTTGAAATGTAAACCAGATCTTTTTTAGGTATATTAATTAGAGGCCTCAAAATAAAAATTCTATCATCAAACTTTATTTTTGATTTAATCTTACCAAATGAAATCAAACCTTTTAAACCTGACCCTCTTAACAATCTTATAAAAAAATTTTCTATTAAATCATCTTTATGATGTGCTGTTAAGATTGTATCAATTTTTTTAATTAGACTTTGTTTAATAATTAATTTGTATCTATTTTCCCGTGCGAAAGATTGAAGATTTGAAGATTTTTTCACTTTTTTAATAGTAAGTATTTTGCTAGAAATTTTGAATAATTTAAGTTTATTTTTTACCAACTTTGCTTCTAAGGTCGATTCTTTTCTAATTTTGTGATCAACAATAAAAAAATAAACTTTTGTATTATTTTCTAAAGAGTAACATTTAGCTAAAAATGATAATGCCATACTATCTGCTCCTCCTGAAACAGCGACGCAAAAATTATTTAAAATATGACTGGATAATTGTTTTTTAAATTTTAAATAAATTCTATTTATTTTTGGATCATCTAATTTTTTGGAATAAAAATTATGAATTTTCTTTTTTACATTCAAATTCTTTTTCTTCATAATACTTTGCTTTTTGAAGCACAGATTGAGTTGCGTCGGGATATTGTTTTTTAACTCCAGCAATCATCAAGCATCCTTGATCTTTTTCTCCCATCTGAACTAACGAAACTCCTAGTTTAAGTAGGTTTTCAGGAGCAATTTTACTTTTTGGATACTTTTGATAACCTTCCAAATATGCAGTAGCAGCATCAGTATACATTTGTCTTATTCTGTATGTTTCTGCATACCAATATTGTGCGTTACCTGACAATTCGTTATCAGGATTTATCAACACAAATTCTCTAAATGCTTTTTCGGCGCTAGCATAATCACCAACTTTTAAAAAATTTCTTGCAAATTGATATTGCTCTTTTGGACTAGAATCAGGCAATAATTTTTCCTCTGAATTAAAAACTTCTGAAATTATAGCTTCAGTCTGTTCGACTGATTCTACCACCTGTATATCATTACTGGTAGTCATATCTTTGTAAGATACCTCACCTAATGATTGAGGCTCTGAAGATCCAGGAAGTATTTTTTTTTGAATAATCTCTTCATTTTTCAATATTTGCTCATTTTTAGGTAAAGAGGTAAGGGCTTTATTATTTGTATTGATAATTGAAGTTTGTTCAATTTGTTCAAATCTTAATTGATTGTCTTGTTGCACTTTAGAAAGCTTATTGGAAAGTTTATCTAATTTAAAATTAATTTCTTCGAATTTATTTGTTAATTCCTGAAATTGCATTTCTATTTCACTTAATTTCAATAAATGTTTTGTTAAAGCCTGTTCCGACTCCTTCGTTGAAGCTTTTTGAGTTGTGTTTGTGTCAGAGTTTTCAGAAAATGATTGTGAGTAGACTGCTCTTTCTAAAGTTCTAAGATCTTTTTGAATATTTTCTAAAATTTCTCTGAATTCTTGATCCTGAGAAAATGAAATAGATGTTGAAAAAAATAAAAATGAAACAAAGTTAAATAAAATTAACTTAATTAATGATCTCATGAAAACATTACTAATTATAATAATGGCGAAAAGAAGACCCTCGCTTTTTTAAAGTGAGGGTCTTATAAAATTTATTTTTAATTTGCTTTTACTGTTACAGATCTTCTATTTTTTGACCATGAAAGTGGATTAGAGCCTGAGTCCACAGGTCTTTCTTTTCCATAGCTTAAAACTTTAATTCGATCAGACGAAACGCCATAAGTCATTAAATAGTCTTTTGCAGCATTTGCCCTTCTTTCACCTAAAGCAAGGTTATATTCTCTAGTACCCCTCTCATCGGCGTGACCTTCTACTACAACTGTAACATCTGAGTTCTGTCTTAACCAGGCAGCTTGTTTTCTTAAAGTTTCTCTAGAAGCGGTTGTTAATATTGTTTCATTTGTTGCAAAGAATACTCTGTCGGGAACTCCACTTGCAAGCTCTCCCACAGTATCAGAGCCTACGTAAACATCTCCCTGCATTAACGCATCTAATTTTTCAATCGGATCTGCTTTTTGGGTTTCGGCTGCTTTAGTGGTAGTCGATGTCTCTGTTGTTGTCTTTACAGACTTCTTCGTTGCACATGCAGTAATAACTAAGCCAAATATAACAACAAGAAATGCATTTTTAAAAATTTTGTTTAGATTCATTTTTGCTCCTTAAATAGAATATTATGAACTTAATCATGTAATTAGATGTTTTGTCCAGAAAAATCAACCTAATTTAACAGAATTATTTATTTTCTTTAATTTTCCAATAAAGAAGACCATGATGGGTCTGAGGCATCAGTCTCGGTTGATACCAACCTCTCGTTGTATCCAGTTAAATCAATTGACCATAATTTCGCAGAGAAACCTTGACCTTTGTCATCAGTTTTTGTCTCTCTATAAAATATGATTATTCTTCCATTTGGAGACCATGAGGGCGCCTCTTGATAAAAATTTTCTGTAAGTAATCTCTCTCCAGTTCCATCGGTTCTCATAACTCCTATAAAAAATTTACCTTTATGTAACTTTGTAAACGCTATTAAATCTCCCCTAGGTGACCATACGGGTGTACCATAAATTCCTTTTCCAAATGATATTCTTTTAACTTTGGATCCATCACTTCTCATTACATATATTTGCTGATAGCCACTTCTGTCGGAATTAAATGTAATATATTTACCATCAGGTGAATATGATGGCGAGGTATCTATAGATGGATGATCAGTTAATTTTTCCTGAATGTTTGTCTCTAAATTTCTAACCCAAATTTCTGAATTACCATCTTTGGCTAAACTCATTATAATTTTTTTTCCATCAGGAGAAAATCTTGGAGCAAATGTCATTCCAGGAAAATCTCCAACAACCTCTTGTTTTCCTGTTTCAATATTCAAAAGATAAACTCTAGGCATATTTCTGAAGTAAGACAGATAGGTTACCATTTGATTTGTTGGATTAAATCTTGGGGTTAATACCAACTCGTTTCCCAAGGTTAAATACTTTGTATTAAATCCATCTTGGTCCATTATTGCTAATTTTTTTATCCTTTGTGTTTTGGGCCCTTCTTCTGCAACATATATTATTCTAGTGTCAAAATAACCACTTTCACCGGTTAAACGTTCGTATACCTTATCCGAAATTTTATGACCAACTCTTCTCCAATTTGTTGGAACTGTTGTTAAAGAAAAGCCATCGACCATTTTTGCTCCCAAAACGTCCCAAAGTTTAAATTCAATCCTTATATAATCTTTTTCATTAATAATTTTAGAGGTAACCTTACCAGTAATTAAAACTTGAGATTTAATTAAAACCCAATCTTCAAATCTTGGTTTTAAATGTGCAATATCTGGCTTTTGTAAAAAGGATTCTTTATCCAGAGTATCAAACAGTCCAGTTTTCCTCAAATTATTCTCTATCACTTTTGAAATTTCTAAACCTAAGTTATCTATATCTAAATCTTTTTTAATTTTTTCTTTTGATATTTCGTCAGCAAAAAAAGGAGAAACTGAAATTGGCAAAGGGTCAAGATTTCCTCTTGTTATATCAATTTCAACGATGGAATAAGATATTCCAGGTTTTATAAAGAAACAAAAAATAAATATTAATAAAAGTTTATTTCTCATTCACCCATCATTTCTTCAGGATTAAACCTGAGTATCATTGTTGCCCATTTTTCATAACTTGTAGTAGGCAGATTTTTTATAGGATTGCATCTTCTAATTGCCCTTATCACACTTTGTGCCATTTGATAAAAGACTGCTTGACCGGGAGTATTCATTCTTACATGATCCATCATTTCAAAATTTTTAATAATTCCATTTTTTTCTAAATTTAATTTAACTGTCACAAGCAAATCATCACTAAAAGGTAGGCCAGATGGCACTGACCAACACGTGTAAATCTGATGTCTAACCGCATATTCAGTAGTTACACTTAATTTCGAGAGTTTCATAGACTTGTCTTCAGATTGTGTGATTCCATCTTCTTTTTTTTTAACTTCACCTACATTCTCATACTGCTTTGCAATTAAACCTTTAATTTTGTTTACATCAATATCTTCTTTTTCATATTCAGACACTTGTTTTGCCTTTTCTTCTTTCAAAGGTTTTTTAATTTTAGCAAACTCTTTTATGACTTCGTCATTTTCAATTTTTTTTTCAATTTTTTTTCTTTTTTCTTTTTCAACAACTATTTTTATATCTTCTTTTGAAGGTTGTTGTTCTGTTTCTTGTTTGGTTTCTATTTTTTCTAACTTTTTATCAGGTAATGGGACAGCTTCAGATTTTTCTAGTTTAACTTTTTCTTGTTTTTTCTCAGGAATAGGTATTTTTTTTGATTTTGATAAATCAATTTCATCTTTTTGATTGTCAAATTTTACTTGCTTTTTTTCCTCTTTTTTTATTTCTTTTGGAGGTGCTTGCTCTGATAATAGTTTTTTATTATCATTTTTTGCCTTTTCGATAATTTTTGCAGCTTTTGGAGCGTATGGAATATTAGTTTTCTCAGATATTTGTATTAATTCAACTGAAACAATTGGTGTTAATTCTAATGGTTTTTTGGCAACAAATGGAAGTGCAAATATCGTAGCAAAAAATATTGTCCCATGAAAAATTACTGAAAACAACATCCCAAAAGAAAAATTATTAAATTCACCTGTAAAACCAGTAAAAGAAATTTTTTTAAGCAATGCTATCTCTCTTTATATGGCTCAGATATTAAGGCGACTTTAGTGAAGCCTGAACCTGAAAGTTTACCCATAACCTCTAAAACTCTTCCATAATTAATTGTTTTATCTCCTCTTACATAAATTCTTGTGTCAGTTCTATTGTTAGATACAGCTAAAATTTTTTTAATTAGTTTATCAAATTCAATTTTTGTTTCTTGAATAAAAACTTCACCTTTCGAATTTATTGTTAATGTGAGAGGTTCGCTTTCTTCTGGCAAAGTGTCAGCTGAGGTTTCGGGTAAATCAACTTGTACTCCTACCGTTAGCAAAGGTGCAGTAACCATAAAAATAATTAAAAGAACAAGCATCACATCAACAAATGGGGTTACATTAATTTCACTCATTGGTTCTCTTTCTGAACGCTTTAAGTTAAATGACATATTAAATTATTGAAATAAATCTTTTTGAAAAATTTTCCAATTTTTGTGAATATTTTTTGGAATCATTTCCAAACTTATTGTAAGCGATTACCGCTGGTATCGCTGCTAACAAACCTAGGGCAGTTGCAAATAAAGCTTCGGCAATTCCAGGGGCAACAATAGCTAGACTAGTATTTCTTGATATTGCAATTGATTGGAAAGAATTCATTATACCCCAGACAGTTCCAAATAATCCAATAAATGGAGCTGTAGATCCTACTGTTGCTAGAAAAGTAAACTTGTTATTAACAACATTCATTTGTTTTTCGATATTTACCTCTAATATATTTTCAAGTCTCTGGCTTATATTAGTTTTTGATCTTGATTTCATAACAGCTTGCATCGAATCTTTAAATAATTGTGCCATGGGATTATCTAATGCTGTGGGTAGGCTGTTATAAAAAGTTTCTGCTGACTTTGATTTCCAAAATCTTTCTTCAAAATCCTCAGATTCTTTATTAATTCTTCTAAACATTAAAATTTTATCAAAAATTATTGCCCAAGAATAAACTGAGCAGGCGATTAAAATGATAATCACGGATTTGACTATGAGATCGGCTCTCAAAAATAGACTTATAATTGAAAAATCTGTGTTACTTGCTAATCCTACTGCTTGGGAAGTTATATCTGCATCCATTTAATTGATTTCACACTAAAATGTGTCATGAATTTGACTATTGATCAAAACTTAAGTTTATTTTCTTGATTATTTAGATGATAATTGGCAATTAATATCGCATCAGCTTTATTGGTATCTTTTTTCCGAGACAACATTGAAGAAAACTTTGGAAACATTTCTATTGCTTTAACTCTACTCGAATCCTTTTGAGAATTTATTAAATCAAAATGCTTTTTCCACTTAGCAGGTCTTACAAAATAAATGGGTAATTGCATTGCAGCACACACACCTTTAATGACACCAAAAGATTGACCAAAATTAAACATACTAGTAACACCTTGTCCAGGCATGGCTGAAACTTGCTCTACTACTACATTTATATTTTCAGATTTATGGTTTTGAATCCTTAGTGAGATTTCATTAAATATTTGGCTACCATTAATTTGCTTTTTATTTTTATTACCTGATGCCATTGTAGGCATATCAATAACATCTTTTATTTCTCCATCTTCAAAGAAACAAATTGCTCCTGTTATGCCAGGATCTATACCAATTATTAACATAATATTAAATTATATCGCATTGGTAAAAACGTTTTGGACATCATCGTCATTTTCTAGAATTTCTAAAAACTTAATCATTTTTTCTTTATCTTCCTCATTATTTAAATTAATTTTATTTGAAGGAACCCACTCGATTTCTGTAGATATAAAATTAGAAATATCTTTTTCCAACATATTTTTTACATCATATATTTCATCTTTGTTAGTATGAATTTCATAATAATTATTATGAAATATACAGTCATTAGCTCCAGCATCGATTGCTAAGTTGAAAACTTTTTCTTCATCAATTTCCTCTTTATTAATCTTTATAACTCCTAGTTGTAAAAAATTATGTGATGCAGAACCTTGCGTACCAAGTACTCCACCATGTTTTTGAAAAATTGTTCTAATATTTGAGGCGGTTCTATTTTTATTATCTGTTAAAGTGATAACTACTATTGCTGTTTTTGCAGGTCCAAATCCCTCATATCTTATATTTTCAAAATTAGAGTCTGCAGCTATTGATGATTTGTCTATGGCCCTTTCAATATTATCTTTGGGCATGTTGGCTGATCTGGCAGCCTGGATTGCTGATCTTAATCTTGAATTCATATTTGGATTTTTATCTCCAAGTTTGGCAGCAACTGTAATTTCTCTAGATAGTTTAGAAAAAATAGCTGATCTTTGTTTATCAGCTTTTCCTTTTTTATGTTTAATTCCTGCCCAATGAGAATGTCCTGCCATAATTTAATTATCTTTTCTAAGTTGACCACCAAATATAAATTGAGTGATATTTGATGCTAAACCATTATTTGGATTGGCTTCAATAATTGCTCCACAGAGTGAAGCTTCGCCATCTGCAGGAAAATGTTTTACAGAGTCTCTTTTATAAAACCTATTTATAGAATTTTCAGTGTTCATACCAATTACAGAATTATAATCGCCACACATTCCAGCATCAGTTAAATATGCAGTACCTTTATTTAGTATTCTTCCATCGTTAGTTGGTACGTGAGTATGAGTGCCTACTACAAATGTAGCGTGACCATCAAATATATGACCAATGGCCATTTTTTCGCTAGTAATCTCACCATGAAAATCAACTATTAGAAAATCATATTTTTCTTTAGATATATTTTCATCTAAAAATTCTTTACTTTTAATAAATACGTCATCACATTTTTTCATAAAAACATTTCCCATTAAATTAAGTACACCTACCTTGTAACCACCAATAGAATCATAAATGCCAAAACCAGCGCCTGGGGTATCATTTGATAAATTTAATGGTCTCAATAACCTTTTTTGTTTCTTAATAAAATCGAATGTTTCTTTTTGATCCCAGACATGATTACCAGTAGTTATAACATCTATCCCACAACTTATTAATTCATTTACAATATTTTCAGTAATGCCTACACCTTCTTTTGCTGCATTCTCACCATTCACAACAACAAAGTTTATTTTCTTTGACTTTATAATTTTTGGTAAAAATTTTTTTATTGCACTGCAGCCACTGTTACCAACTATGTCTCCTAGAAATAAAATATTCATTTAATTATTTTATTATTTGTTAAAATAAAATCCAATTTTTGATCAAACTTATTTATTGGAATCTTTTTAATTTGTTGAAATGAAAAAGCAAACCCAATTGTCCAAACTTTTTTGAAATTAAAAAATTTATTAATATATCTATCATAATATCCACCTCCATAACCTAATCTAAATTTTTTTTTATCAAATCCAACAAGAGGAACAATCAAAACATCTGGTATAACTTTTTTTTTAGTATCTGGTTGAGGAATACCTTGTATGCTTACTTTAAGTGAATTTTGAAAAGACCATTCATAAAAATCCATTTTACTATTTTTTTTTGTAACAGGTAATGATATTTTAAACTTATTTAATTCTAACTTTTTTAATATATCCAAACATCCAATCTCACTATTTATTGGATAATATCCACCAATATTAATATTATTTTTTAAATTTAATATTTTTAATATTTTCTGAAATTGAAGATAGCTTATGCTTAGATTTACAAAATTATTCTTTCTTAAATTAATTAATTTTTTTCTTAAGATTTCCTTAGACACTATAATTATTGGGTCTTAATATCTGGATCATTTCTTTTGATAAAATTTTCTAATTCAAGAGTGGTCTTATCAACTAAAGTTTCATAATCATTCTGATTAGTTTCAATTTCATTCTTTAGATCATCCTGGTTTTTACTTAATTCAGTTATTTCTTTTTCTTTTAAATCTCTGTAATTATACACTAAAGATTTGAGTTCTTTAAATTTCTCAGTAATTTTATTTATTTCTTTTTTTTGTATGTCTATTTTTTTTTTAGTCTCATAATATTCATCTAAAACAGAGATAGATGTTATAAGCAAAAGTTTGCTCTCTCCTATATTCCCTAAAGAATTTTTTAGATTACTAAACTTTTCGTTTAAATATATAGCTAATTCCTCTAAATGTTCCTCTTGCCCATCTTCACAAGATAACAAAAATTCTTTTCCGTTAAATTTAATATTTAGATTTGCCATTTGTCAATTTCTTCCATCAAATTATCTGTTTCTTGGTTTAATTCATCAATTTTTTCATAAAATTGATCTTCTTTTTTTTTTTCTTCAATTTCCTTTTTTTTAAAATCGTCAAATTTCTGCTTAAGGCTATGATTTTCTTGTTGAAGTGCATTATACCTTTGTTCTATTTCTTTTTTTTCAATTTCTAATTGATTTTTTTGGTTTGCTAGATTTTTTAACTCCAAAATTTTATCTGGTTTTATATTTTCTAGATTTTTTAATTTATCTAAAGTTTGTAATAGTTTTTTTTCTTTTTCACTTATTGAATTCATATATATATCTATATTATAAAATTGATTCACCTAAGTCTACAAAGGATAAATTTTGGAAAAATTAAATAAAATCTTGTCTAACTCTATACGTGCTCTTTCAATGGATGCAGTGCAAAAAGCTAATTCTGGACACCCGGGTATGCCAATGGGTATGGCTGATGTATCTACAATACTTTTTAAATATTTTCTCAAGTTTAATCCAAAAAATCCTAGCTGGATTAACAGAGATAGATTCGTTTTATCTGCTGGTCACGGATCTATGTTGCTTTACTCTTTGCTTTATTTAACAGGTTACAAAAGTGTTAAATTGAATGATATTAAGAATTTTAGACAAATTGACTCTATTTGTGCAGGTCATCCTGAGTACGTTCAAAACTCAGGTATTGAAACAACAACAGGTCCATTAGGACAAGGAATTTCTAATGCAGTAGGTTTTGCATTGGCAGAAGAAGTTTTAAAAAAAAAAATCGGTAAAGATATTATAAATCATAAAACTTATGTAATTGCAGGAGATGGGTGTCTAATGGAAGGCATAAGTCACGAGGCTATGAGCTTAGCTGGACATCTAAAACTTAAAAATTTAATAATGTTATTTGATAATAATTCAATATCTATCGATGGACCAACAAGTTTAGCAGTTTCAGATAATTTTAAGAAAAGATTTGAAAGTTATGGATGGGATTACATAAATATTAATGGTCATAAAGGAAGTGAAATATTTAAAGCCCTCAAAAAAGTTCAAAATGCAAAAAAACCAACTGTTATTTCTTGTAGGACTATAATTGGTTATGGGTCACCTAACAAATCTGGAAGAGCTTCTTCACATGGAAGTCCACTTGGTGTTGAAGAGATTAAATTAGTTCGTAAAAAACTAGGATGGAATTATAAACCTTTTCAAATTCCCAAAAATATATTGGAGATTTGGAATGAGATTGGAAAAAAGGGAGAAAAAATTGAATACAAATGGAACAAACTTTATAGGAAAAAGAAAAATAAAATAAACAAATTTTTTAAAAATGATTTTACAAAGACTGCGGTAAATGAGAAAAAAATGGCTGTGAAAGATGTTAAAAGTCTTGCTTCAAGAAAATCTTCTGAGTCTATTATTAGCTCTCTTGTAAAAAAAAATAATACACTTATTGGAGGTTCAGCAGATCTTGCTGGATCAAATAATACCAAAACAAATTATCATAAAATGATTAAACCAGGAAATTTTGAGGGAAATTATATCCATTATGGAGTGAGAGAACATGCAATGTGTGGAATTATGAATGGATTAGCTCTGCATAGTAAATTTATACCTTACGGAGGAACTTTTTTAATTTTTTCTGATTATTGCAAACCATCAATAAGATTAGCAGCAATGATGAAACAACAGGTCATATATGTAATGACACATGATTCTATTGGACTTGGAGAAGATGGACCAACACACCAACCTATTGAACAATTATCTGGATTAAGGTCAATACCCAACCTTAATGTTTTAAGACCTGCAGATAGATTAGAAACTATTGAATGTTGGGAGCATGCTTTAAAGAGTTCAAATACACCAAGTATTCTATCTTTAACTAGACAAAACCTTAAACCAATTAGAAAAAAATACTCGAAAAAAAACAAGTGCTCGTTAGGTGCATATGAAGTTTTAAGAACTAATAAAAAAGTTAAATTGACAATTTTAGCTAGTGGTTCTGAGGTAAACCTAGCTCTAGAAACAAGCCATAAATTAGCCAAAGATAAGATATATTCAAAAGTTATATCAGTGCCGTGTATGGAGCTTTTTGACTTACAATCAAGTAGATATAAAGATAAAATTTTAAATGAAACTAAGTTAAAAATATCTATTGAAGCTGGATCAAGCGAATGTTGGAAAAAATATGTAGGCGATCTTGGAGTGACTTTTGGAATTGATGAATTTGGGAAAAGTGCACCATATAAAGATATTTATAAATATTTTGGTTTAATATCTACAAATATTGTAAATAAAATTAAGAAATTAAATAAAAATTAGAAATGACTGTTAAAATTGGAATTAATGGAATGGGCAGAATTGGTCGTATGGTAGTCAGATCAATTATCGAGAATGATAATAAAAGTTTAAAAATTCAACATATTAACAACAGATCAAATGCAGAAGTAACTTGTAAATTAATAAAATACGACTCTATTCACGGAAAATTTAATGCAGATTTAAAATTTAGTGAAAATGAATTAATAATTAATAAAAATAAAATTACATTTTCTCAAGAGTCTAAAATCGAAGATATTGATTGGAAAAAATATGATGTTGACTATGTTTTCGAATGTACTGGTAAATTTAATTCAAAAGAAAAATTACTTGCACACATCAAAAATGGAGCAAAAAGAGTGATTGTTTCTGCTCCATGCAGAAATGCCGACAAAACAATTGTGTTTGGTGTAAATGAAAATATGATATCGAATGACGATAAAGTAATATCCGCGGCTTCATGTACAACTAATTGTTTAGCTCCAATTGTGAATTTGCTTAATAATAATTTTGAAATTGAAAAAGGTTTTATGACTACTATTCATGCATTTACTAGCGATCAAAGAATTTTAGACAATTCTCATAAAGACTCGAGAAGAGCAAGGGCTGCAAGTCAATCAATAGTACCCACTTCAACCGGGGCATCAAAAGCAATAGGTGAAATAATTCCAAGTCTAAAAGGGAAATTAGAAGGTGTTGCAATGAGAGTCCCAACGCCCAATGTGTCACTTATAGAATTAGTATTCTGTACAAAAAAAGAAATTGATATAAAAAAAATTAATGATGTATTTGAAAATGCCTCTAAAAATGAATTGAATAAAATCTTAGAGGTTAACCACGAAAAACTAGTTTCTATTGATTTTAATCATCATTCTGCATCTGCAATTATTGATGCCTCTTTAACAAATGTAGTTGGAACTAACATGGGTAAAATCTCTGCTTGGTATGATAATGAGTGGGGATTCTCAAATAGAATGTGCGATATAGCTGAGAATTTGCATAAAATCTCTTAATGAGAAGTATTTTTAAAGAAAAAAATCTTAATAGAAAAAAAATATTATTAAGATTAGACTTAAATGTTCCTTTAGACAATGGGAAAATAAGTGACACAACAAGAATTGACAAAATTCTACCGACTTTAAATTTTTTAATACAACAAAAAACTAGAATAATAATTTTATCACATGTAGGACGACCAAAAGGCAAAATAGTAAAAGAGCTATCTTTAAAACCAATTGGTGAAGATTTGAAAAAAAAATTAAATACAAGTGTAAGACTAATCGAAGAAAATATTTATGAAATTAAGAATAAAGATTTTTTTGAAAAATTTGATGAAGAAATTCTAATTTTAGAAAATATTAGGTTTTATGCTGAAGAGGAGGAAAATGATTATAGATTTGCAAAACACTTGGCAAGTTTAGGGGATATTTATGTGAATGATGCTTTTTCTTGCTCTCATCGAGCACATGCATCAATTCATCAAATTTCTAAATATGTACCTTCTTTTTCTGGACTGCAACTTGATTTAGAAGTGGCTGCTCTCAATAAAATTACTGCTGAAATAACAAAACCTATAACATGTATAATTGGTGGATCTAAAATTTCGACTAAAATAAATATTATAAAAAATTTAATGCCAAAATTTGATAATATTATAATTGTTGGAGGTATGGCAAATAATTTTATTGAATATTTTGGAAATAATATCGGAAAATCGATAAAGGAAAAAAATTGTAGTCAAATAGTTGAAGAAATAATCTTACTTTCAAAAAAAAAAGAGTGTAAAATAATTTATCCTGAAGATGTGCTTGTATCTAAAAATTTAAATGGCTCTTCTAAAAATAAAGAATTAGATCAAATATTGCCTGATGAAATGATCTTAGATATTGGACCTAAAACGATTAATAAAATAATTGATATAATAGATAATACTAAAACAATATTGTGGAACGGCCCAGCTGGATATTTTGAAAATCCAAATTTTGCTAACGGAAGCATTGAAATAGCAAAAAAAATTATTGAAAACAATAAAACAAACAAAATTTTTTCAGTTGTAGGAGGTGGTGATACTGTCTCTTTAATAAATAGATTAAATATAGCTAACAATTTTAACTTTGTTTCAACTGCAGGTGGAGCTTTTCTAGAATATCTTGAAGGTAAAAAGCTTCCTGGTATAACCGCCTTAAATTGAAATGTCAGAACTTAATAAAATAGCACTTAAAATAGTTTCTAATGGCAAAGGTATTCTTGCAGCAGATGAAAGTAATGGAACCATGACAAAAAGACTTGAAGCAGTAAATGTAACATCAACAGCAGAAAATAGACTTTTATTTAGAGAAATACTTTTTTCATCTGATGGTATGAAAGAACATATAGGTGGTGTTATCCTATATGATGAAACAATAAACCAAACTACAAGTTTTGGAGGATCAATTTCTGATTTAATTTCTTCCTCGGGTGCAATAACTGGAATTAAGGTTGATACAGGCGCAAAAGATTTAGCAAACTCTCCTGAAGAAAAAATTACAGAGGGTTTAGACGGACTTAGAGAGAGATTAAAAAAATACTATAATCTTGGGGCACGATTTACAAAATGGAGAGGTGTCTATAAAATTAGTGAGAAATATCCAAGTAATCTTGCAATTCATTCTAATGCGCATGCGCTTGCAAGGTATTCAGCGTTAGTACAAGAAAATTTAATGGTTCCAATAGTAGAGCCAGAAGTATTGATGGATGGGAATCATTCTATAGATACTTGTTTTAAAAAAACCTCAGAAGTTATTAAAAAATGTTTTGATGAATTAATTTTGCATAAAGTTGATCTTACAGGAATTATTTTGAAACCAAATATGATATTAGCCGGTAAACAATCAAATGATAAAATTTCTAATGAGGAGGTTTCTCAAAAAACACTTGAATGCCTTAAAAATTCAGTTCCTAGTGAAGTACCTGGAATTGCTTTTTTATCTGGTGGTCAATCAGAGATAGAGGCTGTAAAAAATTTAAATTTGATTAACAAAAATAATAATACTAAATTTATAATGACTTATTCATATGGAAGAGCTCTTCAGCAAAGTGCTCTCAAGACCTGGTCAAAAAATATTACAGATATAAAAGCAACTCAAAATATTTTTGATCATAGATCTAAAATGTGCTCACTAGCTGCAAAAGGTAAATGGTCGAACGAACTTGAAAATAAATAAAAAGAAATTTATTTATCTAATTTCTCCAAATAGAATTAATATTAAATTTTATAAAGACCTCAAATTAGTTTTGAGTACAAATAAAGTGAGTTTCTTCCAGTTGAGATTAAAAAAATATTCTTTTAAAAAAAAAATTTTAATTGGAAAAAAAATTAAAAAAATATGCCAAAATAAGAAAGTTAAATTTATAGTAAATGATGACCCTTTTCTTGCAAAAAAACTAAATGCAGATGGATGTCATTTAGGACAAAAAGATATGAACATTAATAAGGCTAGAAATATAATTGGCGATAAGATAATCGGTGTTACTTGTCATAATTCAATAAATCTTGCAAAAATTGCTATTAAATCAAACCCAAGTTACTTGGCTTTTGGATCTTTTTATCCAACTAAAACTAAAAAAACAAAACATAAAGCCTCAATTAAAATTATAAAAAAATTAAAAAACTTAACTAATATACCAATAGTTGCAATAGGTGGGATCAACTTAATAAATTATAAAAATCTGTTATTGAATAAAGTAAATTTTTTGGCTATTTCAGCCTACATTTGGAAAAATAAAAAATACAAACCAAAACAAGCAGTAGAAAGATTAATATGAAAATTAGTGCTGGAGAAATAAGAGTCGGAATGCTTTTAGAGTTTAAAAATGACTTATGGCAAGTTCTCAAGACACAACATGTTAAACCCGGCAAAGGAGGAGCATTTGCTCAGATTGAAATGAAAAGTGTTGGAAAAAATACAAAATTAAATGAAAGATTTAGATCAAGTGAGACTGTTGAGAAAGCATCTTTAGAGGAATTAAATTTCAATTATCTTTATTCTGATGAAAACAGTTATTTTTTTATAGACCCACACTCTTTTGAACAAACTGAGATAAAAAAAGATATCGTTGGAGATAAAGGTAAACTTTTAACTGAAAATCTGCAAGTTGCAGTAAGTTTTTACAATGAAAACCCAATTTCTATAGAACTTCCAAATCAAGTAAAGTGCAAAGTAGCAACGACTGACGCTGCTATAAAAGGCCAAACAGTTTCATCTTCATATAAGCCAGCAATGCTTGAAAATGGAATTAAAATACAAGTCCCACCTTTTATAGAGATTGAAGACGAAATTATATTAGATAGCAGAACATTTGAGTATGTGAAAAAAATATAAAAATGAATTCTATTTCACCTCACTTAAATATCATGATAAAAGCTTGTGAAAAAGCTTCAAAAGTAATTATCAGAGATTTTGGAGAAGTTGAAAATTTACAAGTAGCAAAAAAAGGACCTAGAGATTTTGTTACCAAGACTGATAAAAGAGTGGAAGAAATTCTTATAGAGGAATTTTCAAAAGCTAAAAAAAATTATTCATTTTTGACTGAGGAAAGTGGAAAAATAGAAAATAATGATAAAGACAAAGTTTGGATTATTGATCCAATTGATGGAACAACGAATTTTTTACATGGAATTCCACATTTTGCAATTTCAATTGCCCTAAAAATAGACAATGAAATATGCTCAGCTTTAATACACGATCCAATAAAAAATGAGATATTCTTTGCTGAAAAAAACAATGGATCATATTTTAATAGTCATAGAATACGGGTTTCAAGTAAAAGTGATATTGAGGATTGTTTATTTTCAACTGACCAAGAAAGTTTGAAAAATATATTTCCAAGTTTAAACATGAGATGTTCAGGATGTTCTGCTCTTGATTTGGCTTATGTAGGATCTGGAAGATTTGATGGCTTTTTTCTTAACAAAATTAAATTATGGGATATAGCTGCAGGTATGCTTATTGTTAAAGAAGCTGGAGGGGTTATAAATGATATCAGTAAATATCAAGACGATAGTATAGATATTAGAGCAGCAAGTACTAGTATTTACTCAAAAATGATGAATAAGTTGGTTAACTTTTAATTGTTTTTATTTAGCTTTTTGCTATAAGACCGCCTATGAAAAAAAACTTACATCCTAATTACCATAAAATTATAGTTGAAATGACAGATGGTACGCGTTTTGAAACTAAATCAACTTGGGGTGCTGAAGGTGAGACTTTAAAACTCGAGATTGATCCAAAATCTCACTCTGCATGGACTGGTGGAAAACAAAAAATTCTTGATAAAGGAAGAGTGAGTAAATTTAACAAAAAATTTCAAAACTTCCGATCTGAAAATAAATAAATGAGTAAAGCACCCTTAATGCCAATGGCTACTGCTGTTTGGTTAGTAGATAATACTTCTTTAACTTTTAAACAAATTGCTGAATTTTGTAAAATGCATGAAGTTGAAGTTCAAGGAATAGCAGATGGCGAGGTTGGTAAAGGTATTGTGGGATATAATCCAATCATTGCTGGACAGTTGACAAAAGAAGAATTGAAACTTTCATCTGACGATGCAAGTAGAC
>CACJFS010000012.1 GCA_902592715.1 uncultured Pelagibacteraceae bacterium
CACTTCAATTGCATCTGCTTTTCTTAAATCATTTGGGTTCATCCCATATCTTGAGGGCAAAAGTTGATAAACTAAATTTTTAGATTGGCCTCTTTCTTCTGGCGTCATTCCTCCATCACCTGTTGTGGTAGATGTTCCAGCTGCACTTGCTCCTCTTCCCAATGCCTCTTTAGCTGGACCGGACAATGCTCCAAAACTCATACCCGCAATCGTAATTGGAATATCAAGCTCTAATGGTTTTTTTGCATATTTTGTGCCTAAAGTTACTTTTGTAGTACATTTTTCCCTATATCCTTCCAAAGGATATCTAGACATTGAAGCACCTAAAAATAATAAATCATCAAAATGTGGAAGCTTTCTTTTAGAACCACCACCCCTAATATCATAAATTCCAGTCTCAGCAGCTCTTCTTATTTCAGAGTTAGTGTATTCATCAAAGGTCCAGGATTGACGAGGTATAGTTTTATTTTTCATAATTAATAGTTTGATACATTGTCAATATTAAAATTATATAGTTTTCTTGCAGAACCGTATCTTTTAAATTGATCGGGTTTAATATTTGATCCAGCTTTTTTCAAAAGCTCTTTTAATTTTGATTTATGTTTTTTATCCATTTTTTTTTCTTCACAATCTGCTCCTAAAGATTTTACTTTTCCTTTTACATATATATTTGTTTCATACAAACTATCTCCTAAGGCTTCACCAGCATTTCCAAAAACGACTAGATTTCCAGATTGAGCCATAAAGGCTGACATATGGCCAACTGAACCTTTAACTATTATGTCAATACCTTTCATTGAAATTCCACATCTTGAACTAGTATCACCATCAATAATTAATGTACCACCATGAGCAGTTGCTCCTGCAGATTGTGATGCATTTCCCTTAACATGAACTTTTCCAGACATCATATTTTCTGCTACACCTGTGCCTACATTTCCATCAACTACAATATTTGCATTTTGGTTCATACCTGCACAATAATAACCTACATGACCTTTTATAGTAACTTCGATATTTTCTGTAAGACCTGCACAAATAGCATGATTACCTTCAGGGTTTGATATAACAAAGTCTCTTTTATTTTTTTTTCGATCAATATTTTGAAGCTTTTCATTCACAGATCTTAGTTTCAATTTTTTTAAATCAAGATTCATTATTTTCCCCAAGAATAAACTATACCTGGCTCAGGTTCAAAAATTTTTGCATTGTTAACATTAGGCATATGTGCCATTGCTTGAAACTCAGAGCAAATTGCAACATAATCTTTTGTTTCAGCTATTACTGCAGGTTTACAAGCTATCTCATCACGAAGAACTGCGAAACCACTGTGAGTTCCTGCAATAAAAGTGTAGAATCCATCTAGTTCGTTTAAACCTTTTTTTAAAGTTTGTTTTAAGTTTCTATTTTTAAGACTATCGGAGATATATCCAGCTGCAACTTCAGTGTCATTTTCAGAATTAAACTTAGAACCATTTTTTTTCAATTTTCTTCTTAAGTTGTTATGATTAGATAGCGATCCGTTATGAACCAAACATTCATCTTCTCCTGTAGAGTAGGGGTGAGATCCATTTGTAGTAATTGCACTTTCTGTTGCCATTCGTGTATGGCCAATCGCATGAGTTCCTGAAAAATTATCTAGATTAAACTTTTTTACAACATTACTTGGACTTCCAACTTGTTTGAAAATTTCAATAGATTTCCCGTAACCAACTAACGATATTTTCTCATAACTCTCCAAAATAGGCAAAATTTTGTTAGGTTTTTCAATAGATTTTAAAATTATGTGGTCTGAATTCTTTTCTATACTTGAAAATTTTACTTTCTTTTTAATTTCTTTTTTGAATTTTTCGAAACTCATTTCATTTAGACAAATAGAATATTTGTAAGTTTTATTTTTATCACTGTTATAAATTGCAAAACCTGCACTGTCAGGACCTCTAGACTCCATACTGACTAACATTTTAGAAAGCATTCCCCCCAAGGATTTTTCAAATTTTTTAGATTTTAGATAAATTCCAACGATGCCACACATAAATAAGTTTTAGAGTAGTAATAATAATTGGTCTTTATAGTAAAGCACATTGACTATAACAATGATAATGATTGCGGCAAAGACACCATATTTAGCTTTAGGCCAAGCTAATCTAGCCATTCTACTTGGAGTTTTATTTGATTGATTTTTATTTTGATCACTCATTAAGATTTAAGGGCGCAAATTAAATTTTGCGCCCTTATAAAGTTTTATTTAACCGTCCGTTATATTGCTTTTCCAAGCATTAGAACTAGGTTTTCTTCTAGCGAGTTTTTCAAGTTTATCGCTTTCTTGCCTAGAACTTATAACCGTCCAACCAATCCAAATTATAACAAGTATTATAACTAAGATGCCTTCAGATCCTGCGCCTGGAAATATTGGTCCAGCAGCACCGCCTTCTGCTTTGCTAGCGGCAGTTAAATGATCTATCCAATTATTTACTGTAGCCATGTTTTCCTCCTTTAACTACTTGAAGAAGCAACAGCTTTTTCATCATCTTTTGCCTCCTCCATTATTTGATAGTCCAATCCTGCTAACTCAACTTCTCTTGGTATACGTAGTTTACCCATACCATTAAGAACTTTAGCAATAATCCAACCAGGAATCATTCCAAGTACAAAAAACATTATTAATGCACCAATAAACATTCCCAATGGATTAATAGCAGCATATGTAGATCCATCCCACATTGCACCAACACTGTAACCTGATGAAGGATATCCATTGAGGACAAATCCACAAATTACAAGACCAGCAAAGCCCGCATAACCATGAACCGCAACAGCTCCAACTGCATCATCAATTTTGAACTTACGTTCAACCCAATAATGTAATTTGTAAGCTATAACTACCCCGATCATACCAATAATTAACGATTGAATTGGATGATAAAGATCGTTTCCTGCTGAAGCACATATTATTCCAGCTAGTCCACTTGAGTATGTCCAGAAAGGATCACCTTTTGATATTACGTAACCAGCTAACAATCCTCCTGATAAAGACATCAAAAAGTTCATAGTTATTCCACTTAATGTCGTTGGAGTGTAGTATATGTTAGTAGCAGTAAAGAAAGTTACACCTTCCATTCCATATTCAGGCCCTAAGTCATAAATTGGAACATTACAAGCCGCGTAGAAACCCCAAAAACCTGTGTAAATTAAGAATAATCCAACAGTTACTAACCAAGGATTTCTTGGTCCAATGTTTCTAGGTTCACCACTTGATGAAAATTTTCCAATTCTTGGACCTAATACAGCAAGTACACCTAAAGCAAATCCTCCTGCCACAGCGTGAATTACCCCCGATGCATAAGCATCATGGTATCCAAGTATTTTTAACATCCACCCATCAAAGTGCCATCCCCATGCAGCATCTATACTCCAAAATACAGATCCAATTGCAATAGCAAGAATTCCAAATGCAAAAGTTGTTATTCTTTCAATAACTGCACCTGATACTATCGAAGCAGCTGTCCAAGAGAATAAAAGGAAAGCTGCCCAAAATACTCCCATAACATGATCATTAAGAGTAATAGCCATAAACTCGTTTGTGGGATTAGCTAAATCATTTGCACCAAATCCACCTCCGAGAATTAACCCAGTACTTTCTGTCATTATTGATGGAGCTAATCCAGGTCCTGTTGGAAAAGCCCAATATATCCACCAACCAAATAAAAACCATGTCACTGTTACCAAAGGTATCAGCATTGTATTTTTCATTAATGTGTGTTGATGGTGTTTGTAACGCGATGCTCCAACTTCATACATACAAAATCCTACATGGATAAGAAACATAAGTACTACTGTTATCCAATAGTAAAATTCTGTAAATATGGTTTGCAACGCATCAATTTGACTAGTCATTTCAAACCTCCATTAAATTTAATTATTAAATATTAATTTAAGCAATATTTACATCAATAGATAATAAGCTCAAAATAGGCTGTTAATTGAGCTAAGACAACTTGTGGTATATATAAAATTATTTGGAGATTCTAAAATTTTCTGTAAGCTTTTTTTAGATCTACTAAAGGGTGATTTGGAGACATTTGAAATTTTACCAATAGTTCTCTTGCAATCATGTCTCTATCTTGTTGGTTATTTGGTAGTTTAATTTTTTTTGGAATAGTGACCCAACCATTTGCATTTCTATCAAAAACTGCAGGTCTATCTTCCTCATATCCCATGTGGACATCTTCTAGCCAATTTAAATCATCCCAACCCATTGCTTCAATATATTTTTTTAGAAATGGGGTTATTCTAGAATAGTCTGGCAATAAATTAACATCATACCTATAACCAATAGTTTGACCTATCATCTTTTCTCGCGCAGTTTCTTTTTTCTTACCTAACTGACCTTTAACTGTTTTTTTGCTAGATTTTTTACTTTTTTTCTTTGGCATAATTATATTTTATGAAAATCGTCAACTCCTACTGTATGATTTGTACCAGAAAGAGGTACTTTTGCTAAAGCAGAAGCTTCCATTGTTAAAGCTGCCATATCTTCAGGTTCTAATGAATGGATATTAGTTTTACCACAAGCTCTAGCTAATAATTGGGCCTCTAGTGTCATAGTATGTAAGTAATTATATACTCTAAGAGCTGCCTCATCTGGATTTAGTCTTTTTCTTAACTTAGGATCTTGAGTAGCAACACCTACTGGGCAACGACCAGTATGACAGTGATAACAATGACCCGCTGGTACTCCCATTTCTTTTTCAAAATTTGACTCTGGAATTTCTTTATTACAATTCAGTGCAATCATTGCTCCAGTACCTATAGCAATAGCATCTGCTCCAAGAGCAAGTGCTTTGGCCATATCAGCTCCATCTCTAACTCCACCAGCATAAATAAGAGTAACTTTTCCAGTTTTTCCAACATCATCTATTGCTCTTCTTGCTTCCCTGATTGCAGCTATTCCTGGTATACCTGTGTTTGCTGCTGCGATGTGTGGACCGGCACCTGTTGAGCCTTCCATACCATCTAAATAAATAGAGTCTGGATCACATTTTGCTGCCATACGAACATCATCATAAACTTTTGCTGCTCCAAGTTTTAATTGTATTGGAACTTTATTTTTTGTTAATTCTCTAAGCTCTTGAACTTTTAAAGCCAAGTCATCTGGTCCTAACCAATCGGGATGTCTTGCTGGAGATCTTTGATCAATACCAGCTGGTAATGATCTCATCTCTGCTACTTGGTCAGTAACTTTTTGACCCATCAAGTGTCCACCCATTCCAACTTTTTGACCTTGACCAATGAACACTTCAATTCCATCAGCAAGCTGTGCATGATGAGGATTAAATCCATATCTTGATTGAATACATTGATAGTACCATTTTTCTGAATATCTTCTTTCATCAGGTATCATTCCACCTTCACCCGAACATGTTGCGCTACCTGCCATAGTAGCTCCTCTTGCAAGTGCTGTTTTTGCTTCATACGATAAAGCTCCAAAACTCATACCTGTAATATAAACTGGTATATCTAATTCTACTGGGTTTTCACATCTTGGACCGATGATAGTTTTTGTTTCACATTTTTCTCTGTAACCTTCAATTACAAATCTTGTAAGAGTACCAGGTAAAAAAACTAAATCGTCAAATGTAGGAATTTTTTTCATCAGAGCCATACCTCTCATTCGGTATCTTCCTAACTGAGCCTTAATATGAATGTCGTCGATTACTTCAGGTGTAAATATAGCGTTATAACCTAGTAAACTTTTATTTCTTTTTGAGAATTCACTTCCACCATTCCCATTGGAATGACCATTTGATTTTCCTTTTTTTTTCTTTGTCATTAAATTGCTCCTTTTTTCTCAGTTGGTTCTAAAGCGTCGTAATTCCATAATTTTTTACCTGCAACTACTTTAGTCATTTTTGAAATATCAAAATCCTCACCGATTTCTGCTACTTTAAGTTTTCTTTTAATCCAATCTACATCACTTTTTGTCATAGGCGACTCAATCGCATCACTACCAAATGATCCTATTTTTCCACCCACATAAATAGTTCCATCGTACATGGAGTCCCCTAGGTTTATACCGACATTACCTAAAATTATTATTCTACCTCTTTGCATCATAAACCCAGTGAATGCTCCAGCGTCACCCCCAACAATAATTGTTCCACCTTTTTGATCAATTCCTGTTCTAGCACCAACACTTCCTTTACATATTAAATCTCCACCTCTAACTGCTGCACCAAAACATGATCCTGCATTTTTTTCTATTACTACTTTTCCTGCCATCATATTTTCTGCACATGACCATCCAACTCTGCCATTAATTCTTACTGTTGGGCCATCAATAGAACCAACACCAAAATAACCCAAACTTCCTTCAAATATTAAATTCAATTTATTTAATACTCCAACACCTAAACTGTGTTTTCCTTGTGGATTCTTTATAACTATTGTTCCATAACCTTGACTCATAAGCTCATCAATTTTTTTGTTTGCCTCTTTGCAATCTAGATCATTTACATCAAGATCAATTCTTTTATTAAAATCTACATCATAAGTTCCCCAATAATAAAAGTTTTCTGCTTCATCTGGATTGAAAAATTTTTGTTGTGTTTTTCCTGTTAAGACTTCACTATGAAGTCCCATTGATTGGGCTTTAGTTTTATTCTCATTAGTTTTTATATTTGCCATACTTTTACCTCTCCATCAAAAGGATCATAAGTGTCAATTTCGTGGGGCAAGATAGATCTTATTGCTATCTCTTCAGATCCCATAGCTACCAAATCATCTGACTCGTATAGAACCAGTGGTTTTGCTGCCATTGTATCTTTTGCCATTCCTAAAGAATCTTTTGTTGCAACAAAATAAGTAAACACGCCATCTAATCCTGATAAACTATCCTTCATACCTTCTTCTAGAGTTGCTCCATTTCTCATTTTTTCTGCTAAATAAACTGCGATTAATTCAGAGTCACACTCTGACATAAATCTCATACCCTTATTTTCAAGCATTCTTCTATTATTCCAATAATTAGTTAATTGACCATTATGCACAACAGATACATCGCTAAATGGATATCCCCAAAAAGGGTGGGCAGATTTTATATCTACACCAGACTCAGTTGCCATTCTAGCATGGCCTATAGCGTGAGTTCCTCTCACTTTGCCAAGATCATATCTATCTAAAACCTCCTGTGCGTCTCCTAAATCTTTTATTAGTTCAAGAGATTTTCCAATGGATAATATTTCAACACTTTCGATACTCTCAATTTTCTTTGAAAAATCCATTAAATCCTCATCATATTGCATTTCGTATCTATAAGAATAGGGAGTTAATTTTTCTTCTTTTAAAACTTTTGCACCAAGACTTTTTAACATCTGATCAACAAGCTCTTTTCTTTTGTCATAAACACTCTCGTCTTCATTTATAGAAGAACTACCTTCACCGACATTTTCTCCAACTTTAAATCTCATTATAAAGTTTTGACCATCGTTATCTGCATAAAGAGCATAACCTGTTGAGTCAGGACCTCTATGCTTTAAGGCCTGAAGCATTGCTTGTAATTCATTTCCTACATTAGAGGATTTTCCCCTATGGATAAGACCAGCTATTCCGCACATATTTCTCCTTAATAAATTTGTTTATGGTAGGCAATCCAAATAAGTATCTAGATCCCATTGAGTTGTTGCACCTAAAAATCTTTCCCACTCATCGTTTTTATACCAATGAAATATTTTATACATTTCATCTGGCATTGCGGATTGAATAACTTTGTCATCTGCTAAACGATCTAAAGCCTCACCAAGACTTAAAGGTAATTTTTTTACATTTTTTCCAGCCTTTTGAGCTTCATAAATATTTCTAGATTCTGGTTTTCCTGGATCTATTTTATTAGATATTCCATCATCAAAAGCTTTTAATAAACCTGCACCCATTAAATATGGATTATGCATAGAGTCTACCGATCGATATTCAAATCTTCCTGGTGCTGAAACTCTTAATCCACAGGTTCTATTTTGATAACCCCAATCAGCATAAACTGGTGCCCAAAAACCTTGATCCCATAATCTTCTATATGAGTTAACCGTTGATGATCCAATTGCAGTTAATGCGCCTAGATGTTTCATAACTCCACCAATAGATTTTAAACCAACTTTACCTGGTAACTGAACATCTTTTGTATCAGGCATAAAAGTGTTAGTTCCACCTTCTACATAAGTAAATACTTCATCCATGCCTGGTAAAGATTTGTGACCCAATTTATTTATCTTATCTTTTCCACCTGTCCATAAAGACATATTGGTATGACAACCACTAGCTGATACTCCCATAAAAGGTTTTGTCATAAAACATGCAATTAAATTAAATTCTCTTGCAACTTGAGCGCAAATTTGTCTGTAAGTAGATAATCTATCTGCATTTCTTAAAACATCATCGTACATCCAGTTTAACTCTAGTTGTCCAGGGGCATCTTCATGGTCACCTTGAATCATGTCAAATCCCATAGCTCTTGCATATTCCATCACTCTCATAAATACAGGTCTTAAAGACTCGAATTGATCTATGTGATAACAATATGGTTTAGAAAAACCCTTGCCAGTTGGAGTTCCATCATCGTTTCTAGTCAACCACATCATTTCTGGTTCAGTTCCAACTCTTAGTTGGTAACCATGTTTTTTCTTAAATTCTTTAGCAATAATTCTTAAATTACCTCTGCAATCTGATGTTAAGTGACCACCTGGATTTTCTCTTTCTTCTCTATTTCTAAAACAAGTTACAAAAACTCTCGCAACTTTTTTATCCCAAGGTAGTTGGCAAAAAGTTTCAGGATCTGGTATTCCAACCAATTCTTTAGCCTCCGGACCATATCCTATATAATTATTATGACGATCTAAGAATAAATTAGCAGTTGCTCCATAAACTAATTGAAAACCTTTTTCGCATGTTCTTTCCCAATGATCTGCAGGAATTCCTTTACCAACAACTCTTCCTGTTACTGAAATGAATTGAAAAAAAATATAATCAATTTTTAGTTCATTTATTTTAGCTCTAACTTGTTTAACTAGTTTGGCTCTACCCGGTTGATTAACATGTTTCTCTAGATCAGTCATATTCCCCCTTAAGAATTTTTAGACCAAAAAGTTAACTGAAAAAAAAACATCTGTCTACTTAGATAAATTAGCTCCAAGGAAATGGACTATTAGATGTTGGGTGTAATTCACCTTTCTCGTAACGGTTGAATCTAAATGGTTTTAATAAATCACTTTCGGTTCCAAGAATTTCTTTTGCAACAAGCTCTCCAACTCCAATCATTTTATAACCATGGTTAGAGTCTGCTATCATGTAAACGTTTTCTAAAAATCTATCAAAAATTGGAAAAGAGTCTGGCGTCATACATCCAAGCCCTCCAGAAGGTCCTTTTCTATATAAATCTGATTTTCCTTCAAATCTTTTT
The DNA here is from genome assembly GCA_902592715.1 of uncultured Pelagibacteraceae bacterium. GTDB lineage: Bacteria > Pseudomonadota > Alphaproteobacteria > Pelagibacterales > Pelagibacteraceae > Pelagibacter. The sequence goes on from CACJFS010000012.1 coordinate 9,452, forward strand.
TGACAATGAGCTAACGCTGAACACCACATATCATTAAAAGCTTCTGTTGTTTGATATTCAGGGGATTCTATTCCATATGGATCAACGTTTACTAGATCGAAATGTTTATCAACTATGTAAGGTGAAGTTCCACCTTGGACACCGAGTCCTTCAATATCTGGTTTATAATATATTCCCCAAATTTTATCCGTTAATAATTTTTTAGTTTTATCTGAGTATAATGGTGCCGTTGAGTCTACATGAATTACAGGTGGCTGTTCACCGTTATCCATTTTTAAAAAATCTGGTTCTACACCAAGTACACCTTCTTGAAGCATCCAATATTTCCACATATCAGTTTCATGAATTTTACCATCTTTACCTTTAATATTTGCAGTTTTAGGAAGCTCTAACATATTCCAAAAATCTCTAGCCCAAGGTCCTGCACCAACAACAACTTGTTCGCATTCTATTGTACCTTTATCTGTTTCAACTCCTGTAACAGCTTTACTATTACTTCCTCTTTTAAAACCTGTAACTTTTACACCTTTTAATACTTCAACACCATTTGAGGTAGACTTATCTTCAAGTGCTCTAATAGAATCTTTGTTAAATGCGTATCCACCTTTTTTTTCATGAAGAACAGAAGTTATACCTTGTGCTTGCCAGTCACCAAACATACCTTTCATATATTTCATGCAATCTTTTTCACCTTCTATAAATTCAGACTCGTAACCAATTGCTTTTTGTTGTTCATAAATAGTTGCAACATCCGCATGCATTACTTCTGGTGAAATCTGTAAATAACCAACTGCATTATATTTAAATGCTTTAGGATCACTTTCCCAAACTGAAACTGAATGAGCCATTAATTCTCTCATTGCAGGCTGAAAATAATTATTTCTTACAACTCCACACGCAATACCACTAGCTCCTGCTGCAGTATCTTTCTTTTCTAAAACGACAATATCACCTGGATTTTTATATGTTTCGGAAAGTTTCCAAGCAGTACTAAGACCGTGTATTCCCCCTCCAACGATTACTACTTTAGCTTTTGTCGGTAATGACATATTGAAACATTATTTTTTGAAAAGGGTTAAATATATAATTTTTTTTATATATAAAATTTAGAAATAAAAACTTATAGAACTTAGGATTTGCTGATTTTTAAAAGCTTAAATTTTTAAGAGTAGATAAATAATCGTTAAATTCCTCAATAAAGGAAGTGCTTGGTTTAATATGTTTCTTTCTTTGATCTTGTGCAGTTTTTTCTAAATAAAAAAAACCTTTTTCACATGCTTCATTAATTATTAATGCAGATTTTGGTCTAGAGGTCTTAAATAATTTAGTTTTAAGCTCCTCCACTGACAAATTTTGTTTTTGCTTAAATGCTGACATAACTAGAAGCATCATATGATAATGAGAAGGTGATTTTCTAAAAAAATAGTTACTTGATGTATGTGAAAGCTTCATTTGATCTTCCCAAAACTCTAACAAATCCTTAGTTGATTTAGCCATTAAGATCTTACTTTAGTTTTCTTTGGATCGTAATGAGGGAATCCAACAATTTTAGCAGGAATTCTCTTTTGATGTCCATCTATCTTTCCAATTTCAACATCATTACCTATTTCTGAGTGACCTACATCTATTCTGCATAATGCAATATTTTTATTTAAAGTCGGAGAAATGCATCCACTGGTTATAATACCAACTTGAGATCTTCCAATATGAACGCAATCTCCATGATTTGCTATCTCTTTACCAATGAGCTCTAGTCCTACAAGTTTTTTTTGAGGATTTTCTTTTCTTTTAATTAAATTTTCTCTTCCAATAAAATCTTCTGTTTTAGATTTTAAAGGAACAGAAAAACCAATGCCAGCTTCAAATGGATCTTGTTGGCCATCAAATTCATTGCCAAATAAAATTAAACCAGCTTCAATTCTTAAAAGATCTAAAGCCGCAAAACCAGCTGGTATCAAACTTTCATCTTTTCCTGCTTCCATTACCTTATCCCAAACTGTAGGAGCATCACTTGGATGACACCAAATTTCAAATCCTAGCTCACCTGTATAACCTGTCCTTGAAACTATTAATGGTATTCCGTTTAATTCTTCCAATCTACATATTGTAAATCTAAACCATTCCAATTCAGATATAGAAGGTTGGGTAGGTGGAGTAAAAATTATTTTTTCTAAAATTTTTCTGCTTTTGGGACCTTGTAAAGACAAATTATTTATCTGGTCAGTAGAATTTTTAATATGAACTTTATAATTTTTTTTCTTAGCTTGTTCTTTAAGCCACTCACCTCCATATTCATCACCACAAACCCATCTAAAACCATGATCACTAAGTTTTAATAACGTTCCATCATCAAACATTGTTCCATTTTCATAACACATAGCTGAATAAACAATTTGACCAACTGAAAGTTTTTTTACATTTCGTGTTAATGTATAATTCATTAATTCCTCAGCATCTGGCCCAAGAATTTCAAACTTTCTTAATGAAGATAAGTCAATTAGGACCGCATCTTCTCTGCATGCATTGTATTCATTAATGACACCATGTTTTGTATAATCATTTGGCAACCAAAAACCTCTAGCATCTACAAAGTTTCTAGTTAATTTTGATGTTCTCTCATAAAAACCGGTATTTCTTGTAAGTTTATTTTCTGAATCTGTTTTCATTCTAAAACCATATGATTTTGTAAACTCTTTGCTTTTTTCATAAGTTCTAACAAAAATATCAGTAGGGTTCCATCCATTACAGCTATCGATATCACTAGGGCATGCAGTTGTTCCACATGTTAAATCTTTTAAGGCTTTAAAAATGACGTAATCTCCAGGCCTTGCATAAGATTCATCGGATGTAACAGAATTTTGACCTCCCGAAGATGTATTAAAGAAAAGATTAATTGCATGCCAACCTTTTTTTTCTTCCACACCATATTTTTTCATTGAATCATTTAAATTTTCAGAACAATTTGCATGACCAAAATATCCAGAATCTTCATAATACTTTGAGGTACAAGCTAAATTAAATGTATCATGTATCCCCACAGTATCTCTAATAACTTCTATCAGTGGCTCATGATCAGTATCATAAAATTTTGAAAATAAACCAGGACCTGGAAAAGTATTTCCCATAAAAGTTCTAGTTGTTTGCCAATCAAGTCCTCTCTCTTTACCTTTTTCTAATTTAGCTGTGTCGTAGGCAACAAAATCTGAACATTGTCTTCCCGTTGGTGTAATTATTTGAATATAGTCCCCAGCCTTAACTTGATATCCTGTTGCAGTTTTTCTATCTATATTAACTTCATAGCCAGGATCGTAAATTGGATCCGGGATTATTGAAAATTCTTTTTCTGAATTTTTAATTTTTGCTCTTTTAACTAATACAGTTAAATCTGAAGGTGGATTTTGATCATGAACAAGCATATCATCTCCAGGAGCAGCAAAGATACAATAACAATTATCTTTTGCAGTTAGAAATATTTTTTCTCCAGCAATAGTATTTTTGTTAAAGAGAATTGATGAGGTAGCTTTTTCGATTTGCAAATTTCTTTTTTTTAATTGAAGTAATGCTTGCAAAGAACCTTCTTCTTTTTTTAAAAGTATTTTTTTTATTGCAGATGAATTTTTACTTTCTTTTAAATTTAAAATTCCTAATTCTGATTTTCCGTTCTTGTCAAAAATATTTATTTCACAAATTTGATTTCCCTCATTATTTATTATTTCAATTTCATCATCAGGAAATATTTGTATGCCTGTAATGCCACCCGCATTGACAACATATCTTTCAACTCCAGGTGGTAGTATGTTTAAACCGGGCTCTTTAATATTTAGACTTGTTTGCATGTTTTTAAATATTTTAAAAATTATACAAAAGTATCAATAAATTTATATATAAATTTTATATATACATTTGTATCAATTTTGCTGGTTGACTGTAACTATAATAGAGGTGATACTTTAAGCTCTTAATATTAAGGAAAGGGAAATAATGAAAAAAATAATATCTCTATTATCAGCTATGGTGATATCTCTTGTAAGTTTTGCAGGGATTTCAAACGCAGCAGATAGTAAAAAACCAATTGTTATCCCAACTCATAACTGGTCAAGCCAAATTGTAATGGCTTACGTAATTGGCGGAATTATGGAAAGTATGGGGAACAATGTAAAATATGTAAATGCTGACTCACAAGCGGTTTATGAGTCAATCAGAATTGGTGATGTAACTATATCTCACGAAGTATGGGAATCTGCATTTGGTAAATCATTCACTACTGCCTTGGATAAAGGTGGCTTATTAGATATGGGTGATCACGAAGCAAGAACTCTTGAAGATATGGGATATCCAAACTGGGTTGTGGAAAAAGGTTTATGCCCAGGTCTACCTGATTGGACTGCATTAAAAAATCCTGATTGTGCTAAAAACTTCACAACACCTGATTCACCAGATGGAAAAGGAAGAATGTTAGAAGGTCCACAAACATGGCACGGAGATTTAATACCTCAAAGAGTTGATGCTCTTGGATTAGGAGATCTTTGGTGGGTTAAATTTGCAGGAAGTGCAGATGCACTTTGGGCAGAGTTATCTGCAGCTAAAAAAGAAGGTAGAGGAACTATCATATTTAACTGGACTCCAAACTTTACAGATGGTGCTGGTTTTACATTTATCGACTTCCCTCCATACACAGCTGGTTGTAGACCAGAAGATGGTGGAGATGGAAAATGCGGTTCTCCGGATGGTTATTTGAAAAAAGCAGCACATGAAGATTTTCCAAAAACGCATCCAGCAGCAGCTAAAATGTTCAGCAAATTGTCATTCTCTACAAGTCAAATTGGTGCAATGGCAGCTTTAGTTGATGTCGACAAAATGACTCATGAAGATGCAGCAAAAAAATGGTTAGCTGACAATAAGAGTGTGTGGGAAGAATTTACACACGATCATTAAGGTTAATTTAATAAATTAAAGATCTCTCCCAATTTTATTGGGGGAGATTTTTTTTATTACCTCAAATAATTAATGGCAAAAATATTTTATTTAATATTATTAAACTTTTTTATTTTCAATTTTGCTTATGCAAAAGACATAAGTATTGGTGAAAATTTAAATTTAGAATTTATATGTGAGTTAGAAAAAAAAATTGTTAAGAATTCAGAATATAATTATAAAACTTTTTTAGCAGAGGAACTAAATGTTAAAAATTTAGATTCTTTTCAAATCTATTCAAATAAACCAAACACATTAATGGTAAATGGATTATCAAAATTTTTCTCTCAAAATTCAAATTATGACGTAAAAATAGTAAATAAGGACGTAGTTTTGTTTAAAGCCTTTAACAATAAAAAAACTTATTCAGAGTCTGCGATAATTACAAGAAAATCAGGCGAATTAATCCACGAAATTACAAAAAATATAAATACAGAAAATTCAGAAAAAGATATTTCAATTTATATTTGTAAGAATAAATCAAAAAATGCCTAATTTTTTTTTAGGAAATTTTGTGTAATATATTTCCATGAAAAAGCTTATATTTTTTATACTTTTTTCGTCATTAATTACTTCTTTAGCATCAGCAAGAAGCACAGGATGTAAAGAGGGAAATTGTGACAATGGTTATGGTAAGTGGGTTTACACAGATAAAACAACTTATGAAGGTGAATGGGTAGCTACGAAAAAACATGGCCAAGGAACTGAAACATGGCCAAATGGATATATTTACAAAGGTCAATTTAAAGAAAGTCAGTGGAACGGTATAGGAATTTTATTTTTTCCTGATGGTTCAACATATGAAGGTGAATGGGCAAATGGTTTTATGAACGGCGAAGGTACTTTTACTTGGTCAGATGGTAAACAAAAAAAAGGTATTTGGAAAAATGGAAGTTTCCAAGAATAGTTTTAAAACATTGTCAGAACCAGTTAAGCAATTTGGTGGATTAGTTGGTATAATTATTCTTATCTTTCTAACTTTTTTTGTTTTAAATAATATTTTTGGTGAAGGTGACGAACTGGTTGCTAAAATGAAAATAGAAGAAGAAAGAATAGCTCAAGAAAGAAAACTTAATAAGCTAATTTCTAGCCTTCCTTCAGGAGTTTTAGTTTCGTTTGATGGCACTGATAATTTTAAACTATCTGATGAATTATATGAAGCTGTTTGCAAGGCAACTAAACTTATACCTCAACGTGCAATAATGGGAGCAAATTTTTTAAACTTTAGAGCACATGAAATTTATACAATTAATGGAAATAAAATAGACGAAACATTTGTAAAATGGGACGATGAAAAAAATAAATGTTTTGCAGGTTTCGTTGTAAGTGGAAATAATGTTGGTGTAGATGAAACTATTAAAGTAAGTGGAGAAGCTTTAAGTTTTTTAAGTACAGGTATTGATACAAGAGTTTATTTTATTAAAAATTTTTAAGGAGGAAATGTAACAAATTATAGAGATTTTATTTTATCTTAATTTCGTATAACCTTAATATTATTTATGTCTGAACCAGTAATTAAATGCCAATCTGTTTATAAAATTTTTGGAGCAAACGCTGAAAGAATGCTTAAAGAAGCAAATGGCAATGTTGATGCTAAAACGTTTCAAGAGAATGGATGTATTGTAGGAGTGAACAATGCTTCTTTTGAGGTTTCAAAAGGTGAAATGCTAGTTGTAATGGGTTTATCAGGATCAGGTAAGTCAACATTATTAAGGTGCATCTCGAGATTAACAGATGCAACAGGTGGAAAAATTTTTATTGAAGGTCAAGACTTGCTTAACTTAAATAACAAGGAACTTATTGACTTAAGAAGAAATAAAATGGGAATGGTTTTTCAAAGTTTTGCACTACTTCCTCACAAAACAGTCTTAGAAAATATTGCTTTTCCTCTTCAAATTAAGGGTATTAAAACTGAAGATAGTATTAATAAAGCAATGGATATGGTTAAACTTGTTGGTCTTGATGGAAGAGAAAATTATTTTCCAAGAGAGTTATCTGGTGGACAACAACAAAGAGTTGGAATTGCAAGATCTTTAGCAGTTGAGCCAGATATATGGTTCTTAGATGAACCTTTTTCAGCATTAGATCCTCTAATAAGGAAAGAAATGCAAGATGAATTTTTAAGACTTCAAGAAAAATTACAAAAAACAATTATGTTTATTACTCATGATTTTGATGAAGCCTTAAAACTTGCTGATCGTATTGCAATTATGAAAGATGGAATAATTGAACAGTTAGATACACCTGCTAATATTGTTTTAAAACCAGCAACAGAATATGTAAGAAAATTTACAGAGGAAGTGCCGAGAGAAAAAGTTTTATTAATTCAAGATGTAATGGATGAAAAAACCTCTTCTGATATAGGTGATTTAAAAGTTTCAAAAGATGAGATTATTGAAAACGTTGCTGAAAAAATTTTAACTCAAGAAAAAACAGTAGCTGTGACAGATAGCAAAAACAATGTCGTAGGCTCAATAAATCCTGCAAAAATTATTAACACAGTTTTTGGAGGAAGAAAAAATAATAATTAAATTATGGAAATTCTAAAAAAATATCCAAAATTATTTCAATGGTTATTTTTATTAGTTGTGTTTTTTGCACTATGCTTTGCAATCGATGTACCTGAAACATATAAATTTATTAGAGGACAGGCTGAATTTATAAAAGACCCTAATCAGAGTGCCTTCGTATTTCTAGGAAAAGAAGTTAGATATTATGCTTTTGACGTTTTCTGGAGGTTGCCACCACTTCTTGGATGGTTACCGATTTGGATAAATGATTCATTATTTTTCTTAATGAATGATTGGATGCCAATGGAATTTTGGAATGAAGATACGCAAGAATACAAAACTAGACCTTTAGTTTTACAAATAACTAGAAACTTAACTGCATTCATGACTTTTCTAATAGAATTAATTAGAGAAATTTTATTAGGTGGTCTTGAAACAATTGTTGCTTTTACTAGTTGGGATTGGATTGATGCTAATCCTTGGGCAGAACTACCAGGCTTGCCTTGGACTATTGTAGCAGCTGGATCAGCAATACTTGCTTATAAGTTAGGAGGTAAAGGATTGGCAATATATGCACTTTTATCAATGACTTACATTTCTATATTTGGGCAATGGAAACCTTCTATGCAGACACTTTCTTTTATATTAGTTGCAGCGCCTCTTTCATTTATTTTTGGGTTAGGTTTAGGTGTTGCGGCATTTAAAAGTAAAAGAGTAGAAAAAGCTCTATATCCAATACTTTTAGTTATGCAGACAATGCCCCAGTATGCGGTATTAGTTCCTGCACTAGTTCTTTTTGGGGTCGGTGACCATGCTGCAGTAATTATAACAATGATTGTTGCTGTGCCACCAATGATACTTTTAACTTTATTAGGTTTAAGAGCGGTCCCTCCAGAGGTAATTGAAGCTGGTAGAATGAGTGGATGTAATAACTGGCAACTAATGTCAAAAGTATTAATTCCAACGGCGAGAAGAGATATTTTAATAGGAGTTAACCAAGTAATAATGGTTTGTTTTTCTATGGCAGTTATCTCTGCATTTATTGGAGCAAAAGGTTTAGGATTTAATTTATTGTTAGCATTAAATCAGTTGAATATTGGATTAGCATTAGAGGCAGGTTTATGCATTAGTTTGATTGCAATTCTATTAGACAAGATGTCATTAGCTTGGGCTAACAAACAAGTTGATTATTTTGGTAATTTAAATTTTTTTCAACGAAATAAAAATTCATTATTCTTTGGTGTTGTAGTAATAGCGGGTATTCTATTAGCTTACTTTGGATCAATTTATTTTAAAGATGGGTATAATTATTTATTTGAAGTTCCACATAATAAAGGAATATCAACAGCGGGTTTTTGGAATAAAGGAGTTGACTGGATATTTGATACTTTCTTCGTATATATAAAAGCATTTAACACTTGGCTAATTGTTGATGTGCTACAACCAATGAGAGCTTTGTATTTGAGAATGCCTGCCATAGCTACTTTAGTATTAGTTGTTGGAGCAGGATATTTAATTGGTGGAATTAGATCAGCCTTAGTTGTTTGTGGTTTAACTTTATTCATAGCTTTGAGCCCTTGGTGGGATAGAGCTTTAGTTACCACATACATGGCAACCTTTGGTGTATTAGTATCGTGCGCAATCGGATTTACCGTTGGAACCTTATGTTTTCAAAATAAACATTCTAGAAACTTCATGTTAAATGTTTGCGATATATTCCAAACTTTTCCATCTTTTGTATATTTAATTCCTGTAATGATGCTTTTTGGGATTACTGACACATCAGTTTTAATTGCAGTAATAGTTTATGCCACCATACCAGCAACAAGATACACGATAGAGGGTCTTAGAAGTGTGCCAGCTGGATTACATGATGCTGCAACGATGTCAGGTGTCACAAAGTTTCAAAGATTATTTAAAATAGAATTTCCATTAGCATTTCCACACATGATGTTAGGGCTTAATCAAACAATAGTTTTTGCATTATTTATGGTGATTATAGGCGCTTTTATTGGGACAGAGGATTTGGGTCAGTATATTTTAAAAGCTCTATCAGATAAAAACGGGGCAGGTATTGGATTAACACTTGGAATTTGTGTTGCATTCATTGGATTGATTTTTGACAATTTAATCAGAACTTGGGTCGATCAAAGAAAAAAACATTTAGGTATAGACTAAAATTGTGAAAAAATTTCTTGTTGCTATCGACCAAGGTACAACATCAACTAGAGTAATTTTATTTGATTTAGAAGGAAATATAAAATTTACATCTCAGTTTGAATTTAATCAATACTTCCCAAAAAATGGATGGGTGGAACATAATCCAAATGAAATTTGGCTTACAACTCTTAAAGCCTTAAAAAAAGTAATTAAAAAAGCATCTTTATTTAAAGGGAAAATATTAAGTATTGGTATTACTAACCAGAGAGAGACAACTATACTTTGGAACAAGAAGACTGGCAAACCAATATACAATGCAATTGTTTGGCAAGACCGTAGAACTCAAGAATACTGTGAAATCTTAAAGAAAAAAAATTATGAAAAAATTTTTAGAAAGAAAACTGGATTATTTATTGATCCATATTTTTCTGCAACTAAAATTAAATGGATATTAGAAAATGTAAAAAATGCTAAGAAATTTTTGAAATCAAATAATTTGTTATTTGGTACTGTTGATACTTTTTTAATTTGGAAACTTACAAATGGAAAACATCATTTAACAGAAGCAACCAATGCTAGTAGAACTATGTTATTTAATATCAATAATAATAAATGGGATAAAGAAATTTTAAAAAAACTCAAAATTTCTAAAAATATTTTACCAGAAATTAAAAATTCTGCTGATAATTTTGGCTTCACGAATAAGAAAATTATTGGCACTGAAATACCAATATCAGCAGTTTTAGGAGATCAACAAGCTGCTGCTGTAGGGCAGTCTTGCTTTGAAAAAGGATCAGTTAAAAGTACATATGGAACTGGTGCATTTGTAATAATGAATACTGGGTCTAAAAAAATTTATTCTAAGAATAAATTATTAACAACTATTTGCTACAGACTTAATGGAAAAAACACTTATGCCCTTGAAGGATCAATCTTCATAGCAGGTGCAGGTGTGCAATGGTTAAGAGATAAGTTGAAATTAGTTAACAATGCTTATGATACGGAAAGAATAGCTCAATCAAAAAAAAACAATGATGATGTATATATTGTGCCAGCGTTTAGTGGAATGGGAGCGCCTTACTGGAGACCTGATGCAAGAGGTTTGATAACAGGTTTAACAAGAGACAGTGACTGGAAAATATTAGTTAGAGCATTACTTGAGTCAGTTGCTTACCAAAGTCATGATTTATTTAATGCTATGAAAAAAGATGGATTAAAACCTAGTATTGTTAAAATTGATGGGGGCATGGTTGAAAATAACTGGTTTTCTCAATTTTTAGCAAACATTATAAATATAAATGCAGAAAGACCCAAAATATTAGAAACCACAGCCCTTGGTGTCGCTTTTTTTGCTGGATATCAAATTGGAGTATTTAAATCATTAGATCAAATAAAGAGAAAATGGAAAAAAGAAAAAATTTTTATACCTAAGATAAACAAGAAATTAAGAAGTAAGTTATTAAATGGTTGGAAAATAGCTGTTAATAGAACTTTATTATAAAAAATATTTTATTATTTTAAAAAAGTATCCATCGAGTCGTCCATTGCAGAAGCCCATGGAGTATGATGAATTGGTGCTACAGATCCAGTCACAGGAGAAGAGAATGATTTATTTCTGTATGTTAAAATATCATTCACTTTATCATGTTCCCATTCTTTGAAATGTTTTCTGATTAGTTCAAAATCTATTTTTGGATAATCAGACATTCCGTGGAGTTCTTTAGTGTATTCTGTCTGAAAATCTATCATTTGATCTGGGTTCTCTAATTTTTCCTCTAATGATACCCATTTTTGAATATCATTTTCAACTTCATTGGCATCTGGGATTTTAATTTTATTCATAATTACATCTCTTGCAAACCAAGCTTGACAATCAAACATGTTAAAAGTGTGGAATTGATCTTGCATACCAAGATACATTAGTTTGTGATTTTTTTGCCAGACTACACCTTTGTATAATTTAGGTGGGTATAGTCTATTATGAGTTTTGAGAACTAGGTTATCTTCTAAGAATGGAAAATGGTGTAAATATCCAGTACACAAGATAATAACATCGGTCTCTTGTTTTGTCCCATCTTTAAAAATAGCTTTATTTCCTTCTAATCTATCAAGGTAAAAAACTTCTTTCATTCCTTTAGGCCATTTAAAACCCATAGGATTATGTCTATATCCTATGGTAACGCTTTTAGCTCCGTATTTATTACATTGAAGTGCCACATCCTCTGCTGAATAACTACTTCCTAAAACGACTACATTTTTTCCTCTGAATTCTTCTGCATCTCTAAAATCATGTGAGTGCATTATTCTTCCAGGAAAAGAACTCATACCTTTATATTCTGGAATAAATGGTACAGAAAAATGTCCAGACGAGACTACAACATAGTCAAACTTATCATTTAATATTTTATTATTTGCTTTATCTTGGAAGCTAACCTCAAATTTATCATCAATATAATTTACGCTTGTTACCCTTGTATTAAATTTAATTTTACTTTTTAAATTTCCTTTGCTTACTCTTCCGATTATGTAGTTGTATAGTACCTCTCTAGGTGGGAAAGATGGAATAGGTTTTCCAAAATGCTCATCAAAAGTATAATCTGCAAACTCTAAACATTCTTTAGGGCCATTAGACCATAAATACCTGTACATACTATTGTGAACTGGGTCACCATATTGGTCTGAACCAGTCCTCCAACTATAATTCCAAAGACCACCCCAATCCTCTTGCTTTTCGAAACAAACAATTTCAGGTATTTTTGTACCTTTATTTTCCTCATGTTCAAATGCTCTTAAAATAGAAAGTCCGCATGGGCCAGATCCAATTATTGCTACCTTAGTCATATTTATAAGTTTATTTTATAAATAAATTGTTAAAATTTAAACTATTTTTTATTTAAATTTACTTGTTATTAGATATCTAGTTTGATCTATTTAATTTATATATGAAAAACATCTTAGTAATTGGTGGTGGAGCTATGGGATCTGCATTTACTATTCCATGTATAGATAATAAGAATAAAGTAACAATTACAGAGCCTTATAGCAAATTATTTATTAAAAACCTATCTTCAAAAACAAAAAATCATTCAACTTTAAAAATTAAAATGCCAAAACAATTAATTTTTAAAAACTATTCTAATGAGTTATTTAGAGAAAAATATGATCTTATTGTTATTGCTTTAAGTTTATCAGGTATTAATTTTATTGGAAAAGAATTAAAAAAATTTAAAATTAAATCACCAATTCTAATACTTACTAAAGGTCTTAAATATGAAAAAAATTTAAAAAAAATATTAACACTCTCTCAACAACTTTTAAAAAAGAATAATAAATTAAATATTTCTGTTTTAAAAGGACCTTGCTTAGCTAAAGAATTGGCTAAAAAAAATCAAACCAGTGTTATTGTTGCAAATAAAAATATCAAAATTGCAAAATATATTGGCAAAATGATTTCTACTAAATACTATTTAATAGAATATTCAAAAGATGTTGTTGGGGTCGAGATAAATTCAGCAATTAAAAATATTTACTCAATGATAATAGGCTCTGGTCAAAGTTTAAATAGATCCTCAAGTTTGTTCCAAAAATCAATATTAGAAATGAAATACATAACCAAATTTTTCAAAGGCAAAGAAGAGACGGTCTTAAGTCTTGCCGGAGTTGGCGATTTATATGTAAGTGCTGCTGGGGGAAGAAATAGTAAGATGGGAAATTACCTTGGACGAGGATACTCATTTAAAAAAGCAAAACAAAAATTTATGCCAAATGATACAGTAGAGGGAGAACAACTTATAAGAGAAATAGCTCCATTTATCTTACAAAAATTAAATAAGAGCAAAATTCCTTTGATGATTAAATTAATTAAAACAATTCTAAATAATCAAAAATTTAATTTTTAAAAATATTATAAAACCTAGGTTTTCATTTATAAGTAATTTTTAACTACTATTGTTATTTATATGTTGCGCTGATACATTTATTTTTATTAATCAAAGAAAGAGGGGAATCAATGATTAAAAAAACAATAATAACCGTCTGTGCGCTTATATTTTTTATTTCAAATATTAGTTTCGCAGACATCACTTTTTGGACTACAGAAGTTCAGCCAGCTAGAATGGCTAAACAAGAAGCAATGGCTAAAGATTTTGAAGCTAAAACTGGCATCAAAGTCGAAGTTATTCCTGTAGAAGAAAAAGATTTAGGAACAAGAGCAACTGCAGCAGCAGCAGCGGGTGATCTACCTGATGTAATCTATCATACATTACAGTATGTATTACCTTGGGCAGAGGCTGGTATACTTGATGTTGATGCTAATAATGCTGTTGTAAAAGAACTTGGCAAAAAAACTTTTGCGCCAGGTGCTTTAAACATGGCTAAAAAAGGATCAAAAATAGCAGCTGTACCAGTTGACGGTTGGACGCAAATGGTCGTTTATAGAAAAGACTTATTTGAAAAAGCAGGTCTTGCACCACCAACAAGCTATGAAAATATAACAAAAGCAGTCGAGGCACTTTCTGGAGACGGAATGTTTGGTTTTGTTGCAGCAACAAAAACTGATGAAAACTTTATGAGTCAGGTTTTAGAACATGTTCTTTTAGCAAACGGAGTAAATGTTGTAAAAAAAGACGGAATAAGAAAGCAAGGCAAAAAACTTAAAGCTTCTTTGGAGTTCTATAAGGTTATATCAAATGCAAGTCCTCCAGGGGAACTGTATTGGAAACAATCAAGAGAACTATATTTTGCTGGAAAAACTCCAATGATAATTTGGTCTCCATTTATTATGGATGAACTAGCTGGCTTAAGAGATTCAGCTCCACCTACAATAAATAGTGATCCAACATCTGGTGAGTTAGCTTCAAAAACTGGCTTTATTACAAACTTGAGTGGTCCCAATAATAAAAAAGGTGCTGCTTGGGCGGATGTCAGATATTTTGGAATAACAGCTGATGCTGATACAGAGGAAGCAAGTGCTTTTATCAAATACTCAATGGACGAGGGTTATACAAAGACACTTTCAATCGCACCAGAAGGTAAATTTCCTGTGAGAAGAGGAAACTCAAGCGACCCAGAGGCATTTACTAAAGCGTGGAGTAAATTGCCAGTTGGAGTTGATAGAAAAGCACCTTTATCAGACTTATATTCAGAAGATGTTATAAATAATATCGTTGCTGGATTAGATAAAGCTCAAAGATGGGGCGTAAAAGAAGGTGAACTTTCTAGAGCTTCCAAAATTATTAATAACAAGTTTATTAATAGAATAACTAGACTTTATGTTGACGGACAAATTGATATTGATCAAGCAGTAGATATGATCAATCAAAAACTCTCTCAATTTTAATCTAGTAATTTAAATTTAAATAAAAGCGGATAATATGTATTATCCGCTTTTTTTATGAGTGATACACTTTCAAAAATAGAAAAAAGAACTGCATATATATTAATATTACCTGCAGTTTTCCTTGTTTTTTCAATTATCTTATTTCCAATATTTGCAAATGTTTGGATAAGTTTTAAAGAGGTTGGATTAAAGGATATTAGAATTCCTGAACCTAGAGCAAAAAAAATTGTTAAATCAATTAAAGATAATCCAGACCAATTAAAAATTATTTATAAACTTAGAAATAGTTCATTAATTTTAGAAATAAGGGACGTAAAATTTCAAGATAAATTACCCAAGAATATTAAGCCTATAAATTTAGATGAAAGATGCAGTATCAAATCAAATAAAATTTATTGTAAATTTGGAAATTGGGAAGCCAAATACAGGGAAAATTTTCAAATATTATTACAGAGTTCTGATGGCAAAAAAATAAACAAAAAAGAATTAAAAAATATTAAACCAAAGTTAACAGGTAAATCAGATAATATTCTTTTAAATACTAATTTTACATTAAAGAATTTTAAAAAGGTTTTTTTTCAAAATGAATTTTTTGATTTATTATCAACTACTTTTTACTACACTTTTTTTGGGACAATTGGCTCGATTGTATTTGGAATACTCACTGCACAACTTGTAAACCAGAAGTTTTTTGGAAGAACATTTATGAGAAGTGTTTTGCTGTTTCCGTATGTGGGTCCAGTTGTTGCCTTAGCTTATACTTGGGAGTTATTATTAGACCCTTACAGTGGAACTTTAAATAATCTTCTAATGAATTTTCAAGTTATTCAAGAACCTTTAAATCTACTAGGTCAAAAAT
Source organism: uncultured Pelagibacteraceae bacterium (assembly GCA_902592715.1). GTDB lineage: Bacteria > Pseudomonadota > Alphaproteobacteria > Pelagibacterales > Pelagibacteraceae > Pelagibacter. The sequence continues at coordinate 25,293 of CACJFS010000012.1, forward strand.
ATTTAACAATAAATTTTTTTGGCTTTGATCTTAAATTACGATTAGCATTAACAACTGTAATTATTTTTGAAATTTGGAGATATTTTCCTTTAGCTTTTTTATTTATATTAGCTCGATTACAAGCGGTCCCTAAAGAATTATATGAAGCGGCAGAAGTGGATGGCGCTGGTCCTTTACAAAAATTTATTAATATTACTCTTCCTCAAATAACAGCCGTTATATCCATTCTCTTTATGATTAGGTTTATTTGGAATTTTAATAAATTCGAGGATATTTTTTTATTAACAGGAGGTGCATCTGGAACTAGAACTTTGCCAATAAATGTTTACGAGCAAGGATTTACTATTTCTGATATTGGGATGGGTTCTGCTGTATCAATTGTAATAGTCGCTTTACTACTAATATTTATGTTCGTTTATTTTAAATTGATAGGTAAGAGGGCTGATGAAAACTAAAAGTTTAATATACTACTCATTAATTTCCTCGATATTTTTGTTTTCCTTAGTTTCTATTTGGAAAATTTTAGTAACGTTACAAGGAATTGAGTTAAAAAATTTCAATTTTGCAATAATTATTACTTTAGGTATTGCAATTAGTGTTTTAAATTTACTTATAGGGGAAAAGCTAAATTATATAATAAAATCAACTTTTTTTGCTCTTATATTTACTTTTATTGATGGATATATCGTTCAGGTAATGCCAATTTGGTATAATATTGGAATATTTGGAATTTTGATATTTTTTTCATTAAAAATTAATAAGTATAATCAAAAAAATTTAGCAACGGAGCATTCATCTCAAATAGTGGTATTTGATTTTTTAACTCTTTTTGGAATTGTTTTATTTTCATTTGTCATTTTATTTCCATTTTACATGATGTTGATAACAAGTTTTAAAACCCAAGCTGCATTACTAATTAACCCTTTAGATTTTAGTATTAATTTTAACCAAGATTTTAAAGAGTTATTTAAGTCATACTTTGTGATATTTGATACTTATAAATTTGGCAGATACATACTAATAAGTACATTTGTTTCGGTAGGAACAGTGATAGTTACTTTAGCATTTGCAATACCAGCAGCTTATGCAGTGGCAAGGTTAAATTTTTTTGGAAAAAACTTTCTGTCGACTTCAATTTTAATTATTTATATGTTTCCTGCTATTGTATTAGTTATTCCTTTATATACAGTTTTTAGTCAATTGGGGTTAAGGAACTCCGTAGGTGGTTTACTAATTGTTTACACAGCAACTACTTTGCCGGTTGCAATTTATATGTTACAAGGGTACTTTAAAAGTATTCCCAAAGAACTAGAAGAAGCTGCAATCATGGATAAATTAAATTGGTTTGGCATAATTATAAAAATAATTTTGCCTTTAAGTATACCTGCAATCTCATCAGTTGCTTTATATGTCTTTATGATTGCGTGGAATGAGTTTTTATTTTCTCTTATGTTTTTAGACAATCCAAACTCATTTACATTATCAAGGGCAATACAATATCTTAGTGGTGATGCCGAAACTCCAAGACAATATTTAATGGCTGGGTCAGTAGTTGTTACTATACCTGTTTTATTAATTTTTGTTTACTTTGAAAAATATTTAGTCAGCGGTCTTACAGCAGGAAGTGTAAAGGGTTAATGAAAGATTTTATTAAATCAGCTAAGAAAGTTTTATTAGGTAATAAAAAAAAAGGATATACTTTACCAACTAATAACAAATTATACCCAGCACAATGGAATTGGGACTCAGGCTTTATTGCTTTAGGATATTCTCATTTTAAACTTAAATATGCTTTAGATGAAATAAAGACGCTCATAAGAGGTCAATGGAAAGATGGAATGATACCTCATATATTATTTCATGATTTAAATACTAATTATTATCCAAACCATTCTGTTTGGGCTTGTGGAAATAAAATACATTCATCCGGCATTACTCAACCACCAATTCTTGCAATAATTTTAAAACTTATATTAGATAAAAAGAGAATTAATAATAAAGATAAAGCTGAATTTAAAAAAATAGTTAAGGGAATATTAAAATATCACGAATGGTTTATTAAATTTAGAGATCCAAATAATTCTGGATTAGTCTCAATTTTACACCCCTGGGAGAGTGGCTATGATAATTCACCATTATGGGATGAGCCAATGAGTAAAGTAAAAATCCCAAAAAATTTAAAATACAAAAGGGGAGACAACAAAGTTGTAAATCCTGAATATAGGCCTTTAGATATTGACTATGATAGATACGTAACTATTAAAAATCATTTAAGAAAAAATAATTATAATCCAAAAAAACTTTATAAGGAATCGTTATTTAATGTGATTGATGTTGGGTTTAATTCTATATTTCTACGAGCAAATAAAGATCTTCTTAAATTATTAAATACCTTCAATTTACAAAATGCTGAATTAGAGTCATACGTATCAAGATCTGAAAATAAAATTATAAAATTATATAATCAGAAAAATAATACATTTTTCAACATTGATTTAAAAAATAATAAAAAAATAAATATTCCATCTATTACTCATTATTTTATTCTTTTCGCAGATTTGAAAGACAAAGTATTCAATAATAAAATTATTAAAAACTTAAAAAACCATAGCGCTAAAGAAAAGTATTTATTGTCTAGCGTAAAATCAAACCATAAAAAGTTTGAAGAGAAAAGATATTGGAGAGGTCCAGTATGGATTAATTGTAATTGGATAATATATCAAGGATTAAAAAATAAGAATATTAAATTTGCTAAACAAATAAAAAGAAAAACTATAAATTTAGTAAAACAAAAAGGGTTTAATGAATACTTTAGTTGTAAAACTGGTAAAGGATTTGGTGCAACAAATTTTTCTTGGACTGCCGCATTATTTTTAGACTTAATGCTAGAAAATAAAAATGACTAACTACAATTGGAATTACCCCACAACTGTTTGGGTAGGTAAAGATAGAGCTAAGGATCTAGAAAAGGCTTGTATTGAAATTAAAACTTTAAAACCATTATTAGTAACTGATAAAGACTTAATAAATTTAGAATTTTTAAAAGATTTAGTAAATAATTTAGAAAAGAAATTTAAATTATGTATTTTTTCTAATTTCTCAGGAAATCCAACAGGTGAGAATGTTAATGAAGGTGTTGAAGTATTCAAGAATAATAGTTGCGATAGTGTAGTAGCTATTGGAGGTGGAAGTGCATTAGACGTGGGCAAAGCCATAGCTTTTATGTCCGGACAATCAAGACCTATTTGGGACTTTGAGGATATTGGCGATTATTGGAAAAGGGCAGATGAAAAAAATATCTCTCCAATAATTGCAATTCCAACAACTGCTGGAACTGGTTCAGAAACTGGAAGAGCATCAGCAATAATTAATTCAAAAACTGGAATAAAAAAAATTATTTTCCACCCCAAATTTTTACCATCTATTGTCATATTAGACCCAGTTCTTACCAAAGATCTTTCTCCTCGTTTAACAGGAGCGACTGGAATGGATGCATTAGCACACAATTTAGAGGCATTTTGTGCTCCTGGTTTTCACCCCATGGCAGATGGAATAGCGATTGAAGGAATGAGGTTGATAAAAAAATCTCTTTTAAAAGCTGTAAAGAATGGAAGTGATTTAGATGCTAGATTTGATTTGTTAGCGGCAGCAAGTATGGGATCAACTGCATTTCAAAAAGGCTTAGGAGCTATTCATTCACTAAGTCATCCACTTAATGCTCAATTTAATCTTCATCACGGATTGTCTAATGCAATATTTATGCCATATGTTTTAAGTTTTAATAAAGAAAATATTGAGGAAAGAATTATTTCTATTTGTGATTACCTTAACTTAAGTAAAAGTTTTGATGCTTTTCTTGAATGGGTACTAGAATTAAGAAAAGAACTAAATATTCCACATAAACTATCAGACGTAATAGAAATTAAAAAAATGAACTTAGATGATTTATCAAAGATGGCCCTTGATGATCCATCAACATCATCTAATCCTAAAAAATTGACTATAAATGATATGAAAGTTATGTATGAGCACAGTATTTCAGGAGAATTATTTTGATGAAAAAAATATTAATAGTTGAAGGAAATTTAAGAGAAGAAAATCAAAGTTTCACTGACGGTGGAATTAAAACACATACCGAAAGTCTAAAAGATAGCTTAGCTTATTTCACTGACAAAATTGAAATAGATGTTGTAAACCCCTCATCTGATAAAAATATTTCTGACAAAGTTACAGATCTCGATAAATATGATGGACTAATATGGGGAGGAAGTAGTCTAAATATTTATAATGACACCATTGAAATAAGAAGACAGATCGAGTTTATGAGAGAGTGTCAAAAAAAAATTAAAAAAATATTAGCTATTTGCTGGGGACTCCAGGTTGCTGTTACTGTAGCAGGGGGGCAAGTAAAAAGATGTACAAACGGATCTCACAGAGGAATAGCGCTAAATATTGAAATTAATTGTGATGGTTTACAACATCCAATTTATAAAAATAAAAATAAAATTTTTAATACACCAGCTTTTAATTTTGATGAAGTTGTAACATTGCCAAAAAATTCAAAATTACTAGCCTCAAATCCTATAAACAAAGTCATGGGTGTAAATTTTAAGTCTGAAGCAAGTGATATTTGGGGTATTCAATACCATCCTGAAATTGCTTATGATAAAATGATAAGTCTTATTCATTTCAGAAAAGATCGTCTTTTAAACAATAATGCATTTATTGATGAGCAAGAGATAAACAATCATGTAAAAATGATTGCAGAGGAAAATAAGATTACTAATAAAGATCTAAGAATGCGAGAACTTGAGAACTGGCTTAATTACCTTTTAAAATAATCCCTCTGTTTCACCTTTTTCATTAATTCTTATTGAGTCAGCGGCAGGCACTTTTGGTAATCCAGGCATAGTCATTATTGCGCCACACACAACAACAACAAATTCAGCTCCAGAAGACAATCTTACCTCTCTTATTGGCAATACATGACCAGAAGGGGCTCCTTTTAAATTTGGATCTGTGGAAAAACTATATTGAGTTTTTGCAATACAAATAGGCAGCGATTGGTATCCTCTTTCCTCAAAAGATTTTAATTGGTCTCTAATTTTGGTATCTGCAACTACCTCGCTTGCTCTATAAAGTTCCTTAGCTATTTTTTCTATTTTTTTAAATAAAGAGGTTTTATCATCATATAAAAATTTAAAATCATTATCTTTTTCACATAACTCAACTACATCATTTGCTAAATCAATTGCACCTTCTCCACCTTTTTCCCAATGCTTTGATATAGAGGCTTTAATACCTTTTTGTTCACAAAACTTGGTAACTTCATCAACTTCTTTATCAGTATCTAAAACAAAGTGGTTTATAGCTACTGTTACAGGTAATCCAAATTTTTGAATATTTTCTATATGTCTTTCTAAGTTAACCAATCCTTTTTTAACTGCATCAACATTTTCATTTTTTAATTCATCTTTTTTAATTCCGCCATGCATCTTTAAAGCTCTTATAGTTGCAACAATCACAACACAACTTGGTTTTAATCCTGATTTTCTACATTTAATATCTAAAAATTTTTCTGCACCTAGATCGGCGCCAAATCCAGCTTCTGTTACTACATAATCTGAAAGTTTTAATGCAGTCTTAGTTGCCAAAACAGAATTACATCCATGAGCTATATTTGCAAATGGTCCACCATGAATTATTGCGGGATTGTTTTCCAACGTTTGTGTTACATTTGGTCTAATAGCATCTTTT
>CACJFS010000013.1 GCA_902592715.1 uncultured Pelagibacteraceae bacterium
AGTGGTTTATTTTTACTCAACTAATGTTAATCCTCTACTTTGGGAATTAACAAAAGAAAAATATTTTGAAACTTACGGATATTGTTTGCTTTCTTGGAAAAAATATGTGTCTTGGACATTGCTTCATGAAAAGTGGTTAAATAAAATTACAAAAAAACAAAATAAATTTATTAGAACATCATATGTTCCATTTGCTGGTGAACACACTAAGTTAAGTTTTAAAAAAAAAATTTTAACCATTTTTGATGTACCACCTAGAAAAGATGAAATATATAATCTTCTGGATAATCCATATAATATTTATACATTAAAATACTGTACTAATTTTATACAAAATATAATCTATGCTTTGCCTGAATCTTTTTATGAAAATTTTAATATTATAATAAAAAGTAAATTCAAAAATAATAAGATTATTCATACAAAATACGATCAATATCTAAATGATTTACAAAAAAATAAAAATATAAAAATAATACATAAGATTTCATCAGAAAGTATTATTGATAAGTCAGATGCAACAATTTCTATTCCCTTTACATCACCTGCCATTACCTCACTAAGAAAGAATAAAAATGCTATTTTTTATGATCCTAGTGGTAAATTAACATTGTTAAATTGTTTGGAGAAAGATATTAAACTTGTTTCTACACTTGAGGACTTGAAAGTATGGATTAGTGAGCTTGTTGAAAATGAAAATAAAAAGTAAAAGATATATATTAAAAAAAATCAATCATACAAAAATCGGAAATCAATACCTTAATTGGTTTAAAGATAAACAAGTTAAAAAGTATATTGAAAAAATCCCAAATAATTTGTTTGAATTGAAAGAATTTGTAAAAAAAACCAATAAAGAAAAAAACTGCTTTTTTTTTGGAATATATGAAAAAAATTTGCATTTAGGTAATATAAAAATTTCTAATGTAAATTTTGCTAATAGATCTGCTGAATTAGGAATTTTGATTGGTGAAAAAAACTATAGAGGCAAAGGCGTAGGTTTTGAAGTTATTGAAGTGATAAAAAAATTTTTAATAAAAAAACAAATATTTAAAATTTTTTTAGGATTAAAAAAAAGTAATAAAATTGCATATAGACTATACAGGAATTGTGGGTTTAAAACACATGTTGTTAAAGAAAAAACTATCGTTATGGAGTGTAATTTAATTTCTTCAAAAATAATTCTTGGTGGAGCTCAATTCAGGTCAAACTATGGTATAACAAATCTATCAAAACGAGCACAATCAAAAAATCACCTAAAAGATATAATATCACTTTTAAAAAAAAGAAAAATTAATCATATAGATGCTGCTGAAAATTATGAATATTTTAGTGAAAAAAATAAATTATTAATAAATAATTTTGAAATTGATACAAAAATAAATATAGATGAGATCACATCCTATCAAACTTTAAAAAATCAAATTTTAAAAAAATATTTTGTTAGTGGTGCTAAAGTTGATACGCTTTATATTCATAATGGAGATTTTGTATTAAAAAAATTGAAATATGAAAAATTTAATATTTTAAAAAAACTAAAGAGTGAGAAAATAATAAATAAAATAGGAATTTCAATTTACAACTTTAGAAACTTAAAAAATATTTTCAAGAGTTTTAAATTTGATGTAGTACAAATACCTTACAATTTATTAGATAGAAGATTAGAAAATTATCAAAAATATTTAAAAAAAAAAGATGTTCTAATATACGTAAGGTCGATTTTTTTGCAGGGAATACTTTTAAAAAAAATAAATCATAACAAAAAATTTATAAATATTTATAAAAAAGTTCGAAATAAAGGAAAACAAATAAATATGACTAATCTTTCAATGTGTTTAGGTTTTGTTTTAAATAATGATTTAATTGATAAAATAATAATTGGTGTTAGAAGTTCAAAAGAATTAAGCGAAATAATGAATTGTAAAGTAACTACAAAAAATATTAAAATAAATTTTAACAAAAGTGAAATAAAATTTGGACAATATCCAAATAAATGGAAATTTTATGGAATTAAATAAAAAATTTTTTTTAAATAAGAGAATTTTTATAACTGGTGGTACAGGAACTTTTGGAACATCAATGATTAAAAATTTATTGTCAAATTACAATGTTAACAAAATAACTGTTTACTCGAGAGATGAGATGAAGCAATGGTATTTAAGAGAACAGTTTTCAAAATTTAAAAAAATTAATTTTGTTTTGGGAGATGTGAGAGATAAGGAAAGACTAACAAATTGTATGGAAGGAAATGATTATGTATTTCACGCCGCTGCAACAAAAATAGTTCCTACTTCGGAATTCAATCCTGAAGAATGTATTAAAACAAATATTATTGGAGCTATGAATGTTATAGATGCAGCTAAAAATACAAACATAAAAAGAGTTGTTGCGCTCTCAACAGATAAGGCATCTAGTCCAATAAATCTTTACGGAGCTACTAAACTTTGCTCTGATAAATTATTTGTTTCTCAAAATGCAATAAGTAAAAAGAAAACTATATTCGGAGTTGTTAGATATGGAAATGTGATGGCATCAAGGGGGTCAATAATTCCTTTCTTTAAAAGCCTCAAAGATCATAAGTATTTTCCAATTACTCATTCTGATATGACAAGATTTTTTTTAACAATTGAGGATGCTGTAGCATTCTCGTGTTTTTGTCTGAAAAAAATGTATGGTGGAGAAATTTTTGTTAAGAAAATTAGATCCATAAAAATAACAGACTTAGCAAAATCAATTAAAAAGGATGCAAAATTTAAAATAACAGGTATTAGACCAGGAGAAAAAATACACGAGCAAATGATTGGCTCAGATGAGTCTCTAAATACTGCTGAATTTAAAGATCATTATGAAATATTGCCAAATATGAAGGAAAAAAATTTAAGATTGAAACAAGGTGGCCACAAAGTGAGTGACGATTTTATTTTTTCATCAATGACAGCAAAAAAATTTACTATTAAACAATTTTCAAAAATGATTGATAATATAAATTGAAAAAAAAAATTCTTATTTTTGGTGGTACAGGTACTTTAGGTTCAAATTTTATAATTAATTCACAAGAAAAATATAATTTAGTTTGCAATTTTCATAAAACAAAAATCTTTTTTGATAAAGTCAAATATATAAAAATTTTAGATAAAAAATTTGATTTATTAAAAATAGAGAATAAAATTAAAAGTATAAATCCAAATATTATTATTAATTTCGCAGCATTGACGGATATTGATTACTGCGAAAAATATCCAACCGTTAGTAAAAATATAAATTTAATTATACCAAAAATATTATCGAAAATTTGTAAAAAATTAAAAATCAAATTTATTCATACATCAACTGACCAATTTTACAAAATAGATAAAAAATTTAAAAATGAAAAAGACAAGACATCAAATCTTAATATATACGCAAAACATAAGCTGGCTGCTGAAAAAATAATTTTAAAAAATAGTAAAGAAAATGTAGTTATTAGAACTAATTTTTTTGGACATTCGCTTTATAAAAATAAATCAATTAACAAATTAATTGAAAAAATAAAATTTAGAGAGAAATTATATTTATTTGACGATTATTATTTCACACCTATTTATTCATTTGAACTCGTTGAAATAATTAAGAAAATAATTGAGAAAAAAATTTGTGGCCTATTCAATGTTGTTGGAAATGATAGAATATCTAAATATGAATTCACAAAGAAAATTGCAAATTTATATAATATTAGTAATCCTAATTTTGAGGTATCTAATTTAAAAGAAGGTAAATTATTCGCAAAAAGAAATAAAGACTTGTCTTTATCAAATGAAAAAATAAAAAAATTACTTAAAATCAAGATTCCTAGTATTGATGAACAGCTTAAGAAATTTACTGAATATGATACTTATGTTAAAACAAAAAAACTGTCACAAATTCCATATGGAAAACATACAATTAATCATCAAGATATAAATTTTGTAAAAAAAATTTTAAAAAGTAAAAATTTAACACAAGGCGATTTTATAAAAGAAACAGAAATTAAAATAGCAAACTATGTCGGCTCAAAATATGCAGTAGCTGTATCTAGTGCAACTGCAGGACTTCATCTTAGTTATATGGCGCTTGGAATTAGTGAAAGAAAGAGGGTTGTGACGTCGCCTATAACTTTTTTGTCTACATCTAATGCTGCACTATATTGTGGATCAATGCCCTTATTCTCAGATATTGAAAAAGAAAATTTAAATTTATCTACAGAAAAGCTTGAGGATTTAATTAAAAAAAACAAAGATATATCATGTATTACACCAGTTCACTTCGCAGGTTTATCAAAAAATATGCGAGAAATAAATTATTTAAAGAAAAAGTACAAACTTAAAATCGTTGAAGATGCAGCTCATGCGCTGGGTGCGAAGTATGAATGTGGGTCTATGGTAGGATCGTGTAAATATTCAGATTTATGTGTATTCTCTTTTCACCCAGTAAAAATAATTGCTGGTGGAGAAGGTGGAGTAATAACAACAAATTCAGATCTCTTATATAAAAAATTAACGAGCTTAAGAACTCATGGGGTTATACAAGATAGTACAAAATTTAAAAACAAGGCAATCGCTTTTACAAATAATCAGATAAATAACTGGTATTATGAGATGAATGACCTGGGCTACCATTATAGACAAACTGATATACATTCAGCCCTAATTTACTCTCAAATGAATAGAATCAATTATTTTCTAAATAGAAGAAAAAAAATTGCAGATTACTATGATGATTATTTCAAAAATATTAAATATTTAGACTTATATCAAAAAGGTTTTAGAGAATTCAGCTCAAATCATCTATATATTATAAATATGAAATTTAACAGAAAACTAAGCAGAAATTATTTAATGAATGAATTAAACAAAAGAAATATATTTACTCAAGTACACTATATTCCTTTACCACTACAATGGTATTATAAAAAATTAGGTTATAAAATGAAAGGATTGGAAAACTCATTTGAATATTACAAGAATTGTCTTAGTTTGCCGATATACACAGATTTATCGATAAATAAACAAAATTACATAATTGATTGTTTAGAAGAAATAATTACAAATTAATTTTTTTAAAAATTCTATTTGTTATTGGTACTCCAAATCCAATTTTTTGAGGACTTTTTCGATTTAGAATTTTATAAAAAAATTCAGGTCCTAAACCTTGTACTGGTCTTAATAATTTTATATTAGAGGTAGTAAATTTTTCACCTTTTTTAATTTCTTTAATACAGTATATTGATCTTCTAAATTTTTTGTATAAATTTTCAGAATTATTTCTATAAAAAAAATTTTTTTTTAGTAATTTAAATACATTGTCGATATTTTTTCTATATTCTAATATTTGATTATCTAGTAAAGAAAATTTAAAATCTGGTGAATTTTTTGACTCTTTTGTGCAAATATGCTTTTCAAATAATTCTGCTCCCACAGATGCAGCAGCAATCGAAACTGTATTGTCTACAGAATGATCAGATAAACCTACTTTACATTTAAATTTTTTTTTTAATATTTTAATATTTTTTAAATTAAAATCTTCAATTTTTGCCGGGTAATTACTAACACAATACATGATTGAAAAATTTTTAACTTTAAGAGACTTTAAATAATTAACTGTCTTTGTAATCTCTTTCAAGTTTGATGTGCCAGTTGAGAGAATAATTGGTTTTTTTGTCTCAGACACTCTTTTGATTAATGGATAATCATTCATTTCAAATGAAGAAATTTTATAAAAAGGACATTTAAGTTTTTCAAGAAAATTCACAGCCTCTATATCAAATGGTGTGCTAAAACATTTAATATTAAGTTTTTTGGAATATTTAAAAAGTTCCTTATGCCAACTAAATGGTGTTTTAGCTTTATCATAAAGTTCCCATAGTCTCTCACCTTTCCACATACCTTTTTTTATTAGCAAATTCTTTTTATTTAAATTAAGTGTCATTGAGTCTGCATTATACGTCTGTAATTTTACCGCATCTGCTCCATTTTTTTTTGCAATTTTAATTAATTTTTTTGCAATTTTTAGAGATCCACAATGATTTGATGATATTTCAGCGATAAAATATGGTCTATTCATAGATTAATTATATTAAAATATTAAATTATATATATAGATAAAATAGATAATACTAAATGAAAAATATAATCAGACCAATCAAAAAAGCAGATGAAGATTTCTTATATTTACTTAGAAATAATAATAAAGTTAGAAAAGAATCTTTAAATTCAAATAAAATTTCTTTGTATGAACATAAACTATGGATGAAAAAAAAATTGAAATATAAATATAATTTATATTTCATTATCTTAAAGAATAAACAAAAAATAGGTTTTATTAGATATGATAAGACCGATTTCTTTTATAATATTTCAGTTGCAATACTTCCAAAATATCAAAAATGCGGATTAGCTACTTTGGCATTAATACAAAGTGAAAGTTATTTAAAAAATAATATTATTTTTGCAAAAATAAAAAGAACAAATAAAAAATCTCAGTTATTTTTTATAAAAAATGGATATAGAAAAATTTTAAATAATAAAATTGATTATTATTTTAAATTTATTGATGAAAAACAAAATAAAAATTTTAATTTGATTGATCAAATTGAAAGCATAAGGGGTAGGAATAACATTAATTGGATGAATATCCTAAGGATAGCTTTTGAAACGTCTCCAGAAAAAACAAAGTCTGTATTTAAAAAAATATTTATATTCGACAAAAATATAAATAAATTATCAAGAAAACTATTTTCTTAAATTTACTTTAGATGAAAATCCATTATTCATTGAAATAACAATTAAGACTTTTTTTGCACTGGCTTACTTTAAGTAAATACATTCCAAAAAAATACATTATCTTTGTGGGCACAATCATTGGTATATTTTCTTTTTATATATAGAATTATTTGTATATATATGAAGTTAGTTATATGATATTAAAAAAAAAAAATTTTAATAATAATTTATCTGCAACTAATTATGAATAATAAAAAAATACTAATTTGCGGTGCTGGAGGATTTATAGGAGGACATCTTGTTACTCATTTATTGCAAGATAAATCTAATAAAATAGTTTGTGTTGACATAAAACCAAAAGAAAATTGGTTTCAAATTTATGATCAAAATGAAAATTATTCACTCGATTTGAAGGACTTTAATAATTGTTTGAAAGTAACAGAAAATATTGACTATATATTAAATATGGCTTGCAATATGGGTGGAATGGGTTTTATTGAAAACAATAAAGCTGAATGTATGCTTTCTGTTTTAATAAATACAAATCTTTTGAGAGCTACTTTGATAAATAAGGTTAAAAAATATTTTTTTTCATCTAGTGCATGTGTATATAATGGCTCTAAACAACAAGAAACTTTTATTCCAGGATTAAAGGAAGTTGATGCATATCCAGCTGAGCCAGAGGACGGTTATGGATGGGAGAAGTTATTTAGTGAGAGAATGTGTAGGCATTTTAAGGAAGATTTTGATTTAGATACAAGAGTTGTAAGATACCACAATATTTATGGACCATTAGGAACTTATGATGGTGGAAGGGAAAAGGCACCAGCCGCTCTATGTAGAAAAATCATTAAAGCAAAAATTAATAATGAAAAAAAGATATTTGTTTGGGGAGATGGAGAGCAAACAAGATCCTTCTTATTTATAGATGATTGTATTAAAGGAACCATGAAAATATTCAATTCAGAATATAATGATGTTTTTAATATAGGAAGTGATGAACAGGTATCAATAAACCAAATGATATCAATAATAGAAGATATTGCTGAATATAAAGTAGAAAAAGTTTATCAGCCTGATAAACCCAAAGGAGTAAGAGGCAGGTCATCTAATAATGATTTTGTTACAAAAAAAACAGATTGGAAACCTAACTTCTCATTAAAAGAAGGTTTAAAAATTACATATGATTGGATTTATAGTGAGATGACAAGAGGAGTAAATTCTAGTAAATTTACAAAAAACAGCAAATCTTAAATAATAATATTTATAATTAACTTATAATAGTCTTATTAATATATTTCTTTGTTTTAAAAAGTTAAAACTTCATTATGTATACAAAATTTTACTTTAGAATTATAATAAAAATATAAATTTATAAATTTTATTAAATGAAGAAATTATTAGTAATATCAAACACTTCATTTTCTATTGAAAGATTTAGAAGTCATTACCTTAATCAACTTTCATCTGACTTTAAAATTTTGGTAGTTTCACCTCAAAATAAGCCGAAAAATTTATTAAGACCAAGCTATAAATCACTGAAGACAACTTATCTATTATTTGAAATATTTAAAATTTTTAAAATTATTAGATCATTTAAACCTGAAAAAATACTAGTTTACTCGTTTAAATATCAATTAATAATTTCATTAATAAATATTTTTTTTAAAATTGAATTGATTTGCTTAATAGCTGGAAAAGGAAGTCTTTTCCTAAATTCAGGTTATATAATAAATTTAACAAGAAGCTTTATAGTGCATTCTATTTTTACATTAAGTGATAAAATTATTTTTATAAATCCATCAGATAAAACTTTTTTTTGCAATAAATATAATATTATTAGAAAATCTTATTTAATAAATACTGAAGGATTAAAAATAATAAAATTAAGAAAAAAGAAAATTTCAAAAAAGAATTTTATATTTTTTGGAAGGCTTATTCGTGAAAAAGGAATTTATGAATATGTTGAAGTTGCAGAAGTTATAAAAAAAAAATATCCTTATTTAAATTTTTATATATGTGGACCAATTAAAAAGAATGAAGTTGGACAATCAATCATGTTTACCAAAAATATTAAAAATTATCTGCATAACAATAAAAAATTTGTTAAATACCTTGGATTTCAAAAAGATTTTAAGAAAGTATTTACTAAAATGGATTGCCTTATATCACCCTCATATTCTGAGGGGGCTGGCACTTCAGTGATGGAGGCGATGATGAGTGGTCTGTATATTATTGGTTATAAAAATAATGGTCACAATCTAATTTTAAATAAGACAAATAATTATGTTTGCAAAAAGAATAATATTAAAGAAATTGAAAAGGGCATAATTTTTTTTTTAAATTCAAAAAAAAGTTTTATAAAAAGAAATTTAATAGTTTCTTACAAAAAAATTAAAGACAATTATTCCTCTCAACAAATATATAGAGAAATAAGAGCTATTATTTTTAAATCAATTTAAATTAAATTTCTATAAAATTTATTAATTTTATTAATATTTTTTAAATTAGAATAATAAAATTTAATATTAGTTTTTTTTGCAGAAATAAAGTCTGATTTTTTATCTCCAAGCATTATTGATTTGTTAGATTTAATATTCCAATAATCAATCAAATCTTTAAGCATTTTATTATTAGGTTTTCTGCATTTGCAATTTACTTTATATTTTTTATTTCCGAATTTTGGATGGTGAGGGCAATATTTTACTTCATCTATAAAAATATTTTCACTGATCAAAAATTCTTTTATTTTTTTATGTAAATTTAAAAAAGTTCCTTCACTATAAATGCCTCTTGCAATGCCAGATTGATTAGTCACAATAAATAATTTAATTTCTTTTTTACTTAGTTTTTTTAAAAGATTTAAAGAGCTTTTTATCCATATCATTTCTTTAAATTTATGTGCATATCCAGTGTCTTTGTTCATCACACCATCTCTATCTATAAAAATTGCTGGCTTCTCTATTACTTTCTTTAAATTTTTTTTTGCAGCATTCAAATTTTTTTTTAAACCAATATCTATAAAAAAATCATTAGAGTAGATTCCTTTAATTTTTTTCCTATTAATTAAAAGTGGAAGTATATCATTTTCAAGTGATGATTTTTTATTTTTGGGTATAATATTAAATATATTTTTCTTAAAAAAATATATCCCAGCATTCATATAATTAGAAATTTTAGTTTTTATTATTAATTTATTTTTAATTTTTAAATTAATTAACTTTTTATTACTATTATAGTTAAAATTTTTAACCAAAATCATTGAGTGAGAATTATTTTTAATATTAAAATTATCAAACTTTAAATAATTATAATTTAAATAACTATCCCCATTAATTACTACCATGTTACCTTTAATCTTATTCCTTATACTGTTTAAAGCTCCACCAGTATCCATAGCTTCTTTTTCTTTAATGAATTTACATTTTATAAAATTAAATTCTTTTTTTGAAAAAGCTCTTTTAAATTGAGATGATTTATAATGCCCAATGAGATATATTTTATCAAACTCATATCTTTGATAAAAATTTATTAAATATTCTATGAAAGGTTTTTTATTAATCCTTATTAATGGTTTAGCTATTTTTTTTGTAATATTACCTAACCTTTTACCTTTTCCTCCACATAAAATTACCAAACTCAAAGATGTTTTCATTAATTGATTATCTTTTTTGTAACATAATTATAAAAGATTATTAAAGATATGGAGGCTGTAATTAATATTGAGTTTAAAAAACCTTTTTTGTTATTTTTCTGCATTTTTTTATATAAAAAGATATATTTTTCTAGTTCAAATTTTCCAGATATAGTGCCAGTTGTTATCATTGCATATGTTAATTTTTTTTTAATTATTTTTGGCATATATTTTTTATATAAATTCATCCATAATATATAATCTGAGCCAGAACGTTTTATAACACCCAATCCCCCTATTTTTTTATATGTATCTTTTCGCACAAAAACAGATGGGGTCATTATGTAATTTACGATATTAAGATCTATTAATCCATAATTCCTCAGTAATAAACTTTTTATAAAAGTGATTAATTTTCTTATTATATTAAAATTCTCATCAATGTAATAACCATCAAATATTATCCATTTTGATTTTGTTGTAAAAAGTTTTTTGTTTATACAAGAAATATAATCGATATTAAAGAAATCATCATCACCATGAAAGTTAATAAATTTTCCTTTACTTTTTTTAATACCTCTTTCAAAAGCTAATTCTGCACTTTCATGCTTGCCAACAATAACGGTTAAATATTTTTTTTTATGTTTTTTTAGAAAATTAATTGTTTTCATATCATTTTTTTCTACAATTATTAGCCATTCAAAATTTTTAAAACTAGAGTATAATGAATCTAAGTTCCTTAAATTTTTTTTTAAAAGTTTAACCCTATTAATAGTTGGTGTTATAATACTTAAAAGCATTACCTATAATCTGCAGTTGAAGAAATAATTTCAGAACCTGTTTTAGAAACTTTTAATTCTATATTTTGAAATTGATTTAGTTTTCTTTTTATAATTTCTTTTTTGCCAGTTGGACATAATAAATAAAGATAACCACCACCACCTGCTCCCAAAATTTTTCCTCCATAAGCACCGATTTCTTTAGCATATTGATATATTTCATCTATTTTCTCTGTTGAAACACTTTTGTGGATTGATTTTTTTAAAGTCCAAGAATCATCTAATAATTCACCAATTTCTTTTAAATTAAAATTTTTGGAATGAAATTTTTTATTAGCATCATCTGCTATTTCTACCAATTCATTCAGTAATCTATTTTTTCTACTGTCTAATCTTTTAAATTTATTTCTTTCTATTTTTTCAGCCGTTCTCACCTGCCCAGTAAATAACAAAAGTGAAGAGTCTTCAATTTTTTTTACAGAACTTTTTTCTAAATTAAATTTTGTTACCTTAATTTCTTTATTGCTAAAATGTATTTTATTGAATCCTCCTAAAGAAGTTAAAATTTGATCTTGAGAACCAACAAATTCCTTTATTTTATTTTGTTCTATATCTATAGCTTGTCTTGCCAAATCTATAGGACTTACTTTTTTTCCTTTTATATAATTTAAAATGTTGCACAAACCAACTGTGAAAGCAGAGGATGTGCCCAAACCTGTTCTTGCAGGCAATTCACCATTATAGTGAATTTCAAATGTATCTTTAAATTTAAAATATTTTAAAGTCTCCTTTACAGATCTATGCTTTATTTTTTCAATTGAATTTGATTTTTCATTTAATGAATAATTAATATGATATTTATAAGGACTGGTATCTAGATATTTTGTTCTAAAAAGAATGTAATTATATCTATTAAATGCAAATCCAATGATTGTTGATTTATTGTATTTGTAATATGAGGGAAAATCAGAGCCACCACCAAACAGTGATATTCTAAATGGAGTTTTTGAAATAATCATTTTGAAACATTTTACAATAATTAAAGTTCTTTCAATCTTTTATCTAAATTTTTTAATGGCTTCCAACCTTTTTCAAAAAGAAAACTACTATCTAATAGTTTTTTTAATGTACCATCTTTTTTTGAGGCATCCCAAACTATTTGCCCTTTATAATTTACTAATTTCTTAATTTTATTAGCTAAATTTTTAATAGATACATCTTCTCCTGTCCCAATGTTAATTATATCCTTTTTTATATTACACTTATTTATAAAAAAAATTGCATCTATAAAGTCTTCAATAAATATAAATTCTCTTTTTGGTTTACCCGAACCCCATAATACAATTTTTTTTTTTGAACTTTTTAACTTATTTAATAATGCAGTTAAAACATGTGAATTAATTGAATGATAATAAGAATACTTTCCATAAAGTGTGGCTGGGACTAAAGTTATATAATTATAATTTTTTTTTCTATTTATCTGCCGACAAATATTAGTGGCAAATATTTTTGATAATGAATAAAAATAACTTGTTACTTCTATAGGCGGAAAACCATAATATTTTTCTTTTAAAATATTTTTATTTGATGGATAGGCACATGAAGCTGATACAAAGAAAACATTTTTAAAAGATAATTTTTCTAAACTTGTTAGTAAATTATAATATAGTTTTGTATTATATTCATAAATTTTCGGCCCATTATTAACATTATATTGTATACTTCCTGAAAGGCCAGTGCTAATCAAAACAAATAAATTATTTTTTAATAATTTTTTAATTTTTTGAATATTAATTTTATTAAAATTCGAAAAAAAAAATAATTCATATTTTAGTTTTTTTTTTGTTACATACTGTTTAAAGTTTTTTTTTAAAAAATTTTTGTTTGAAAAAATAATAATATTTTTCATTAAAAATTTCTCATCGATTCAGATGGAATTAAATATTTGAAAAGTTTCATCAACTCCTCAACTCCATCATTAATCGAATGAGCTGGCTTAAAACCTTTTGACTCTATTTTCTCATTAGAAACTATGTAGTCTCTTTTATCAATATCCTTGCCTATTTCTGACTCTAAAATTTCAAATTTAGGAATATATTTTTTTATTTCTAAGCATAGCTCTAGTTTTGATAAATTAGCATCAGATAGACCAAGATTAAAAGTTTCTCCTGAAAAATTTTCTTGATCTTCTATTGACATAATCATTGCTCTACAAACATCTCTTATATGTATAAAATTTCTTTTAAAATGAGATTCAAATAAAACAATAAATTTGTCTTTAGTTGCTCTATAAACAAAATCATTTACTAGTAAGTCTAGTCTCATTCTGGGAGAAGCACCAAATACTGTAGCCAATCTTAACCTAGTGGAGTTAGGAAATTTATTGGCTATATACTCCTCTGCTTGAACTTTTGTTTTTCCATAAACTGATATTGGTTTTAAAGGTGTGTCTTCAGTACAATATTTATCTTTTTCTCCAACACCATACCCACTGTTTGTTGTTGGGTAGATCACATATTGATCTTTTGATAAATTATCTATCATTGCTTTTATACTTTGGAAATTTACTTGATTTGCCTCATCTTCTTTTAAGTTGCAGAGGGGTGCTCCAACTAAACAGGCTAGAGGAACAACTACATCATGCTCAGATAAATATTTTTTTATAGATTTAATGTTCCTAACATCCTCTTGATAGACTGAAAAATTTTTATCAGACATATACGCATTTAAGGAATTATTAGAAAACATAAAAGTATCTAAGACTGTAACTTTATGTTTATTTTTAAGTAAATATTCACATAAAGTAGAGCCAATATATCCTGCACCACCTGTTATTAAAATTTTCATCAGATGTTTTGTAATATATTTTTAAAGAATGTTAACTCTTTTTTTATATTTTTTGGATGATTTCCAATAAAAAATCCATTTTCGTGGACATAATCTACCATTGTGGATCCATTATACTTTGAATAATCAAAATATTTTTTTACAGGGTGTTTAAAAAAACTTCCACCAGTTATAAGTCTAAATTCAATTTTATTTTTTTTTAAGGCAGCAAACACTTTTTTTTTAATATATTTATATTTAGGGCGAAAAATTAAAGTGAAAGCAAAGCATGAATGTTCTTTATTAAATTTTTGTATTATAAATCTTTTATCATCCTTAAATAAGCTAAAAAAAAATTTATGATTTTGTCTTCTTATATTTATAAGATTTGTTAATTTTTTTAGTTGTTCTATTCCTACTGCTGCATTTAAGTTTGTGGGTCTTACATTGTAACCCGGTAATGTAAAACAATAATTCTCATATTTTTTTTGATCTTTCTTAAGATAAAAATTTTTTGATATATCTCTAGTCCAACCATGAGATCGTAAGGATAAAAGTAGATTATAAATTTCAAAATTATCTGTTAAAATTAGTCCTCCCTCAATAGTCGAAATATGGTGAGAAAAGAATGTGCTAAAAGTATTTACAATTCCAAAAGTACCTGAGTACCTCCCATTAGTTTTGGCCCCCATTGATTCGCAATTATCCTCCATTAAATAAATTTTTCTTTTTTGACAAAATAATCTTAACTTAGATAATTCAATTGGATTTCCTAAAATATTTACTGCCACTATTAATTTTGTTTTTTTTGTGGTTGCTTGAATAATATCATCTACACTTACATTCAGTGTTTCCATGTCTATATCCACAAATTTTAACTTTAATCCATACTGTTGTAATGGATAATATGTTGTACTCCATGAAAGCGTTGGTACTATTACTTCATCTCCTTTTTTTAAGGGTTTTTTTTTTTTAAAAAATAATGAAGCAACTGATAATAAATTTGCTGATGACCCAGAATTAACCATCACTGCATATTTAGTTTTGAAATAACGAGCAAATTTATTCTCAAATTCTTTTACGTATTTACCTTTATAAGTATATATATTTGATTTGATAACTTTATTAATAGCTTTAACTTCTTCTTTGCCCCAAGAATCTGATACTAATGAATAATGCATATTTAATTAATATAACTGTGAATATTCTACCATTAAATTTATTTGTTTGTTTTTGAATGCGTTTTTATAGCTTAAAAATATATTTTTTTCATCTTTAAGGTCCCAAACCTTTATTGTTTTAAGCATATTTTTTATTTCATTTACATAATTTTGAGTATGTTGCTCGCCACCATTTAAAGGTTTCTTTGCCCCAACTAAAACTCTTATTATCATGCTTGGACAATACTGATTATTAGTAATAATTTTTATTTTATCAGCATGATTTACCAATTGATTCATGGCACATAATAAGAAATCAAATCTAGGGAAACACGTAATTGGAAACATGCCATCCATTGCCATTCCTAAACTCATTCCAAGCTGCACTTCCTCAAAGACTGGAAGTTCGATTTTTTTTGTCCCTTTAACTTTTGTAAGAGTTTTATAAATTAAATTACCTGGATATTTAACAGATTGACCTAAAAAAATTGTATTACTCTTTAATGATAGAAAATTCATAGATTTCTCCACCTCATTGAAATATTTACTCATTAAAACAAAACCCACTTTCCAGTGCCATGATGCGGATAAATGTTTTTGTATCTATAATATATTACATCCGGATATTTTTTGTGATCAAAATATTTACTTTTGTTCCAAGCTTTGTGTGTTGGTGTATTTGTGCTTAAATTATTATCCTCAACTATAAAATTCATTTTTAATTTAAAATTTTTTGAATATTTGTAAACTTCATTAAAAATACCTGTTTCTGCTGTCATATCCCCTACAAAACACCAGACTGCTCTTTTATTTTTTTTTAGTGTATTAGATTTTGCAACTCCCAAAGCTATCGGTAGAATTCCTGTTACAATTGAGCTAGAAAAAAAATTTGGATTTTTAGATGATACGCTCATACTCTTTCCTTCGAAAATAAATTTTTTAATTAAGTTTGGATTAACACCATGCAACAAAGCATGATAGTGATTTCTCCAACTAGAAAATACCCAATCATTCTTATCTATATATTTAAAGATTTTTATTAGTTGTTTTTCATTTCCATGAGATAGATGTATTGGACCTTTTATTAAAGCATCGTTATAATTTTTAGCTATTTTTGTTTCAAAATTTTTTAATTCTTGAGGTGTATAATTAACAATTCTTTTTACTTTTAAGCTTTTTGGTATACGTATATACATAATATATTTTATAATTCAGACATTATGAATATCAACAAAATAAAGCAAAATAGTAAAAAAATTAAATTAGAAATTTTCAAAAAATTTATTGAAATAAAAGAAGGTCACCCTGGTTCGATCTTATCTGTATTTGATATTGTAAGTTGTTTGTATCTAGGAAAATTTATTAATAGTAAAAAAAATACTAAAAATAACGACTATTTTATAATGAGTAAAGGGCATGCTGGTTCTGTACAATATCCATATTTAATTAAAAACAATATAATAAAAAAAAGTGAGTGGCAAAATTGGAAAAAAAATAAAAAGTCAATCTTAAAAATTTTTCCAAATAATAAGATTCCTGGGGTTGATGTAACCTCTGGATCTCTAGGTCATGGCCTTGGTATAGCTTCAGGGCTTGCTATATCTAATCAAAATGAAACTACAAAAAAAAAAATATGGGTAATAATTGGTGAAGGCGAATTATACGAAGGGTCTACATGGGAAGCTTTGTTATTTATAAAACATCATAATTTATATAATATAAAAATTATAATAGACAGAAATGAGCTAATAATACTTGGTAAAACTGAAAATTGCCTAAAATTGAATCCTATAAAAAAAAAGCTGGAAGGTTTTGGTTTTAAAGTAGAACAAATTGATGGTCATAATTATTATAAAATAATACCTAGCTTGAAGAAACTAAAGGATTCAAAAGAAACAAGAGTCCTAATCTGTAATACAATCAAAGGTAATTCAGTTAGTTTTATGGAAAATAAAAGAGACTCGCACTATTGGCAGGAATTAACTAAAATGAAAAAAAAACAATTGCTTAAAGAACTAAAAATTTAATGTCATATAGTTTTCAACGAGACTCCTTCATCAATGAAATATATAAAGAGGCACAAAAGAATAAAAACATCTATTTTTTAAGTGCAGATTTTGGAGCGCCATCGCTTGATATTTTTAGAAAAAAACTTCCAAAACAATTTATACATACAGGTATAAGCGAACAAAATACTATTGATATTGCAATTGGTTTAAGTCTAAAAAATAAAATCGTAGTAAACTATGCAATGGCTCCATTCATATTATCTAGAGCTTGGGAACAGCATAAAATAAGTTCTGTAATGAAATTACCAATGATAAATTTAATACCAGGAATTGGATATGGTTACGCTAATGCAGGACCAACACACTATTCGAATGAGGATTTAGGTCTGGCAAATTTAATTGTTAATTCTAATATATATACTATATCAGACTCTAAGAGTGCGAGTTTTGTAGCAAAAAATATTATTAAAAAAAAATCTCTTTATTTCATTAGACTAGACAGAGAAAAGAACCACAATATTGATTACACATTTAAAAATAGAGATATGAAAAATGGTTATAGAGTTATTTTTAATGGAAAGAAATTATGTATTATTAGTCACGGTTTTTTGCTTAACAAATTATGGAGGATAATTAATAATAATAAGTATTTTAGAGAAAACATAACCTTAATTGATCTATTTAGATGTAAACCGATATCTAAAAGTTTATCCATTTTGCTAGAAGAACATTTTCACACCATAGTATTTGACGAGCAATATGAGATGTTTAATTTATCAACTCTACTTTTAAGTTATGTAAATAAAAATAATTTAAATACTAGAATTGTAGGTAATGCTTTAAATGAAATTATTGATTTTGGAAATGATGGTAGAGAAGCCTTACTTGAAAGAAATAACTTATCCGATAAAAAAATTATTGCAAAAATTGAAAAATTTATATGGTAGACATACTTTTTATAACTCCTAATAGTGCTAAGAAAACGTATCAAGGTTTAGCAGAAAAATTCTCAGCCATAGAAACGCCAACTTGGTCACTACTACTTGCTGAAAGTTGTCGCTCAAAAGGTGGTAAAGTAGCAATACTTGATTGCTTAGCAGAAAATTTAACAAATAAAGAGGCATATAATAAAATAATAAATATTAATCCAACTCTGATTTGCTTTGTGGTTTATGGACAGAATGTAAATGCTGGAACTACAAATATGATTGGTGCAATAGAATTATCAAATTTTTTGAAAACAGAAAAAATTGATATTCCAATTTCATATATAGGATCTTATGTCCAAGCACTCCCCAAAAAAGTACTGGAAGATGAAAAAAGTATAGATTTTGTATTTTTAAATGAAGGAGTTTATGCTTTACATGAGATATTGAAGGTTAAAAAAATTGATCAACAAAATATTAAATACATACCAGGAATAGCTTACAGAGACCTAAATAGTAAGATTGAATTTAATAAACCAATTGGAGTCGTTCCAACAGAAAAAATGGACATCGATCTTCCTGGTTATGCATGGGATTTACTACCGTTTAAAAAAAAGCCGTTAGATCTTTACAGATCTCCACTTTGGCATGCTGAATACCAAGAGGAATTTAGATATCCATACGCAGCTATTCAAACATCATTAGGTTGCCAATTTAAATGTAATTTTTGTATGATAAATATTTTAAACAAAAATGATAATGATGAAGTTGGGGTAGCTGGTAAATATAACAAAATGAGATTTTGGTCACCTGAATTTATTATCAAAGAATTTGATAAACTTATAGAGATGGGGGTTAAAACCATTAAAATTACTGATGAAATGTTTTTGCTAAATCCCAAGTTTTATATTCCCCTGTGTGAGCTTTTAGAGAAAAGAAATAAAAAAGATGATTTAAAAATGTGGGCTTATTCAAGAATTGATACTGTAAAAAGACCAGAAATTTTAAACAAAGTTAGAAAAGCAGGAATTAAATGGCTTTGCCTAGGAATAGAGAGTGGTTCGAGGAATATTAGATTGGAGGTTTCAAAAGGAAAATTTGAAGATGTTGATGTAGAAAAAGTAGTGAAACAAATTGAAGATGCTGGAATAGAGGTTTTAGCAAATTACATATTTGGCTTACCAGGAGATACTGAGGATACAATAAATCAAACGTTTGATCTTAGTTTGAAGCTTAATACACTTGGATGGAATACCTATGCTGCAATGGCCTTACCAGGTAGTCAACTATATAAAGATGGTCTAGATAATAATGTAGAATTACCACAAAAATATAGCGAATTTTCATTTCATTCATATGATACAAAACCACTTTCTACAGAGACACTTTCTGCAGCCAAAATACTTAAACTAAGAGATGAAAAATTTGAAAAGTATTTTTCGAATGACAAATTTTTAAAAAAAATTGAAAAAAGATTTGGACTTGACGCAGTGATAAATATAAAAAATATGCTTAAAGTAAAATTAAAAAGAAAGTTAGTCGAGGAAAATCTTTAAAATTTTGTTGCAGTTAAATAATCGCAAGCTAAAAGCAACCAGATATGATGCACCATTTCAATTTGATTAAAATTTGAGGAGTTCAACCAAAAGTTTAAAACTCCCATTTTACTCAATTTATTTTTTCCATTAAAACCAGTAAAAGTTATAAGGTCTATCTTTTTTAAATTACAGTATTTTCCAGCAACAATATGATTTTTTGATTGGCCACTACTACTAATTAAAATAACAAGATCTCCCTTGTCGAAATAACTTTTGATGGCTTCTTTCATCCAATTATCATGCCCATAATCATTGGCGTAGCAAGTTATCAGATCTGCTTCATTAAAATTGACCGCTCTGATTTTACATTGTTTTGTTAAGTCTACACTAACGTGACTAGACATAGCAGCGCTTCCGCCATTACCAATTAAAATAACTTTTTTATTTTTTTTTTTTACTAGTTTGAGGTATTTAATTAATTTACTAAATTTTTTAAAATCTAAATCTGATGAAAGTGCAAATTCTTTTTTAATATACTCTCTTGAATATTTTTGGAGATTTTTCATAATTACTTTTTATGTATATAACTTAGCTCTTTTTTTTTGAAATTACCCTCATTATTTTTTACCCATTTAATAACTCTATCTAAACCCTCTGAAAGTTCAATTTGAGGTCTCCATCCATATTTTTTAATTTTATTTCCACTCAAATTGTACGAACTGTCTTTGCCTACCCTGTCTGCTGTTATTTTAACTATAGAATTAAAATTTTTGTTAAGTTTTTTACAGATCATTTTAACCAAAAATTTAATAGAAACCATCTTTTCAGTTGTAACGTGAAATATTTGAC
Source organism: uncultured Pelagibacteraceae bacterium (assembly GCA_902592715.1). Classification (GTDB taxonomy): domain Bacteria; phylum Pseudomonadota; class Alphaproteobacteria; order Pelagibacterales; family Pelagibacteraceae; genus Pelagibacter. The sequence goes on from CACJFS010000013.1 coordinate 20,456, forward strand.
CTGATTTACCTTTTTTCATAGCAATATATGTAGCTCTAGAGACATCATCAATGTGAATAAATGATCTCAAAGATTTTCCACCTCCATGAAGTGAAAGTTTTTTGTTTGAAAGACATGCAAAAATAGTTTTAGGTATAATTCTATAAAGTTTTTGGCATTCCCCATAAACATTTGCAGCTCTCATAGATATATAATCTAATTTTTTAAACTTATTCATTATGCTTAAATATTGATCGGCTGTCACTCGAGATAAAGCATAGGGTGTACTTGGATGATAGATACTATTTTCATAAATTTTATTCTTAGTATTACCATAAACCTCAGGAGTAGAAATATGAACTATTCTAGATTTGATATTTAGTTTAAATATTTCATTGTAAAATATCGGTAAACTATATGAATTCGTCTTCAACCAATCCTCTGGATTTTCCCAACTTTCGCCAACCATACTTTGTGCTGCATAATTTATGATAAAACTTGGTTTAAATTCTTTAATTTTTTTTATTATAAATTTAAGATCTTTATTTATATCTTTTTTATAAAATTTAAATTTTTGGTTTTTTTTATCAAATCTTAAATAATGATCTTTTTCAATACTAGATCTGCTAAAACATAAAATTTTATAATTCTTTTCCAATAAATAATTTGCAAAAGAATTTCCAGAAAATGAATTTACTCCAAGAATTACAGCTTTATTTTTATTCATGAAAGTTTTTTTTCAACCAATCAATTGAGAAAAATCTTTTATCGAGATTATTAATATTTTTTTTATATTTATCATTTACCTCTCTAATAGCATCTACTACTTTTTTTTTTGGAATAAAGCCCAATTTAAGAAGTTTTTCTGAATTAACCCTATAACTCCTTACATCATTTACATTCTTTATCTTTATTATTTCGCAAGGGATTTTTGATTTTACCAATTTGGCAATTTCCATAATTGACAAATTTTCAAAACCTGCATTGAAAATACCATTATATTTTTTATTATTACTGAAAAATTTAATATATAATCTTAACAAATCATCTATGTGAATATTTGGGCGTATTTGATCTCCACCAAAAACAGTTATTTTCTTATTTTTTATAGCTTGATATGTGAGCATGTTTACACTCAAATCAAATCTCATTCTAGGGCCAACACCACATACGGTTGCCGGTCTAATAATTGATATATTTATTTTTTTTTTATAAGATAAAAGCACTCGCTCTGCTATCATTTTCGCTTTATTATAAGTAGATATTGGCTCTAAACTTAATTCTTCGATAACATTTCTTTCTCTTTTAACTCCATAAACAGATGCAGATGAAGCATAAATTATTTTTTTTACCTTATTTTTTATACACAAATCAGCAAGTTTCATTGTACCCAAACAAGAATATTCCCAAGTCAGATGTTGTTTTAAGTCACCCATTGGATCATTTGCGATTGAGGCAAGATGTAATACGATATTTACACCTTTTAAATCTTTTGAGACTAAATCTGTAATATTTTTTTTTTTTATTTTTAAATTTTTATGTTTTTTAAGTCGATTACCAAACCACATTGTATCAACAGCAATTACTTTATATTTTTTTTTTAACAATATTGGTACGATTTTTGTACCTTGAAACCCACAAGCGCCAGTAATTAGAATTTTCATTGAGACTTTTTATACATTAAGAAAAAGATAATTCCAGGTAAACTTATAATTAAATTTATGATCCTAAAAATGAGATAAACATTAGAGAAATTTATTAAATTTTTTTTATATTCATCAAACAAATTTATTAATTCTGTATAAGCTAATTCTCCCAGTCCAATTCCTCCTGGTGTTAAAGGTAATGAGTTTACAAATAATGCTATTGAATTTGTAAAAAATATAATATTTAGAGCTATATTAAATTTATAAACAAAATTTGTGATTAAATAGATCATAAAATTTATGATTACAAAAATTAACAGAGAAATTAACAACAAACGAATTAAAGCCAGAAAATTTAAATTTTTAAAATATTGAGAAATAGATTTTCTATTTTGAATATATTTTTTAAATATTAAAATTGATAGAATTATTAAAAAAATAAATATAAAAGTAAGAGAAATTGTGTAAAGTTGATTTTCATAAATTAAATTTACCAGTTTGTAATAAAATTCCTTTGTTAAAATCTGAAGAAAGAAAAATAAAGAGATTATTATAAGTCCAAAAAAACCAAATAATCTATCTATAATTATACTTAATATAATTTTTTTTTTTGACTCTTCTGTAAGATTTATAGAATAATAAACTCTTGCAAAATCACCTCCATAAGCACCTAAAAGAACATTATTAAAAAAAATACCTATGTAAGTAATCTTAAAAATTTCCCAAAATTTAAAGTTAAAATTAAATATTTTTAGGATTATCAACCATCTAAAATTAGCAAGAAATATTGTTAAAATACCAATGAGAGAAATTAAAATTATTATTTTTATATTTGCAAAAATTGTATCTATAAGATTTTGAAAATTGATATAACTATTTTTATATAAATAATAAAAAATTATAAATAAAAAAGTGAACTTAAAGATTAATAAAATTAAATTTCTAGGTTTCATAATTTAAATTTGATATACATTTCTAATGACCGAAAATACTTATATATACAATAATAAAGCAGCTGTACTTGAAAAAATTAATAAACCTCTCAAAGTCAAAAAATTAATGACAAAAAAAATTGCGAGGAATCAGCTTTTAATTAGAGTCAAATATACTTTTGTTTGTGGCAGTCAGTTAAATGAAATATTTGGTAAAAAAGGGAAAGATAAATATTTACCTCATACTTTAGGTCACGAAGCTGTTGGTATTATAATTAAAGCAGGTTCAAAGATTACAAAATTTAAAAATGGCGATACTGTTATTATTTCCTGGATAAAAAATTCAAAATTAGAGTGTGCCAACGCAGAACATTTGGATATTGCAAATAAAAAAGTTAACTCTGGTCCAGTAAGCACATTTGTTAAATTTGCAATTACTTCAGAAAGTAGGGTTTATAAGATTAATAGTAAAAAATTGAAAAAAATTTATGCTCTTTATGGTTGTGCTATGCCAACAGGAGTTGGTATAGCATTGCAAGCTATGAAAAATTTGAAGAAGAATAATTTTATCACAATTTATGGATTAGGGGGGATTGGTCTTATTGTTTTTGCAACTCTAAAATATTTTGGTTATAAAAATATAATTGCAGTCGAAAAAAATAAAGAGAGACTAAAATTACTCAAAAAACTTGGCTGTAAATTAAGTTTAAATTTAGTCTCTTTTGAAAAACTCATTCATAAAAATGATATAAAAATTTCAGAGATAAAGAGATCAATAGATACTTCTGGAAATATTTTTTTAATGAGAAATGCTTTTAAAAATTTAAGTAAGGACGGAAAATTTTATATTGCAGGTAATCCTAGCAAAGGAGAAGTTTTAAAAATTGATCCTTATGAAATTATTTATGGAAAAAGGATTTTTGGTTCAATTGGAGGAGATATATCGATTAAAAAAAATATAAAATTATTTGATAGAATAGTTGAGAAAAACCCATATTTGTTTAAAAAGTTTATAGATAAGTCATACAATTTAGAAGAAATTAATTTAGCAATTAAAAATTTTTTAAAAGGTAAAATAATTAGGCCATTAATTAAAATATAAATGTCAGAAATAGATCTATTAATAAAATACCCAAAGAGTAAAAGACCTTTAAAAGAGAGAAAGTCAAACGTAACAGATGCAATGAGAGAAATTTCAAGAAAATTTGATAAAGAATATTTTGATGGAGACAGAATGTATGGTTATGGTGGATATAGATATCATGAAAGGTTTTGGTATGAAACAGTTAGAGTTTTTTATGATCATTATAAAATGCATGATAATTTTTCTATTTTAGATGTTGGTTGTGGAAAGGGCTTTATGATGTATGAATTTTTAAAATTAAATCCTAATTTAAAAATAGAAGGTGTTGATATTTCAAATTATGCGAAGAAAAATGCTCATGAAAGTGTAGAGCATTTAATCAAAGTTGGTAATGCTAACAATTTATCTTATGAAGACAAAAGCTTTGATCTAGTTATATCTATTAATACGATACATAACCTAGACTTGAAAGAATTAAAAAAATCATTGTCAGAAATTAACAGAGTTAGTAAAAAGAATGCATTTCTAACAGTTGATGCTTGGAGAAATGAAGATGAAAAGGAAAGAATGCTAGCCTGGAATTTAACTGCAAAAACTTATATGCATGTAGATAATTGGAAAATATTATTTGAAGAATGTAATTATAATAAAGATTATTATTGGTTTATACCATGATTAAAGAATTTGATTTAAATCTGGATGAATTTCTTAATAAAGTTAAGAATTATTATCCGCTCCATTCATTTAAAGAAAACAGTTATTTAATTAATAAAAAAAAATTTCAAAAAAAAATTTCAAAATTAAAAAATAAAAAAGCCATAAAATTTTTATATAATAATAAAATTATTAAAATTCCAAACATTTCTTTTGGTAACATAAATACTTTGAATTTGTTTGAATATGACGAGTTAATTCTATTTCTATTTTATAAAGTTAATAAATGGAAATATATTAATGCAATTGATATAGGTGCAAATATAGGTCTGCACTCATTAATTTTATCTAGTTTAGATTATAAAGTAGCAAGTTTTGAACCAGATCCAAAAACTTTTTTAAATCTTAAAAGGATTGTAAAATTAAATAAATACAAAAACATAAGTATATATAAAAAAGCAATATCGATGAAAAATGGTGATGTAGTTTTTAATAGAGTAATTAATAATTTAACTGGATCGCATATATCTGGGAGCAAAGACTATCTATATGGTCCAGTAGAGCAATTTAGAGTTAAAATTGAAAAACTAAACAAATATTTAAATTATAAAAAAACAATTGTTAAAATTGATGCAGAAGGCCAAGAAGCAAAGATTATTAATTCTATCAATAAAAAATTTTTAAAAAATATTGATATAGTATGTGAGATTAATAATAAAAAAAATGCAATCTCAATATATAATTTTTGCAAAAGGAATAAACTAAATATATTTACTCAAAAAAATAATTGGAAGTTATCTAAAAAAATTCAAGAACTTCCCTATACATATAAGCAAGGATCTGTATTTATAAGTATTGAAAATAAACCATTCGGTTTGTAATGTTGGGTAATGTATTTCTTATTTTTTTTGCAATTTGTTTCATTCACTTAATTTTATTAAAAATAAAATTAAGTTTTAGTTCGTTAAAAGTAGTTCTTTTATTTTATTTTCCAATAATTTTATATTTACTATGTTTTGAAAATGAGCTTATAGATTCATTATATATTTTGTTGTCGTATTCTATTTTATTTGCATCTTATTATTTTACTATGCTTGGTATTACTAATGACAGTCCTTCTTTGATTATTATTAGAGAAATTTTAAAAAAAAATACGAAAATTAAAAATTTAAAAATTAAATTTTTAAAAGAAAAATTAATTGAAAAGAGATTTAAAGATCTTGTAAATGATAATTATATTTATTACAAAAAAGGATATTTAAAAATAAAAAGTAATAAAATATTTTTAATAAATATTTTTATTCTTCTCAGAAAATTGCAATTTCAAACAAACCAAAAAAATGGATAATTTTCACCCAATTTATTTCTTGGTAATATCAATAGTAGTCAATGTTATTGTACAGTTTTATACAAAGTTAGTTCATAAATTTTCTTTTTTAAGTTCAATAAAGGTAGGTTTCTTAATTAGCTCAATAGTATTATTTTGTTTATGTTATAATGATATTTTTTTAAATTTATTTGTAAAAATTGAAATTATCTTTTTATACTTATTAAGTAATTATTGTTATATTATAATTATTAACACACCAGAGAGTTCGGTAAGATTAAAAATTTTATTTTTAATAAAGAAAAATAAAATGACCAAAAAAAGACTTTTACAAATATATAATAATAATGAGATGTATAATATACGTATAAAAAAGTTAATCAGTTCTAATACTATAGGTATTAAAAATAACAATTTATATATTATAAATAAAAAAATAATAATTTTATTTTATTTATTTAAATTCTTAAAAAAAATATATTTGGGTAATCGTATAAAAGTATAATGCTATCAATATTTGTCCCTGCTTTGAATGAAGAAAAAAATATTCAAAGTACAATAGATAATCTAATTAATATTTCATCAAAAACAAATGTTGAAATAGAAATTATTGTTTGTAACGATGGCAGTACAGATAGAACTTATGAAATACTATTAGAGAAACAAAATATATTATCAAATTTAAGAATAATTAATAATCAAAAAAATTTAGGAATTGGAGCAAGTTTTAAAAAAGCACTTAAAATTGCAAAATACGAAAAAATAATGATAGCACCGGGTGATAACGACGCTAACTATGATTTACTAGTCACTATTTTTAACAATGTGGAAAAATCAGATATGATTACATCTTATTATCTTAATAAAGAAATGAGAGGAAGATTTAGAAATTTAGTTTCAACACTATTTCATTCTTTATATATTTTGACTTTTGATATTTTTTTGATGTATATGAATGGTCCGACAATTTATCCAACTAAAATTTTAAAAACCTTTAAGATACACTCAGATAGATTTAGTATTGTTTCTGAGCTTACAACCAAGTGCCTTAGATCTGAGATTACCTATATGGAAATTGCTGGAAAAATGAATACTGGGGTAAACAATAGTTCGGCATTAAATATTAAAAATTTGGTAGAAGTAATTGTAGTTTATGTAAAAATTTTTTTTGAAATTTATTTTAAAGCAAAAAAAGATTTTTCGGTAAGAGCTACAAGAAATTATCAGTAAATGAAAATTTGTGGTATTTGTGATTTTAGAAAAAAGGTTTCTTTAGGTTCATTATTATTAATAATTAATTTAATTAGAATAAATAAAATTTATAAGAAAAAAAAATCAGTACTACAGATTATTGTAAAAAAAAAACTTGATAAAGATATTGTGAATGTCGCTAAAAGTTTTGATTTTATTGATAAAGTAGAACTTTTATCAAAAATCAAGATTAATAAAAATTATTTTTATTTTCAAAACATTAAAAACAATCTTATTTCTTATAAAAATCAAAACTCAACAGTTGAATTACAGAAATATTATAAAAAATATAAATTTAAAAATAATTTATCATTTAAGAAAGTTTTAGAATTAAAAACAGTATTAAATTTTAACAATAAAATTAAGGTAGCAGTTCACTTAAAATTAGACAAAAAAAATAGACTAGGAAATGCAAGGACTAATGTTTGGTTTAATTTTTTTAGAAAATTAGAATACTCTAATACTAAATTTATAATGATTGGCAAAGATGATTATCCAAGAAAATTTTATAATTTAAAAAATCTTCATATAGTATCAAGTCAAGAAAGCTTGCTTAGAATGCTTATAATTTCGAAAAAAAGTGATTTTTTTCTTGGAAGTGCTTCTGGAATCAGTGCAATAAATATGCTTAATAAAAAACCATATATTATCTTTAAACACCCAAATCACCATCCTAAAATTTTTAAAAAAGAATTGAATAATAAAAAAAAATTATTGTTTCAAACTAAAAATCAATTGATTATAAATAACTTTGAGAATGAAAAAACTCTTTTGAAATATTATGAACAATTCAGTAAATAAAAAAAATATAATAATCACAGGCGGAGGAAATGGACTAGGAAAGGAATTGGCAAACCTTTTTGAAAAAAAAAATCATAATATAATTATTATTGATAAGAAGATCAAAAAAAGTGAGTTTAGAAGTAAAAATTTTTTTTTAATACAGAATAATCTTAAAAATACAAATAATATTTATAAATCTATAAAAAAAATAATAAAGTCAAAAAAAATTGATCTGTTGATAAATAATGCAAAATTTGGCAAAAGATTAACATTTATTAAAGAGACAAGAAAAAACTTTAATAATACCCTTGAAACAAATTTAACAAGTCATTTTTTTTTAATACAAAAATTAATTAATAGTTTTAATTTAAGTAAAAATGGATCAAGTATAATTAATATTTCCTCTGTTGCAGGGACATCAATTACAAATGAATCTCCGAGTTATCATTTTTCAAAAAGTGCGTTAGTAAGTATGACTAAATTTGTTGCTTTTTACCTTGGGAAAAAAAATATTAGATGCAATTGTATAATGCCTGGTTTTATTTTAAAAAAAAATAATTTTAAAAAATATTATTTAAGGAGTAATGCTAAATATAGAGATGTAGTCAGCCACGTTTTACCATCTAAACATATAGGGAATAGTTATGACATTTATAATCTATGTAAATTTTTGATGAAACCAGAGTCAAGATTTATCAATGGTGAGGTCATTTTCCTAGATGGTGGTTCACATACAACCCAGGTTGATCCATTTAACCTTCTTTTAAAATATAAAAAAATTTAATGAGTTATATTCATCCAGTAGCAATTGGAGGAAATATATTTGGTTATTCAACTAATTATAATGAAACTAAAAATATATTATCAATGTGTAGTCATTATGGGCTTAATTTAATTGATACTGCTGATGTATATTCAAATAATTTATCAGAGGAATATATTGGTAGAATAATTAATCTTAAACAATTTAAAAATAAATTCTATATATCTACAAAAGCTGGCTTATTACCTGGTGAGAGTGCTAATGGTAAATACACGAGAAATTATCTTATAGATAAAGTTAACAATTCCTTAAAAAGAATTAAGATAGATTGTATAGATTTTTATTTGCTACATAAATTTGATGATAAAAATAGTTTACTTGAGATAATGAATACACTTCAAAACTTATGTAATGATGGTAAAATTAAGTACTTTGGATTTAGCAATTTATCTAAAAAAGAGTTTCTAATAATAAAAAAAAATAAAAAATATTTTAAAAGCTATAATTATAATCAAAGCCTATATAATATTTTTTGTGAGGAAAATGTTGCCATAATTAAAAATTGCAAAAAGAGTAATATCTTTTCTACATCTTATGGCTCATTACTCAGAGGAATTTTAACTGAAAAATATTTAACCAATAAAATAAGTAAAAAATCTAGGTTTTTTAAAAGTGAAAAAATTAGAAAACATTTATCTCACAAAATGATAAATTTTTTAAAAAAATTAAATAATGAGGTTTGCAAATATCAAATGAATATATCCCAATTTGCTATATATAATGCTATTAATAATGGATCTCAATCTGCAATAGTAGGTATGAGAAATTTATCACAAGTTAAAAATATTTGTAATAATTTTGATTTAAATCGAGCAAATGATGCCAAGAAAATCAAAATTAATTTAGATAAAAAAATTAAAAAATTTAATATTTCTTATTATTAAATAGTTTATAAATTTTTTTTGTAATGTTTTTTTCTGAAAGCCCTACATGGTCACATAATTCTTCATAACTTCCATAAATGTCTATAAATTTATCTGGTAATGAAATTACTTCTGCTAAAATATTGCTAACATTGCTTAATATTAAATTTCTTAAAATTTCATCACTTAGGCCACCAGGCTGTGGATGATCCTGAATAATTAATACTTTTTTGTTTTTTTTTATACTTTTTAAAATTAATTTCATATTTAGTGGATAAATTTTATTTAGATAGAATAAATCAATTTTAATTTTTTTATTTAATTTTTTTACAACAGAATTGCAAGTTTCAACGATTGGACCACAGCATACAACTGTAATGTCCTTTCCACTATTTAATTTTAATAGATTCGATTTTTTTAATTCTTTAATATCAAAATTAACTGTGTGGTCTTTTTTTGGTATTCTAAAGTAACTTAATTTTTTATTTGCAAAATTATTCTTAAATAGTATATCAAATTCAACCGGGGTCGTTGGATAGAAAATTTCAATATTTTGAAGTGTTTTCAAAATTGCTATATCTGAGTAAGTATGATGAGTACATCCTAATGCGGAATAATCAAACGATCCACCAACAGATACAATATTACCTGGTAATTTATGATAACAAAAATCTAGTTTTATTTGTTCAAGAGATCTATCTACTATGAATGGTGCAATTGTATGAGCAACAGGAATTAAACCTGATTTAGCTATCCCAGCTGCAAAACTAATCATTGTAGGCTCGAGTATTCCAATATTATAGTATCTTTTAGGGAATTTTTTTTTAAAATTACTGAATATGCCATGACTTATGTCCCCAACCATCACTACAACTTTTTTATTTCTTTTAGCACAATCCTCAGCAGTTATTGGAAATTGTTTTCTTATTTTATCCATTTTATCTAAGTTCTTTCATGATTAATTTGAGTTCATTTTCATTTGGTATCTTATGATGCCAGGGCCCATGCCCCTCTATAAATGAAACTCCTTTTCCTTTAATTGTTTTACAAATTATAATTTTTGGTTTTT
>CACJFS010000014.1 GCA_902592715.1 uncultured Pelagibacteraceae bacterium
TTAAGTTAAGAAATCATAATCCACAGTTCAAAAGTTCAATAAAAGATCTAAAAGATGAAGTTAAAGCTTATAGAAAAAGTTTAGCTGATAATGAGGAAATTGCCTCAGATTATGCCAAAAATATAGTCAAAATTGCAAGAAGAATTGAATTTGCAAGCATTTATCCGCCAAATGCACTAAATGAAATGCAAAAAGCGATTATTGAATTTGATGACCTTCAGGAGAAAGAACAAGCTGGTCTTAGATTAATTGATATTGTTTTATTTCCAGCTGGAACAATTGTTGCGAGTGGTCCGAGTTGCTCGGAGCAAGGCTCTGGGAGATGGTTACCCAAACCGTCAGACACATTAAATAAATTTATCCTAATGTCTAATCCAAGTGTTGGTTATAAAAATATACCTCTTCTCTGGGTAGAAATGATTGATGTTAGTTCAATAGTTGGATTTATTTTGCCAGATTGGATTGCTGATATTTTACCTGGCGAATACCCTGTTCATACAAGCGAAGGGATAGTTAAAGAAAACTTTAAAGGTAAGGTTTTAAAAGTTGTTACGGGTGATTTTAAACTATTCAAGATACCTGTTCCTTATGGTCATATCTGGGACTCTTTCTTAAGAGTATTTTTAGGATTAGTTTTTGGAATAATTATAGGGGTTCCATTAGGTTTATTTATGGGACTAAACAGATTTGCTAAAGGATTTTTTGATCCCTTGATTGAGTTATACAGACCAGTACCTCCATTAGCTTGGGCTCCACTTATAATTTCAGTACTTGGAATTGATAATACTGGAAAAGTATTTTTATTATTTATGGTTTCTTTATCAATTATGATTATATCTGCTAGAGCTGGAGCATCAGGGACTCAACTTTCTAAAATTCATGCTGCACACTCGTTAGGTGCTTCTAAAAGACAAATACTTCGACATGTTATATTTCCAAATTCTTTACCTGAAATTCTTACTGGAATTCGAGTCGCTGTTGGAATGTGTTGGGGAACTTTAGTAGCTGCTGAATTTTTAGCTGGAACTACAGGTATTGGATTTGTTGAAAATGTTGCAAAAAAATATTTTCAATATGAAGTAATTTGGATAACAATTTTCATTATGGGAATGTTAGGATTATTATTTGATATAACTTTGAGAAAAATAATTGATAGAACAATACCTTGGAGAGGTAAAGGTTAAGTAGAAATATTTTAAGAACTAAGTCTTTTTCACAAGAGAAATTGCAGCACCAATTGTCGTTAAAAATCCTGCTAACGGTAAGATTGCAACTGCGTATTTCTTTGGCATATAATTTTCTTTGAACTCAATACCTTGGAAGCTAATTTCAATATACCACATTTCCCAATACTTTCCACGCATCCCTTCTACAAGTTCAACTCCATAAATTATCAAGACAATACCAATTACCATAATCATGATTTTCCAGAACTGTCGTATATATAACGAAAGTTTACTGGGTAATTTTTCATATATTAAATTTAAAGCTATGTGTTCATTATCTCTAGCTGTCAAAGCAAGTGCTATAAACATTAGCCAAATATTACTTAATACTGTTAACAAATCTCCCCAAACAGGAGGATTATTAAAAACATATCGCATGATTACGTTATAGAGAGTGAAACCAACCATCGAAGCCAAAAAGAGTGAACACATAGCTTCCAACATGCGATGTATAAAACGGTCAATGTTATTAAAAAATTTTAACATACCTCTAATTACTCATTAAGTTTGGAAGAAACATAGTCAACCCTGGAATAACGAGGATTAAAAATAAAAGTACAAACAGACCAATCAGATAAGGAATTAATGCAATAGCTACTTTTTCTAAACGTACTTGTGCAATTGTTGCAGCAGTAAAGTACGCGACACCGACAGGTGGTGTTACCGACCCTATTAAGAAACCAACTATTACAACTATAGCTGCTTGCACCTCTGGAAAGCCAGCTTGAGCCATAACATTGACTAGAACTGGGCCAACTATAATTATATTTACCGCAGAGTCCATTACTGTTCCGAGAAGAAAAATAAATAGTATCACTGCTAAAATAAAAATAATGGGAGATTCGGTGAGACTTAAAAGCCATCTCTCAAGATCACCGATTGCACCTAAAGAAGTAAGCAACCAACTAAAAGGTCCGGACGCAGCTATGATAATAAAAACCATTGCTGAGTTACGGAATGCCCTACGAAAAGCACCAGTGCACTCTTTCCATTTAATTGTTCGGTAAACGAATACACCTGTTAATAACGCAACCATTGCTGTAATAGCGCCTGCCTCAACAACCGAAGCCACGCCTCCCATTACTGAACCTACTAAAACTAAAGGTATTAAAAGGGCAAAAGATGATCGATATAACTCTTTACCAGCTCGACGTATCGAAAATGGCTCGTCACTGCGCTCGAAGTTATATTTGATTGCGAAGTAATGATTAATTATCATGATCACGACGCCTATCAATATACCTGGTATAATCCCAGCTGCAAATAATGCTGCAATTGAAATCTCAGTCGAGTTAGCAAGTACAATCATCATAATACTAGGAGGAATTATCCCTCCGATAGTAGAACTTACACCTGTAACTGCAGCCGAAAACGCAGCAGGATAGCCAGCTTTTTTCATAGCTGGTAAAACTAATGCTCCGACTGTAGCTGTATCAGCCACTACGGAACCATTCATCCCCGCAAAAAACATACTCACAAGTACATTTACTTGAGCTAACCCTCCTCGTATACGTCCAATTAATGCTCTGCTCAAAGCTACTAACCGATCTGTAATTGTAGCGCTTGTCATTAACTCACCTGTCAACATAAAGAATGCAATTGCAGTTAATGGAACCGAGTCAATTGCATTAAACATTTGACTTGGAATCAAAACAAGCGGTACAGCGTCTGTAAATAAAATATAAACAAATGGTATCAGTATTAATATAAAACCAATAGGAGCACCTAATAGAATTAGGAAAAGTAGTACTACGAGTAGAATGATACTTTCCATAATTACTTATATGTTATGATTAATTTTAGGTAAAGATCATCTAACTCTAAAATTGAGCTAAATGATCTTTACAAAGTTTATGTTTGAACGATTTACAGAGCCCCAGCTTTTTCTAATTGAGCTACGAATCCATCCATACCTTGTTCTAGAAGTACTCTTTTCGCTACTTCTGGTTCAAAAGTACCCTTGGCATCTAACCAAGCACCGATTGCACCTGCTCTCCACTTAGACATTTCTGCTTCAGATGGTACATACCACTCTTTAGCAGACGCTTTAATTGCATCTTCACCATTCTTAATCCAAGCGTTATCAAGCTCATTTACTTTTTCTCCATAAGCATCAGCTGCAGTGTGTAGCCATTTCTTTTCTTGAGCAGACAATGCATTGTACTGTTTTGCATCCATCGCTAAAATGTTTCCTGACCACATTCCTCCGATCTCAGTGAAATACTTCGCAACTTCATGAAGTTTTGCTACGTGTTGCCAAGGTGATGCTACATACTGACCTTCAACTACACCTGACTGTAGGCCTGAATATAATTGACTCCAGTCATAAGGAGTTGGAGTTGCGCCCCAATTTTTGACTAGCATGAACTCAACTGGACTTTTAGTAGTACGCCATTTTAGTCCCTTCATATCATCTGGAACATGAACTGGTTTAGTCGCATTTCCAAGTTGTCTAAATCCACCACTTGAATATACAGAAAGGCAAATATGACCAGCATTTTCAAGAGCTAGTTTGCACTGTCTTTCAGCTAACCACTCATCTGAAATTCTTTTTGCATCTTCCAATGATTTAAAAATGAAAGGTAAATCAAAAATAGCTAACTCTGGTCCAAAATTACCATAGTTTGCTGTAGAACTAGTCCATAGAGCTATAAGCCCTTGATTGGCTTGTTCTCCACATTTTTGCTCTGCGCATAAGCTTTTTTGATAATGAGGTTCGATTTTCATTTTACCACTAGAAGCTTTTGCCAATGCCGGTATCAATGCTTGATCTATGGCATCTCCGATTGGCATTCCCAATCTACCAGTAGTTCCAAGCTTTAGAGTTACCTCTGCATAGGCAGCTTGAGCAAAGAAAGCTACTGCAAACACTGTAAGTAATGACTTACAAATTTTTTTAATAAACATAAAATTTCCTTTTAATTAATTAAATTATTAATATTTAAATTCAATTTGAGAAGGAAGTAAAACAAAAAAGAAACTTATAGTATCAAAATGGGTTACAATCAAAAGTTGTATCAATAATTAATAGTTAATCTATTTATTTTAGTCTAAAGGTGCCTTAGATTTAAAATTTAGAAATTAAAAAAAACAAAATTTATAGAAAGAAATTTATGAGCTCAGGAAACAAATATAAAGTAATATCAAATAAACTTAAATTTGAAGGAAGAGCATTCATTAATGGTAAATATGTAAATGCTATTGATGGTAAAAAGTTTGAAACAATCAATCCAGCAACTGGCAAAAAGCTTTGTGCTGTTGCAAAATGTAATCATAAAGATGTTGATTTAGCAGTTAAAGTCTCAAGAAAAGCTTTTAATAGCGGAATTTGGTCTAGGAGTTCACCTGAACATAGAAAAGATGTTTTATTAAAATTTGCTGAATTACTTAGAAAACATGGTGATGAAAATTCAGTTTTAGAATGCATTGATACAGGTAAACTTATTGCTGACTGTATCAATGAAGTTGCAAATGATGCGCCAATGCATTTCCAGTGGTATGGAGAATTAATTGATAAAGTATTTGGAAAAATTGGTCCTACAGAACCGTCTGTTACTAGTTTAATTGTTAAAGAACCAATAGGAGTTGTTGCTGGAATTGTTCCTTGGAACTTTCCTTTAATGATGGCAGTATGGAAAATGGCGCCAGCACTTGCTGCTGGTTGTTCAGTAATAATTAAACCAGCAGAAGATACACCTCTTACAGCGATTAAAGTTGCACAAATTGGGAAAGAAGCTGGAATACCAGATGGAGTTTTGAATGTGCTTCCAGGTTACGGTGATGTTGGTGAGGCTTTAGGTCGACATAAAGATGTTGATGCAGTTTCATTTACAGGCTCAACTGAAGTAGGTGGTTATTTTTTAAAATACTCAAGTGAAAGCAATTTAAAACCTGTCGCATTAGAGATGGGTGGAAAAAGTCCATTTATAGTTTTAGAGGATGCTAAAATTAATGACGATTTAATTGATAATGCTATTAATTCTGCATTTTGGAATGGTGGACAGAACTGTTCAGCAAATATGAGACAGATAGTTCATAAAAAAGTAAAAGATGAATTTTTAGATAAAGTTATTAAAAAAGTTAAAAAATTAAAAGTAGGAGATCCATTAGATTTAAAATCAAATATGGGATCTATGATTTCAAAAGGACATTTGCAAACTGTTGATGGATATATCCAAAAAGGAATAGATGAAGGAGCGAAACTTTTAACAGGAGGAGTTTCAAATAACAAGCAAAAGGGTTTTTATGCAAAGCCAACTTTATTTGATGGATTAAAAGAGAATATGACCATTGCTCAGGAGGAAATATTTGGACCAGTGCTTGGTGTTTTAACTGTTAAAAATGATGAAGATGCTTTGAAAGTTGCTAGTAATTCTAAATACGGACTACATGCTAGTGTATTTACTCAAGATATAAACAGAGCATTTCATTTAGCAAAAAGTTTGCCTTGCGGGACTGTATCAGTAAACACTTTTTCTGAAGGAGATATCAAAACTCCATTTGGAGGTTATAAGCAATCAGGATCACTAAGTAGAGATCAAGGAACTGAAGCTCTAAATTCATTTCTTCAAACAAAAACAATTTGGATAAGTCATAATTAATTGATGATCAAAAAATGCAAAATAAGTGTGCCTAAAAGCACGCTTAACGAAATTTATAAAAAGGTAAAAAACTTTCCTTGGAGTGCTGCTCAAAATATGAATGGTTGGGAGTATGGAACCAATTTGAACTATCTTAAGAGCATATCTAAATATTGGATTACAAAGTATAATTGGAAAAAATTTGAAAATAAAATCAATTCATTTAAAAATTATAAAACTAAAGTTGAAGATATAAACTTACATTTTGTTTTTGAAAAAAGTAAAAACCCTAATTCTAAACCATTATTACTTTTACATGGATGGCCAGGAAGCATAACTGAATTTTTAGATATCATTCCAAGACTTGCTCACCCAGAAAAATTTGGAGGAAAAATTGAAGAAGGATTTGATATAATTGTTCCATCTTTACCAGGATTTGGATTTTCGTCGCAAATCAAAAAAGCTTTAGGCCCAAGAAAAATAGGAAAAATATTAAATAAATTTATGGTTAAAAACTTAGGCTATAAAAATTATTTCGTACAAGGTGGTGATTGGGGAGCAACTATTGCTGGATGGATTGGTCTTGATAGCTCAAAGAATTGTAAAGGAATACACATTAATTGCTTACCCCTTAGACATCCAAAAGGAATAAAAAATATAAAAGAGCAAAAATGGGAAAAAAAATTTAACTTTGATCAAATTATGCAGGAGGGATATAGAACTCAACAAGCTACTAAACCTCAAACCTTATCTTATGCAATGATAGATAGTCCTGTAGGAACAGCAGCATGGATTTTAGAAAAATTTCATGGTTGGTCAGATTTGAAAATGGGCAAGATTGAAAAAACATTTTCAAAAGATGAACTATTATCAAATATAATGATTTATATAATAACTAAAAGTTTTAATACCGCTTCTTGGATATATTTTGGGAGAAGAAAAGAAGGTGGAAGATCTTTTCCAAAAAATTTTAAAAAAATAAAAATTCCTACTGCAATAGCAATTTTTCCAAAAGAAATGTTAGAATGGCCTCCAAAATCATATGTAAGTAGAATTTTTAATGTAAAAAGATGGAATAAATTTTCTAATGGCGGTCATTTTGCAGCTTTGGAAGAACCTGATATTTTAGTCAAAGATATAAGTTCATTTTTCAATAAAGATTTGAACAAACTTTAAATGGAAAAAAACAAACTAAAAAAAATCATAGTTGAAATATTTAGAAAATATAAACTTTCAAAAAGTCATTCTGTGATATGTGCTGAAGCTATAATTAATGCAGAATTAGTGGGTGCCCCAACCCATGGATTATCAAGATTAAAAATGTACTGTGATCGTATTCAAAAAAAACTGATTAATCCAAGACCTAAAATAAAACTAAAAAATATTTCTCAATCTGTGACCCATATAAATGCTGATGACAGCATTGGATTTGTTGCTGCGGACACAGCAATAAAAAAAGCCATAAAAAATGGCAAGAAAACAGGTATAGGATTAGTTGCAGTTAAAAATAGTGGGCATTATGGCATGTCAGGATATTACGCTGAACAAGCTGTAAAAAAAAATATGATCGCCTTAGTATTTACTAATGCACCGCCTGCTATTGCCCCACATGGAGCTATAAAATCTTTATTTGGCACAAACCCAATTTGTTTTGGTTCACCGACCGGATCTAAAGTTCCATTTATATTGGATACATCCGTATCAATGATTAATAGAGGTAAAATTAGAGTTGCTTCAAGATCAAGTTTAAAAATTCCTGAAGGTGTTGCGTTGGATAAATATGGTAATCCAACAACAGATGCAAAAAAGGCACTTGAGGGTGTTCAACTTCCTATAGCAGGATTTAGAGGGTCAGGACTTGCGTGGATGGTCGATATATTAAGTGGTGTTTATACAGGAGGTAATCACGGTGGGAAAGTGAAAGATCCGTTTGATGATTTTTCTGGCCCACAAAATATTGGTCATTTATTTATTGTTATGAAAGCAAACTTATTTCAATCTAATTACAAAAAAAGAATAAAAGAAAACATAAAAAGAATTAAAAAACTTCCTAAATTAAAAGGACTTAAAGAAATATTATATCCTGGAGAAAACAAGTTAAGAAGATTTAAAAAAAATTATAAATCTGAAATTAAAATTCCAGATGATATTATGGAGGATATTCGTATTCTATTGAAATAGATTAAATTGTTAACCAGCTCGACCTAGATAATTCACCATTATAACCCCAGTTACAATTAAGCAAATACCAATTAATCCATAAATATTAGGAACCTGATTATATTTTAATATCCCAAACAAAACTACACCCGCAACTGTTAATCCGCTATAAGTTGAGTAACTAAATGCTACAGGTATCACTGACATTGCTTTAGCCAAAGAAAACATTGTAACACTCATTAAAAGTAAGCAAGCAATGGTTGGTGTCAATTTTGTAAAACCATCTGAAATTTTAGCAAAACTGTTTGCAGCTATGCCTGTTGTAATTCCTAAAGCTAAAATTAAATATCCTGCAAATGGTTTCATAATAATATTATTAACTAATTATTGGTTTTTACAATAACTGATATGTATTTATAAAGCTTAGTTTTTAATTAAATTGAAAGCTAAATTAAATTTAATTGGATATAAAATATCCAATTGATCCTAAGAAACAAAAAATTGTTAAAATGATAGCCCTATTTTTGAAATTTTCTTTTTTTTCTCTTTTTACTAATCTGAGTTTAAGAGCACTGATATTTACTTTTTGAGGGGTATCAATATTTACGTCACCTGTTAATTGAGAAGAAATTTCAATATCAGATGCTCTTAAGTCTTTATTATAACTCATACAAATTCATTTAAACATAATAAAATTAAGTTAAAATTTAAACAGTGTCCAAAATGGGTTAGTAATAATTATTTTGTGTCCATTTTGGGATTGTGTGTCTAAAATGAAATGCGGGGAATTTAATGATAAAGTTAAGAGAGTTTAACAAAAATAAGTTAAATAAATTAGTTAAAGAAAATTTTGATATAATAGCTTCAAGCTATTACAAACTGTTGTCGGAGTGGATGAATTCTTCATATGAAACATTCCACGACATAGATAAATATAGAATTATTCTTTACCTAATTAATAAAGATTTTGAGCAATACATAAAAATAAATAAAGTAGAAAGTTACGATAATTTTTTTTTGTATGACAAATCATTGGAATTAGATCGAATAAATATAATTGAAATATCTAAAAGTTTAAATATTCCAAAAGAAAGTACCCGAAGAAAAATCATAGACCTTGAAAAAATTGGAGTTCTACAAAAGACAGGAAAAAAAATTTATATAGATAGATCTGCATATAGATTAGTTCAGCCTAAAAATACTCTAAAAAATTTATGTGTCTTATTAGTAAAAATGTCTGAAATATTTGAAAACAAAAAATTAATTACTAGATCATTTAATATTGATGAAATGTCTGCTCTCATAAAAGATAATTTTTCATATTGTTGGTATTATTTTTATAAATTTATATTTACATTAACGACTAGATGGAAAATTCAAGTAGGAGACCTTGAGACATTTTCTGTAGGCATGGTTATAGTATGTCATTCAATCAATAATAGTACTTTTGAAGGTTCAGGGTTAGATTTTTTAGAATGGAATAAAAATTTCCAAAAAAATAAAGATAATGGTGTTAATACAATGTCAATTTCAGAAATAACTCACATCCCTAGACCAACAGTAGTTAGAAAATTAAATTACTTATTAAAAAATAATTACATTATTGTTAATAAAAAAAAACAATTTACAATTAATATGCAAGGAAAGGCTTTAAATGATACAATAAAAATGCAACAGCAAAACTCATTGTCTTTATCTTATTTAATTTCCAAGATTTTTGAGCAAATCGATACTAATTAAGCCCTAATTATACCTTCTTAGAATAAAAATTAAAATAAATCCCGTTATGTACATTATAAGAGCATATGCCGCTGTTGGAATGATGTAGGTGATATCGCTAAATATTTGTGTAGCCACAAATATTGCTAATGTTCCATTTTGAAGTCCACACTCAATTGAAATACACTTTCTTTGTTTTATGCCAGTAGCTAGTAACTTTGCTATATAATATGCCAATGTCATCATAACTATGTTGAGAATAAGGACTGCTATACCTGCTTGTTTGAAATAATTTAAAATATTATCTTTTTCTTCAATTAATATTGCTGCAAAAACAATTACAAATAAAATAAATGTAATCTTCTCGATTATAGAAATATTTGATGAAATGAAATTCTCTGCAAATTTTCTAATTATCATTCCTAAAACTACGGGCACTGTAACAACTAGAGCCATTTTTAATGCGATTCCAGTCATGGTGATATCAGAAGATACATTAGTAACTCCTAATAAATCAGCTGATTTAAAAATAATAAAGGGCACTGAAATAATGCTAATCAAACTTATTATAGCTGTTAATGAGACAGATAACGCAACATCTCCATTTGCAAATTTTGTCATTACATTAGAAGTAACGCCTCCAGGTGCTGCAGCAATAATCATAACCCCTACTGCAATTTCAATTGGTAGATCTAATATTAATACAATAATGTATGCTACAATTGGTAAAAGTAACAATTGACAAACAAAACCAATTATAAAGTCTTTAGGATTATTGATTACTCTTAAAAAGTCACGTCCAGTTAATCCTAATCCAAGACCTAACATTATAAGAGCTAGAGCGATCGGAGCTATTTTTGTAACTACTTCCACTTTTTATCCTTATATCAATAATACTATATTAGTTTTTTTGTTAATTTAGTATATATAAATTCAAATGCTTTCAGATAAATCAACAGTCTGTCCATTCAATTTACTTGATATTGCTCACCAAAAGAGAGGAGCCAAAGCAGCAATCGTAAATGCAGGCAAAAGACTTCCTATGCTATCTATAATGGATTGCGTAAAAGAAAAATTGATCATCCCTGTGTTTATAGGTGATGAAAAAGAAATTAAAAAAACTGCGGAAGAGTTAAAATTCGATATCTCTGAATATGAAATAATAAATGAGCCAGTTGAAAATAACACTGCCAAAATTGCGTCAAAACTTGCTGGTGATGGAAAAGTAAAAATAATTGTTAAAGGTCATATACACACTGACATTTTAATGAAAGAAGTTCTGTTACGAAAATATAATTTGATTGGTAAAAAAAGATTGAGTCATATTTGGCATATGACTTTAGATAAAGAGGATAAACCATTAATAATAACTGATGGTGCTCTAAATGTTAATCCAAATGTTAAAACAAAAATGCATATTTTAAAAAATGTAGTTGATTTTTGTCATAGAATAAAAATAGCAAGACCAAAAGTCTCCATTCTTTCTGCAACAGAAGAAGTTTTAGATAGCATGCAAAGTTCACTTGATGCTAAAGAAATATGTGAATTAGCTGAGAAAGAGAGTCTTAATGCAGATATTTTTGGACCTCTAGCATTTGATAATAGTGTGTCAAAAAAATCCGCAGAAATAAAAGGTATAAAAAATATAGTTGCAGGAGATGCAGATGTATTATTAGTTCCAAATGTTGAAGCAGGTAACGCTCTAGTTAAAATGATGATTTATTTTATGGGAGCGTGTGCGGCAGGAGTGGTTATAGGAGGAAAAGTTCCAGTGGTAATTACTAGTAGATCAGATGATGCGACAGCAAGACTAGCATCTATAGCGGCAGCTGTGGTAACTTTGGATTAAATGAATATTGAAAAAAAATAATAATTAAATTAGGATTTAAACATGGCAATAAATTATTTAAAAAAATCACCAAAAACGTCTTCTACTGATGATACAAAAACAAGAGAGATTGTAGAAAATATTCTAAAAGATATAGAGAAAACAAAAGAAGAGGGATGTATAGAGTTATCAAAAAAATTTGATAAATATGAAGGCGAAGTAGTAGTTACAAGAGAAAAAATTGAACAAATTAAAAAAAATTTAGATCCTAAAACAAAAGATGACATTCAATTCTCTCATGAAAGAGTAAGAAAGTTTGCTGAAGCACAATTAAAAAATTATGGCCAAGATTTTGAGGTAGAGCTTTCAGATGGATTATTTGCTGGACAAAAATTAATTCCTGTTAATACAGCAGGTTGTTATGTACCAGCAGGAAGATATGCTCATATTGCTTCCGCAGTAATGAGTGTTACAACTGCTAAAGTTGCAGGTGTTAAAAATATTATTGTTTGCAGCTCACCAAAACCAGGGGTTGGAGTTCATCCTGCTATTGTTTATACAGCTGACTTGTGTGGAGCAGATGTAATAATGAATTTAGGTGGAGTTCAGGCTATTGCTGCAATGACTTATGGTCTTTTTGGTAATGCACCAGCAGATATGCTTGTTGGTCCTGGAAATCAATTTGTTGCAGAGTCAAAAAGAATTTTGTTTGGTAAAGTAGGTATAGATTTGTTTGCTGGTCCTACAGAAATTGCAGTTATAGCAGATGAAACAGCTGACCCAGAATTAGTTGCTTTCGATTTAGTTGGACAAGCAGAGCATGGTTACAACTCTCCTGCATGGTTATTTACTACTAGTAAATCATTAGCTGAATATGTAATGAAAAGAGTGCCAGAATTAATTGCAGACTTACCAGACTTACCAAGAGAAAACTCTGGTGCAGCTTGGAGAGACTATGGGGAAGTTATTTTATGTGATACAGACGAGGAAATGGCTAAAATCAGTGATGAATATGCTCCTGAACATTTAGAGATACAGACTAAAAACCTTCAATGGTTTCATGATCGATTAAAAAACTACGGATCATTATTTATTGGAGAAGAAACTACGGTTGCTTATGGTGATAAATGCTCTGGAACAAACCACATTTTACCAACAAAAGGTGCTGGAAAATATACAGGCGGTTTATTTGTCGGAAAATTCATTAAAACATTGAGTTTCCAAAGAATGACAAAGGAATCAACTAAAGAGGTAGGTGCAGCTTGTGCAAGAATTTCAAGATATGAAGGTATGGAAGCTCATGCTCGAACTGGAGATGTAAGACTTAGAAAATACGGATTTTCTAATTAGTTTTAAACTCTAGAAATTAATAAAATTGTAACTCCAATTACAAAAACAATAATACCTATAATTTCTGTTAACTTTACTTTTTCCTTGAATAAATATTTTGAGGAAAAATAACTAAATATTAATTCGATCTGACCAACTGCTCTGACAAAGGATGCTTGGATTAAAGTAAATGCATAAAACCATGAGAGAGATGCAAAAAAACCTCCAATACCAATTAACATGCAGTCGTATTTATCGTTATATAGTTTTTTAAATTCTTTTTTTTCAAAGACTAAAAGGTATATCGTTAAAATAATCGTTGGAATTAATAATCCAAAAAGTAAAGTTGATATTACTTTTTCAAAATTTGAATTAAAATTTTCTAAAGATAAGGCGGCAGATCTAAAATAAACAATGCTCAGAGCTAAGAATAAACCAGATATAAGTCCAATTAATGTTGTTTTTGAAAATATGTTTTGAAGAAATAATTTTAAATCTTTTATAGATAAAATTATTACACCTAGAGTTGATATTATAATTCCACTTATGCCTAGCTTACTTAATTTTTCATTTAATATTAAGTATTCAAATATAGCAACTTGGACAACTTCTGTTTTACTTAGTGAGGTTCCAACAACAAAATTTGAGAACCTAAACAAGTATAATAATACAAAAGTAAATATTACTTGAAAAATAGATGCTAAAGTTACATTTATTAAAAAGCCTGGTTGATTAAGTATTTCATGAACTATAGAAACATCTCTGAAATATATAAAAAACAAGACTGATGCTAAAGGCAGAGCAAAAGAAAACCTAACATAAGTAGATGCTATAGTTGAAACATCCTTGTTAATTTTTTTTTGAAATGAAGACCTTAAATTCTGAAAAAAAGCCGCGATAACTGTAACAACTATCCAATTCATATTAAATAATTAATGAAACAATAATATTTAAAAAAATTTAAATTCTTCTTCCGTTTTCGTCAAAAATAAAAATATCCTTCGAGTCAAAATTAATCTGATTTTGAAAGTCTTCCTGACTAGAAATTTTTGCACTAAGTTCTAAGTTGTCGTTACTCATATAGACAATCTTTTCATTTCCTAAATTTTCAACAAGATCAATTTTAGGCTTAAATTTAAATTGTGATTCATTAGATAGGTTAAAATGTTCAGGTCTTATTCCTAAAAAATATTTTTTTTTATTAAATTTAGTTTTTTCTAAAGTGATTTCGTTGCCTAAAAACTTAATTTTATTATCTGAAATAATGTTTTCATTGTTTAATGGTAAAATATTCATTTTTGGAGTTCCAATAAATTGGGCTACAAAAATATTTGCTGGATTGTTGTAAATTTCGTCTGGAGTTCCAACTTGTTCAATATTACCAAGATTTAATATTACTATCCTATCTGCTAAGGTCATTGCTTCCACCTGATCATGAGTAACATAAATCATATTTGTTTTAATTTGATTATGTAATTTGGAAATCTCAACTCTCATTTCTGATCTTAGTGCTGCATCTAAATTTGATAAAGGTTCATCAAATAAAAATATTTTTGGATTTCTTGTAATTGCTCTTCCAATTGCAACCCTTTGTCTCTGCCCTCCTGACAATTGTTTGGGTCTTCTTTCCAGCAATTCCTCTATCTTTAATATTTTTGCTGCCTGCATAACTTTTGTTTGGATTTCTTCTTTAGATCTTTTTTCAATCTTTAACCCGAATGACATATTTTCATAAACATTCATGTGAGGGTAAAGAGCATATGACTGAAATACCATTGCTGTTTGTCGTTTAGAAGGATGAAGATCATTTATTTTTTGATCATTAATAAATATTTCGCCTTCATCAATCTTTTCTAAACCTGCGATCATTCTTAACAAAGTTGATTTTCCACATCCAGACGGTCCAACTAATACAAGAAATTCATCATCCTTGCCTGATAAATTAAAATCTGTAATAATCTTATTAGTCCCAAAAGATTTATGTACTCCAGTAAATTTTATATTTGCCATTTTAGCCTTTAATATTATCTAAAACATCAATACCGATTTGTTTTAGAATGTGAAGTATATCAATTGGTACCCAATTTTCACGGATTTTTCCCTCATCATGATGATAAAAATCCATAACTCTCATAGTTAATTTCTGATTATTTGCTTTATATCCCAACCAATCGTTTGAACCATAGTTCGCCTCTAAACTATGCCAACCTGCACATAGTGAAAATTTACCATCCCCTATTTCACAATAATGTCCTAGCTTAAAATAATCTCTTTCAGTAAATGATCTTCTAAATGGTAATTGATGCATATCAATAAATCCCTCTAGTGATCTTGAAGTGCCTATTCCACATGGACCGTACCAAATCATTTTTTCATGCCAATATTCTTTTTGGGGATGATTTAGTAATCTTTCTTTTAATTCATTATCTGAGAGATTTTCTTTCTCTGGTTTTATATTCAAACTTCTTCCCATTTCCAAGGCTTGTTTTAAATTTGAATTTGAAACCTCTAAATCTTTTTCAAAAAAATTTACCCCATCTGTATTTATTGGAGGAAGCCAAGCTCCCTCTGAACCTCTTGATGGATTGATTGAGGAGATGCCACATTGTCTTAAAAAGTCCATTACATCAATTAAGATATGACTCTCGATTATTTTTTTTTCTTTAAGCTCATGAACTTCACAACATCGAAGATTTATCATTTTATGATTTGGTTTTATTCCTAGCCATGAATTTCTAAAATAACCTGATAAAACAGAGTATGATCCTATCAAAATTTTATCTCTGAAGGCTCCTCCAACAACAATATTTTCTCTTCTTTCAAGATCAGGAAATGCTTCAAATAATGGTAACCAAATTTTATCTTTTAAATTTTTAACTCCTGTAAATTCATTAATTGGATAAAAACTATTTATCTTAACATCAGCTATAAATGCTTCATCTAAATTACTTTCGATTTCATTTATTCCTGAAGTGACGATCTTATTTAAATAACCTCTAACTAAGTTTTTATTTTCTAAATTTTCTTCAGGTGAAAGAACAATGTTCTTTACATTTGTTTTTGTTTTTAGACCTGTATCAAATTGCTCTATTTGCATATATTTATTTATTGGAAATATTCGTGTATCACAATATTATAATTAAAAAAATATGAATATTAGACTAGCAAAATTTAAAGATTTAACTCCAAGCACTTTACCATTTGTTGAGGGTAAATTAGATGGACACAAAGAAAGAAAAAATTATTCTATTTTAGGTCCAGGTGTCGCAGAAGACGCTGACCAATCAATAAAAATATCTGAGCCCCATGGTTTTAATTTAGGTGCAGTATCAGCAAAACCCTTTAATGGATCGGGTTTACATAGCCATTTAACAGCAGAGGTATTCATAATATATTCAGGTAAATGGAGATTTTATTGGGGGTCTGAGGGCAAAGATGAAACGATTTTAAATCCAGGAGACATTATTTCAATGCCAACAAATATGTTTAGAGCATTTGAAAATGCTGGTGATGAAGAAGGCTTAATTTTTGTTGTACTAGGAGGTGATGATCCAGGAATTGTCACTTGGATACCTGAGGTATTAGAGAGAGCAAAAAAGACAGGTATGGCACTTTTAGATGATAATTCATTAATCGATCTAAATATTAAAGCAATACCAAATGGCAGGAGATTATTAGAACCTATATCTAATGATGAAATAAAAAAATTTAATAATTACAAGTTAGATCAATTACAAAGCAATATATCTAGTCTCAGCAATAGAATTCGAAATGAAATAGATATTGGAGATTATATTAAAATTTCACACATACTAGGAAACATATTTCAAGATAAGTCTATTAATCCAATAATAAAACAAGATACAGGTTTTAGTTTAAGTACTTTAAAATCAAAAAAAGGCAGAGTTGAAGATTTAATTTTTAATAAACCTACAATACTTTTCTCACAAAAAGGAAAATGGAAAATTGAAATGGAAGATTTATCAAAAGAAATAAATTTTAAAGATACTCTTTCAGTTCCATTAGGTGTGAATATTAATATTGAGATTAATGAAAGCGAAGTTTCGTATCTTAATTGTGTATCAAGCATCTAATGAAAGGTTTTGATAAAAAATATAAAGACTTTCCAGACTTTATTTTAAAAATTACAGAACAAATTTGGGAAAATAAAGATGTTGAGTCTATTGGTGAGTTTTATACTAAGAATATTCCTGTTAGATCCCCGTTTGGTATAACATATGGAAATAAACCTGTTATAGACTCTACCTATTCTACTTTAAAAGAATTCCCAAACAGGCAGTTACTAGGTGAAGATGTTATTTGGAATGGAAATGATGAAATAGGATATCACTCATCACATAGAATTTTAAGCAAAGGAACTCATCTTGGAAAAGGCTTTTATGGTGAACCCACTGGTAAAGATATTTATTATAGGGTTATTGCTGATTGTGCTTGTAAGAATAATCAAGTTTATGATGAATGGATCGTTAGAGATCAAGGAGCAATGGTCAGACAGATTGGTTATTCCCCAGAGGAGTTTGCTAGAAAAATGATTGAAAAGGAAGGAGGCGTATCAAATTCAAGTAAATTGTATGATGCTAATTCTGATAAAAATTCAGATTATAAAGCAGAGAGTTATAAAGATGGATCAATCGCTGAGAAATATACGCAGGTGTTAAGTAATATCTTTAATAAAAGTTACGAATATGAAGATTATGACAGAGCTGCAAATTTGTTTTGGCCAGGAAATAAACTTGGTCACGGAAGAGAAGATATTATTGAAAAATGGAATTCCATTAAGAAAATATTCACAAATATAAAATTCAGTATTGAGCATGTTGGATTTTTAGAAGAGCCAGAGAAAAATCCAAGAGTGTCAGCCAGATGGTTTTTAGAAGGGGAACATGCTAATGAAAGTGATGAATATGGTAAAGCATCAAATAAAAAAATATTTATAATGGGTATTAACCATGCTGAATTTAATAATAACTCAATTATTAGAGAATGGGTTTTATTTGATGAAGTTGCTATATGGAAACAAATATTATTGAACCATGGTTAAAATAAAAACTACACATGTTGGAAGTCTGCCAAGATCAAACGAACTCTCCAGTCTTCTTGCCTCTAAAGATAATCAAGAAAAAATAGATATTAGCAGCTTTGATGCAATGGTTAAAAAAAATGTATCTGAAGTTGTAAAAAAGCAAATTAATACCGGAATAGACTCTGTTAGCGATGGAGAAATGTCAAAAATAAGTTACGCAACTTACATTAAAGATAGAGTTGAGGGTTTCTCTGGAGAAAGTGAAAGAAAAGCTCCAAAAGACTTAGATGATTTTCCATCTTTTAAAAAAAAACTTATTCTATCAGGTGGTACTCCAACATATAAAAGACCATGTTGTACAAGTGAATTGAAAATAAAAGATGAAGTTTCAATTAACAAAGATATTATTAATTTTAAAAATGCTTTAGAACAAAATACACATAATGATGGATTTATGAATTGTCCATCTCCAGGAGTTATATGTAATTTTTTACCCAACAAGTTTTATAAAAACGATGATGAGTATCTTGAGAAGCTGTCAGATATAATGAAGTTTGAATATGAGAAAATAACTGAGAGTGGGTTATCTATTCAAATTGATTGTCCAGATCTCGCACTATCAAGACATATGATTTACAAGGAAATTTCAGAAAAAGATTTTTTGGAAAGAGCAAACAAACATGTGGAAGTTTTAAATAATTCATTATCTAATATAGACCCTACTAGAGTAAGAATGCATATTTGCTGGGGAAATTATGAAGGACCTCATACTCATGATATTGGTTTAGATAAAATAATTGGATTAGCTTTTAAGGCTAATGTGAGTAAATATTTAATAGAGTCTGCTAACCCTAGACATGCCCATGAATGGGAAGTTTTTGAAAATATAAAAGTACCCAAAGATAAGATGATAATTCCAGGAGTTATTGAGTCTACTTCTAACTTTATTGAACATCCAGATGTTGTAAAACATAGAATTTTGGCCTTTTCTAGAGTACTAGAGCCAAATCAATTAATGGCAGGAACAGATTGTGGATTTAGTACCTTTGCAGGCTATGGAAATGTAGATGAAGATATTGTTTACAAAAAACTTGAAGCACTTGTCGCAGGCGCTGAACTTGCGTCAAAACAAATCTAATTTTTACTTTTATAAAGTTAACCGTATATGTATATTTTTCACAAGTAAAACTAATTAATACTAACAAAAGAGAGAATAATATGAAAAAAATACTAGTTACTTTATTGTTTTTACTTTTTGGAACAGTAGCAAACGCTGACTGTAACATTAAAAGTGGATCAATAAATATTTTAGCAAATGATTTTCCTGCTCTAAGAACTTTAGTTGAAACTGCAAAAGAATGTAAAGGAAGTGCTGACTTTAAAGTCACTCACTCAGCTGAACACAACAAAATTGCAGTACCAGCTTTAACAGCAAATCCTTCAGAGTTTTCAGTTAGAGTTGCTGCTAATAGTTCTATAGTTCCATTAATGAATGCTGATTTAATTAGACCAATGAATGATCTAGTTAAAAAATATGGTAAAGGAATTCAAGAGTCACAACTCATTACAATTGATGGAAAAGTAATGGCTGTAGCATTTATGGCTAATACTCAACATCTTTATGTAAGAACAGATGTTTTAAAAGAAAATGGAATTGCTATTCCAAAAACTTACGAGGAAGTTGTAGCGGCTGCTGAAAAAATCAGAGCAGCTGGGAAAATGAAATATCCTTATGCAGCAGCTTACAAAGCAGGTTGGAATTTAGCTGAAGAATTTGTAAACATGTACATTGGTCATGGTGGTGAATTCTTTAAAGATGGTGGTGCACAACCAAACATCAATAATGCTAAAGGTGTAGCAACTTTGAATATGTTAAAAAAACTGGCTGATTTAAGTAACCCTGATTATTTAACGCATGATAGTGAAGCTATCAAAGTTGAGTGGGAATCTGGAAATGTTGCAATTATGACTTTATGGGCATCTAGATCTGGAACATTACTTGACGATGAAGGTGATGCGAAAATAACTGCTGCTACTAAATTAGTTGCTCCTGCAACAGTTGGTGGTGGTAACATTCCAGCAGCAACACTTTGGTGGGATGGATTTACACTTGCTAAAAATAGATCTGATGCAGACGCAGAAGCTTCATTTAGAGCAATGGCTCATGCAGCATCTTCAAAAGACATGGTTGCAAAAGCAGCTGATCAAGCTGTTTGGTTAGTTGAAGGTTTTGTGCCTGGTCCAAAATCTGTTGGAGTAATTGAAGCAGTTAAGATGGGGGCAAAACCTTATCCAATGTTACCACAAATGGGATTAATGCATGGTGCTTTGGGTAGTGAAATTGTTGAGTTTTTGCAAGGAAATGAGTCAGCTGAGCAAGCATTGAAAGATGTTGAAGCCGCTTATATCACTAAAGCAAAAGAACAAGGTTTTCTATAAAATATAAATTAATTAAGTGGGGGTATAATTATCCCCACTTAAATATTTATCATGCCTAATAGAAGTTTTTTCTGGTTTTTTTTCCCAGCAGGATTAGCAATGATTTTATTCATTGGGCTCCCAATTATTTCAACAGGCATTCAATCTTTTTACGCTCAACATGATCAAATACTTATTGAAGTTAAAAAGTGTGATCCATTTGGATGCAAAACATCAGTAGTTGTAGATCAAGAAGCTACTTCAAAAATTAAAGAAGAGAAACCATTAGGAAAATTTAATGGTTTTGGTACATACGTTGATAGAAATCACTTGGCATCTGATCAAGTGTCAGTATTTTGGAGTGAGAGTAAATCATTAAGTGAATTTATTGGCAAGGTGGGAAATCTTCCGTTTTACAAAGCTTTAGTATTTACCTTAACCTATTGTGTAATTGTTACACCATGCGTTCTGCTTTTAGGATTTATTATTGCACTAAGTCTAAACGCAATTTCTAGAAAAATTAGAGGTCCCCTTATTTTTGGTACAATTTTACCAATGATTGTAACTCCTTTGGTAGGTTCTCTAGTGTTATTTTGGATGATTGATGCAGAGGGAATTATAGGTGCAAATCTTCAAATATTAATGGATGATCCTTACTTATCTGTTAAATCATCAAAAGCTTTAACTTGGATTACAATTATTATTTATGGAGTTTGGCATCATTCCCCTTTTGCTTTTGTTGTTTTTTATGCAGCACTTCAAACTGTTCCACAAGAACCATTGGAAGCTTCAATTATAGATGGTGCTTCAAGATTTCAAAGAGTTAAACATATAGTTTTACCACATATATATCCTGTAGTTACTTTTGTTGCTTTAATTTCATTAATGGATAATTTTAGAGTATTTGAACCCATCATAGGTTTTAGTGCTGAAGGTAGTGCCCAATCATTATCTTGGTTGATTTATGATAACTTAGTTAATGAGGAAGTAATTTTATTTGGATCAGCAGCAGCAACATCGATTATGACTATTGTAGGAATTTCAATAATTTTAACACCAGTTTTACTTAGAACGTGGAAAGAGTTTAGAACAAATAGATAATTATGGATTTTGGATTAGATAAAAAATCAAACAGTTTAAAAACCTTCAACACAATATTTATAGTTATATGGTTGTTACTTGCATGTTTTCCATTTATTTGGACGTTTTGGGGATCTTTTAAAGTCAGAGCTGACTTTTTCTCAAGAGCTGATTGGTGGTATGCAATAACAGCTTTTAATACTTTAATTGAAACTGGCGCTAGATTTACCAAGGAAGCTTATAGTGGCGCGTGGTTTGAAGGTGAATTTTGGAAAGCTTCAAGAAACACAGTAATAGTTACAATTAGTGTTGTCTCAATTTCATTATTTCTTGGGACATTAGGTGCATACGCTTTATCCAGGTCTACAAAAAATTATGCTTTTTGGATTTTAATCATTGCTTTAATTTTTAGAGCAATGCCTCATATAACATTGGTTTCAGGTTATCTATTCCCTTTTTTTCAATTACAAATTTGGGGAATTTTACCAACTACAATTGTAGTTCTTGTTGCAATCAATCAACCTTTTACCTTATGGCTTCTATATTCATTTTTTAAAACTGTGCCGAAAGAATTAGATGAGAGTGCCTTGATCGATGGTTGCTCATACTTTCAAGCCTTTAGACATATAATAATGCCTGTGATGTGGCCCGGGGTAATCACAGCTGGATTGTTTAGTCTAATGTTAGCTTATAATGATTTTACGGTAACAGCTTTATTATTAAATCAAGAGAACCACACTATGGTTCCTAAAATTCAAAGTTATCTTGGAACCAACCAGCATGAAGGCAATTTAATGTGGGCTGTATCCGCAGTTGTATCTGCTACCGCTCCTTTATTTTTGTTAGTAATGTTTTTCCAAAGACAGGTTATTAGTGGATTAACTGCTGGCGCCATAAAAGGCTAATGACAATCAAAGCAGTCTTATTTGGTTCAATTGGAACAATTATTGAGACCTCTGATATACAAAGAAATTGTTTTAATCAAGCATTTCAAAAAGTAGGATTAAATTGGTACTGGAGTAAAAAAATATATAAATCAATGTTAAAAAAACCAGGCGGTGAGAAAAGAGTTAGGAAATATAGTTTAGAAAATAATACATCTACTAATGCAAAAAAAATAAGAAATTTAAAAACATTAATATTTAATAATTATTTAAAAAAAAATAAAATAAAACCAAGACCTGGAGTCTTAGATATTATCACTTACTGTAAGAGAAACAAAATAAAAATAGGATTTGCTACATCTACAACAAAAAATAATATTGATTCAGTTTTTTTATCCACAGTAAAATATCTTAAGAAGAAAGATTTTAATTATATTAGTAATACCACCGGGATTAAAAATACAAAAACAAAATTAGAGGTTTACAAAGATTGTTTAAAGAAACTTAAATTAAAAAATGATGAATGTATTGCAATTGAAGATACCGAAATTAGCCTAAAATCAGTCGTTAAAGCAAAAATTAAATGTATTGCTTTTCCAGGAGATTTTCACACCGATAGTAAGTTCAAAAACTCAATAATTAGGGTAAGAAAGTTAAAAACTGAATTAATATTTAATTAGAGTGAATTTATTAAATCTGGAGCCATTTTCTTAGATTTTGATGAAAATCTAAGTTTTTTAATTGCTTCTAAGTTTGATTTATCGTCTCCAACAACCACAAAACCAATCATACCCATATTTTTATGAGGTGTGCACCAGTATGCATAAATTCCCGGAACTTCGAATTTATATTCAACATCTTTATTGAATTTTGATTTAAATTTGCCAACTCCTTCTGGAACTCCTTTTTTAATAAATTCAACGTTGTGACCTTTATCTTTAGCTTTCCAAAGAACTGTATCTCCAATGTTTACTCTTACTATCTTTGGCTCAAAAACATTTGACTGTTTATCCAGTCTATTTAACATTTCTACTGTTACATCTGCGGCTAAACCAATATTAGCAAAAAGTGTTGATAATAAAAAGGTAGTGATAATTAAAAATTTATTGTGTGATTTCATGAGACCCATATATGCTTTAAAAATAATCTTACAATAAGTAATATCTGTTACAAGTTGACACGGCCTGTAAGAATTAAACTTTTCTTGATAATCTATCTGCTCTTAGTGTTGTAAAAATAATTATAATTAAAAAAGGTATGCAAAGCATATTCATTGTTTTCCAGCTAGTATAACTTAAAACAACACCAGCTGTTAAACTTGCAGTAGCTTGAATTGAAAAGACTATAAAATCATTAAAACCTTGAGCTCTAAATCTTTCCTCCTCTCTATAATTTAAAACAAGTAAACTTGTCCCTGAAATAAATAAAAAATTCCATCCTAAACCTAAAAATACTAATGAAAAAATATAGTTTGACACTGTTTGATCAAGATAACTAAGAAGTATTGTGATTATAAAAAATAATACCCCACAATACATAATTTTACTGTGTCCAAATTTTTTAATTAGATTTCCAGTAATTAATGCTGGCAGGAACATGCTAATTATATGTAATTGAATTACAAAACTGGTACTATTTAATGACATATTATCATTAATATGCATGCTTATTGGGGTAGCAGTCATTAAAAACGACATTACTGCATAAGCAAAAGATGAGGAGACCAACGCCTGTAAAAACCTTGGTTGGGATATTAGCTCAAAAATAGATCTTCCTTTTGAAATTCTTTTGTTACCAGTAATTTTCTTTTCATTATAAAAAATTAAAAAAATAATTGATGATAAGGTTAATAAGGACAAACATAGATAAGAACCCACGTATAATCCTTCAGAAATTATATTTTTTCCTAAATTTGCTAAATTGGGACCTAGTAAAGCTGACAGAATTCCTGCAAAAAGTAGTAAAGAAATAGCTTTCGGAGCTTGTTTTTTATCAACACTTTCAGCTGCTGCAAAACGATATTGATGAGCAAAAGCCATGCCAAATCCAAGAGAGAAACAAGAAAATGAATAAAGAATAAAGTTTTGTTTCATTACAGCATAGGCTGCAAGTAATGCAAATAATGAGGTTGTAATGGATGCTAATATAAAACCTTTTTTTCTACCAGTAATACTCATTATTTTAGAAGCAACTATTATAAAAAGAGCTGTACCAACTATTGATAATGACATTGGCAAAGTTGACAAAGATTTAATAGGGCTTATCCTTGAACCAATTATTCCACTTAAAAAAACTGTTACTGGTGCAACTGAAAATGCGCATGCGTTGCTAGCGAATAGCAACCAGACATTTTTATTCATTAGAGTATTAAACTCTTTTCTTACCTTGAACGACTCTGTCCAATATTAAAGCAACAAATAATATTGCAATACCAGCTAAAATTCCTTGGCCTACATTTGCATATTGTAGTGCTTCTAATACGTCTTGTCCCAGGCCTTTAGCTCCTATTAATGATGCCACTACAACCATCGCTAAGCTTAACATCACAGTTTGGTTTACTCCAGCGAGTATTGATGGGGTTGCTAAAGGTAAATCAACTTTTCTAAGTAAATACCATTTCGATGCTCCATAAGCTATTGCAGCTTCTCTTATAGTTTCAGGAACGCCTCTCAAACCTAAGACTGTAAGCCTAACAACAGGTGTTCCTCCAAAAATCATTGTAATGATGACAGCCGCAACCTTACCTGTTCCAAAAAATGCAATTACAGGAATCATGAAAACAAATGCAGGCATAGTTTGCATAAAATCCATTATTGGTCTTATCATTGAATAAAATCTTTGACGTCTCGCACAATAAATTCCTAAAGGTATTCCTATAGCAATACTTAAAATTGCAGCTGTTCCCAGTAAAGCAAGTGTTGTCATTGCCTTAACCCAAAAACCTAAAAAACCCATGTAAGCTAAAAATCCAGCAGAGTAAATTGCAGTTCTTATCCCTGCTGATAAAGCAGTTAAAACTACAATAGTAGTTATAATTACTATCCATGGAGTTTTAACAAATAAAAGTTCTAAAAAGTCTAGAACTGATCTGATACCAATAGTTATTGCAGTAAATACTGCGTCTCCCTTTATCACCGCATAATCAAAAATTGTTTCAACCCACTTTATGGATGTAAGTCTTATCTCTGGATGGGTAGGAAAATCATTCATTATAGAAAAAAAAC
>CACJFS010000015.1 GCA_902592715.1 uncultured Pelagibacteraceae bacterium
GTGATTTTGCTCAATTAACATTTTTGCAATCGTTGATCCTACCCTTCCAGCTCCACAAATAATTATGTTCATTAATTTAGATCTTTCACTCCAAGTAATTTTAACTTTCTATGTAAAGCTGATCTTTCCATACCTATAAATTTTGCCGTTTTAGAAATATTTCCACTAAATTTCTTTAACTGAGAAACTAGATATTGTTTTTCAAAACTTTCTCTAGCCTCTTTTAATGGAACTGTAAGAGTTTCTGTTACAGAAAATTCATCTTCAATTGACTTAGAGAGTGACTCTTTAATAATATTCATTAATCTTTCATTATCTTCACCTGGTGATAATATTGCTATTCTTTCAATCAGGTTTCTTAATTCTCTCACATTCCCAGGCCAATCGTAATTTAATAAATAATTATTATCAATAATTTTGAATTTTTTAAAATTGTTAGCTTCGCATATATTTTCAATAAAATAATCTATTAATATAGGGATATCATCTATTCTTTTGTTCAAAGGATCTATCTTAATATTAAAAACATTTAATCTGTGAAACAAATCTTCTCTGAAATTTCCAAATTTAATTTCTTGTTGTACATCTTTGCTGTTCGTACAAATAATTCTTACATCGACTTTTATATCATGATTACTATTAATTCTTTTGAATTTTTGGTCAATAACAACTCTTAAAATCTTGGACTGAGTCTCAAGAGGTATCTCTGTAACTTCGTCAATTAACAATATACCTCCTGAAGCTTTTTCAAGTGCTCCATAAAATATTGAGCCATCTTTTTTTTCTTCTCCAAACAATTCTAATTCATATTTTTTTGCATCCAAAAGTGCTCCATTGATTACAATAAATGGTTTATCTTTTCTTTTAGAATTTTTATGTATTTTTCTTGAGATTAATTCTTTACCTGATCCAGTTGGTCCACTAATAAATATTCTACTTTCTGATTTTGATAATTTATCTATCTGATCTTTAATTGAAAGAATATTAGAACTTTTACCAACTAACTCGAATGTATGAAAAAGTTTAGTGTTTAAAGTTTTATTTTCATTTTTAAGTATATGGTTTTCTACAGCCCTATTGACAAAGTTTAAAAGTCTTTCTTTATCAAAAGGTTTTTGAATAAATTCAAAGGCACCTGATTTTAAAGAATTTACTGCCATCTCTATATTTGCATGGCCAGAAATCATTATAACTGGCAAATCTGGGTTTTTTTTTTTTATGTGATCTAATAGCAGAATACCGTCGTTATCACCTTTGTCTAGCTTAACATCAATAATAGCTACGTCTGGAAGTTTTTTATCTATTTCAGTTAAGGCCTGATTGTAGTTAGCGGCAAGTCTAGTTTTATATCCCGCATCTTTAATTAACTCGTCTAGAATTAATCTTATATCCGCATTATCATCAATAATTAAAATTTCAGCTGACATTATTTTATATATGGAATTATAATTTGAATTTTTGCACCATTTTTATGATTTAAAAATTTTATTGATCCTTCATGATCACTAATAATTTTATCTACAATTGAAAGTCCTAATCCTGTTCCTTTTTCTTTAGTTGTAAAATAAGGTTTAATTATATCTTTTGTTTTTTTATTCTTAAATCCTGTTCCAGTATCAAAAATGTTGACATTTATATAATCTCTTCTTTGTCGAATTTCTATATCTATATTTCTATCTGTTTTATTGTCTTTTTCTACTTTTTCTTGAATACTTTCAACAGAATTTTTGACAAGATTAAAGAATAATCTATTAAACTGTTCATTATCAAATTTTAAGACAACATCTTTTGAAAGGTGATTAACTAATCTTATTGTAATAGATTTATCAAATTTATTTACTAAATTAATGTTTTCCTTAATAACTAAATTTAAATTATTTAGTTTAAATAATGGCTTAGGCATTCTTGCAAAATCAGAAAATTCATTTAGCAGATTTTCTATTTGTTTAATTTGTTTAAGAATAGTTTTAAGATTATTTAAATATTTTTCTTGTTTTTCACTATCAATATTAGGTAGATATTTTGTTTTAAGGTTATCTATTGTTAATTGAATTGGTGTTAAGGGGTTTTTGATTTCATGTGCCAATTTTCTTGCAACGTTTTCCCAGGCCTCATGTCTTTCATTGGTAAGTAATTTTTCTTGTTGATTTTTCAACCTTTCAATCATTGAATTAAAATTTTTATTAAGTCTTTCCATTTCGATATCTGCTTTTAAATCAGGTACCTTGGTATCTAAATTTCCTTTACCAATACTCTCTGATGCAGTTATTAAATTGTTTATTGATATAAAAAAACGAGATGAGAATCTTATGGCAATTGTTATTGATAAAAAAAGTAAAAGTGTAACTAGAGTAATATAAATTATTGCAAATGAGATTCTAATGCCCAAATTTTGATTTTCTACAGTATAATAAAAATTTACAGCTTCTTCAGATTCTATTAAGTAGTTAGAAATATTCTTATCAATGTATTTTAATACATATAGAAACGTATTGTCATAATTAGAGAGTCTTATTACTGCCGCAGATTTATTTTCAAAAGTATTAATAATTTTTAATGGTCTGTCATCATTTCTTACCATTTGAATAGCTCTATCTTCAATTTTTTTATAAACTGAACTAGCTGCAGATCTTAGTAATTTGCCATCTTGATCTATTAAGTGAAGCTGATCAATATCTCTTAAAAATCTCTGAGTATTTAAAATAACTTGGTACCTATCAGGATCAGATTTATACAATTCTTCATATTTATTTAAATCGAATGCGATAAGGACAATTTCTGACTCAATTTTATTTCTTTTTTCATCTAAATAATTTTTAGCAATTTCATAAGAATTATTTACTGCTGTAGTAATTTTTTTGTCGAAATATTTTTCTAACGCAAAAGAAAAAATAAAGAGTGAAAAAATTGCAATTAATAATGATGGGATTAGAGTAAACAGTGCAAATGAAACGATGTATTTTCTATTAGCGACTGACCCTCTGACATTAATATTATTCTTAATCGAGTTTTTAATGTCGATAAATATTAATACAAAAAATAATAGCACCAAAATTATGTTGGAAATAAGAAGAATTTCTAGGTTATCTTCATTAAGTTTAACAAAACTTTTATTAATAAATGTTAGGAATGTTAGAAAACCTAAGGAAATCGTTAATATAAATATAACAATAATAAACAAATTTCTTTTTAACAAAGCAAACATAATTTAAAAATATATTACAAAAAATTTTATAATAATCATGAGTAATTGTTTTATACTACTAGCTGCAGGTAAAGGTAAGCGATTTAAATCAAATAATCCAAAACAATTTGTAAATTATATGAATAAACCTTTATTTATGCACTCAGTTGATAAAGCAATAAAATCAAAATTATTTAAATTAATAATAATTGTATCTAATGTTCCAATTAAAAGTATCAAAGACAAATCTATTAAAATAATAAAAGGTGGTAAAGAAAGATATCAATCCTCTCAAAAGGCATTAAATTTCATAAAAGATAAAAAATTTAAAAATGTTTTTATTCATGATGCCGCTCGTCCAAATTTTTCTATTGGATTACTTAAAAAACTTAAATCTAATCTAAGGAATAATAATGCTGTGGTGCCTTTTGTTAAAACAGAAAACTCAACAAAATATAGAAAGGTGAATAAGATAGAAAATTTAAATAGGGATAATTTATTATTTACTCAAACACCTCAAAGCTTTGATTTTAAATCTTTACATAGACTATCAAAAGTAAATAAAAATATAGTTACTGATGAAGCATCTTTATTTTTAAATAATAATAAAAAAGTAAAATTTATTAAAGGTGAAGAAGGTAATTTCAAAATAACTACAAAGTCTGATTTAAAAAAGAAAAACATTAAAAGCTTTTATGGCATTGGTTTTGATATACACAGATTAATCAAAGATAAAAAATTATATCTTGGAGGTACAATAATTCCTTTTCATTCCGGTCTTAAAGGTCATTCGGATGGTGATGTTATATTGCATGCAATAATCGATGGATTACTTGGCGCTATGAGAAAAAAAGATATTGGGACACTTTATCCTAGCAATAAAAGAAAATTTAAAAATATTAGATCACCTAATATGCTCTTACCTATTTTAAAAACTATAGAAAAAGATAATTATTTCATAAATAATGTAGATATAAATTTAATATGTGAAAAACCCAAAGTATCCAAATATAGAGAAAAAATCGTTTCTTCATTGTCTAATTTGCTAAATATAAATAAAAATCAAATTAACTTAAAAGGCAAAACAGTTGAAAAATTAGGCTTAATTGGAAAGGAGCTAGCAATAGCTTGTGAGGCTATTGTTTCATTAAATCACTATGATTAAAATAATAAATTCCTTATTTGTCACAATGTTTGGAATTGGAAAATTACCAAGAATACCAGGCAGCTATGCTTCTTTAGCTACAGTTATTTTTTTATATATATTATTTCATGTATTATTAGTGCCTGTAGATACATTTTTGTTTTTTTTAATAGCTATTTTTATAATTTCATTATTTGCAGTAAATTTATTTATCAAAGATTTAACTAATAAAGACCCGAAAGAGGTTGTGATAGACGAATTTATTGGCCAATCAATACCAATTTGCCTTTATGAAATCGCCCATAGCGAACCGACAGCTCCAGGAAGAGTGCTAACCTTTTATTTTATAATGTTTATTCTTTTTCGAATTTTTGATATCGCAAAACCCTACCCTGTAAATTATTACGATAAAAACTTTAAGAATAGCTTTGGTGTTATAATGGATGATGTTTGTGCTGGTTTGTATGTAGTAGCAATTCTTGTCTTTTATATGATTGTTACCTCATGAGTAATTTACCCTCAAAAATTGTAAAGTTACTGACTAAAAAAAAACTAACAGTATCCTTTGCTGAGTCCTGCACCGGGGGACTTTTAGCAAGTTCAATTACATCTATTAGCGGATCATCTAAAGTATTTAATATGGGGCTAGTGACTTATTCCAATAATGCAAAAGTAAAATTGCTTAAAGTTCCAAAAAAAACTATTACAAAGTATGGAGCAGTAAGCTATGAAACCTGTCTATCGATGGTTAAAAATTTAAGTAAAATTAGTAAATCAA
The DNA here is from genome assembly GCA_902592715.1 of uncultured Pelagibacteraceae bacterium. Classification (GTDB taxonomy): domain Bacteria; phylum Pseudomonadota; class Alphaproteobacteria; order Pelagibacterales; family Pelagibacteraceae; genus Pelagibacter. Next base: position 5,107 of record CACJFS010000015.1, read on the forward strand.
ATATACCAATCTCAATCACAGGTGTAGCAGGACCAAATGGGGGAACAAAAGAAAAACCAGTTGGCCTAGTTTACATAGGTCTTAAAAAAGGAAGTAAAATAATAGTAAAGAAAAACTTATTTAAAAGTAAGAAAAGAATTTCAATTCAAAAAGCTACTGTCAAACAAGCTCTTAAAATGATTTTAAATATATTATAAACTTTCAGCTCTTTTCTGAAATGCATCAGCTATTTTTTCAAGACCAAATTGAAATGACTTGGTCATTAAAATATTCAAAAATTTATTTTTAATTTCAAAATCAACATCAAAAGTCACTTCTGTTAAATCTCCTTGCTCTTGAAATTTCCAATTATTTTCTAAATAATTTAAAGGACCGTCAATATTTGTTACAAAAATTGTGTCATCTTTTTTATTGAATTTAACATCGCTTTTATAGGTATCCACAAAAGGTCCTTTTCCTATTGTTAAATCGGCAACAATAAGTGTTAAATCTCCCTGTTGTTTTTTTTCATAAACTTTTGAACCCTGGCAGAATGGAACAAATTCAGGGTATTTTTCAATATCTAAAACGAACTCTATGAGTTTGTCTTTTTTGTTATCAATTAATCTCTTAACTGATGCTTTTGGCATTAATGAATATTTCTTCTATTATTTTTAAGTTTATTAAAATCTTCATCGGCATGATAAGAAGATCTTGTTAAAGGTGATGAAGATACTAATAAAAATCCTTTAGATTTTGCTATTTTGCCCAATTCTTTAAATTCATCTGGATGATAATATCTATTTAATGGAAAGTGCTTGGCCGAAGGTTGAAGATATTGACCTATAGTTAAGAAATCAACTTCTGCAGATCTTAGATCATCCATAACTTGAATTATCTCATCTTTCGTCTCTCCAAATCCAACCATAATTCCTGATTTTGTAAAAACATTTTTGTTGAATTTTTTTGAATTTTTTAAAAGTTCTAATGATCCAAAATATCTTGCCCCTGGTCTAACTTTTACATAAAGACTTGGAACAGTTTCAATATTGTGATTAAAAACATCTGGGCTTGCTTCCAATACTCTTTTGTAAGCTTCTCCTTTTCTTAAAAAATCAGGTGTTAAAACTTCAATTGTTGTATTTGGATTTTTTTTTCTTGTTGCAACAATAACATCATGAAAATGGTTTGATCCACCATCAGAAAGGTCGTCTCTATCAACAGATGTAATAACAACATGTCTTAAACTTAATTTTTTAACTGCATTCGCTATTTTAATTGGCTCAAATTGATCTAATTTTTCTGGTTTTCCTGTTTTAACATCACAAAATGCACAGGCTCTTGTACATGTGTCACCCATTATCATTAGTGTTGCGTGCCTTTTGCTCCAACATTCCGTAATATTAGGGCAGTTTGCTTCTTGGCAAACTGTTACAAGATTATCTTTATTAACAACTGTTTTAGTTAAAAAAAATTCTTTACTATTTAGTAACTTGGATCTAATCCACTCAGGTTTCTTTTTGATAGGATTAATCGGTTTATTAACTTTTTCAGGGTGTCTTGGTCTATTTTTGATTTCCATTGTCTTTGATTATATAGGTAGTCTCACCTTCTTTTCCAAACAAAAACTTCTCTCTTATTAATATTTCTATGAAATCTAGATCTATATTTTCTGTTAGGAGTGAATTTTTGTGCTCTAACTCTTCTATTTTGCTATTTAGAGTAATTTGATCATTTTTTAATTGCTTATATATATCTTTCTTTTCCATGTAAGAAATGAGACCTCTATCACCATCTAATAAATTAAAGAAAAAATAGATGAACAGGAATGTGATGATATGAATAAAATAGTTTTTTTTTAATTTTTGTAACATTAATCAATTTTATTCATTTTAGCCGATCTACCAAGATCTTCTTCAATTCGAATTAGTTGGTTATATTTTGCTATTCTCTCTGATCTTGCTAAAGATCCAGTTTTGATTTGATTTGAATTGGTGCCTACTGCTAAATCAGCAATAAATGTGTCTTCAGTATCACCAGATCTATGGGAGATGATAGTTTTAAAACCAATAAGTTGAGCAAATTTTATTACTTCTAACGTTTCGGTTACAGTTCCTATTTGGTTCAATTTTATTAAAATACTATTTGCAGATAAGTTTAGAAAGCCTATTTTTAATCTTTCAAGATTAGTTACAAAAAGATCATCCCCAATTATTTGTGTTTTGTTTTTTGTCTCATTTACAAATTTTGACCATGCCTTCCAATCATCTTCACCAAATGGGTCCTCAATTGATTTAATTTGATATTTTTTAATAAGTTGTAAATATTTTTTAATTGATTGATCAACACTTATGTAATTTTTAGAATGAATTGAATATTTACCTTTTTTAATTAATTCATTTGCTGCAACATCTAAACAAATAGATATATCTTTACCATTTTTAAATCCTGATTTTTTGATTGCTTGAACTATAAGTTTTAAAGCACTCTCATTATTGCTAATCATTGGCGCAAAGCCACCTTCATCACCTACATTAATAGAGTGACCTGCTTTTTTTAATAATACTTTCAAATTGTTTATTACTAAAAAACACATTCTTACAGCATCATTAAATGATTTTGCTTTATCAGGTCTAATCATAAACTCTTGTATTCTAAGGCCATTATCAGCATGTGCACCTCCATTAATAATATTCATTAAAGGAAAGGGGAGTTTAAAATTTTTTTTAACAATAAAATTTTTAAATAAAGGTATTTTTTTAACTTTTGCTGATAATTTTTTTACAGCCATGGATACGGCTAATATTGTATTCGCACCTAACTTTGTTTTTTGTTTTGTGCCATCTAATTTTATAAGAATACTATCTATTCTCTCTTGGTCATGAATGTTTTGATTTTTTAATTTTTTTGAAATTAATTTATTAACAGTTGCAACTGGTATTAAAACGCTTTTTCCTAGGTATTTTTTATTACTTTTATCTCTTTTTTCATAAGCCTCAAAAGTTCCTGTTGAAGCACCTGAAGGACAAATCGCTGACGCACTTAAATTATTTGAAAATACTTCAGCCTCAATGGTAGGATTTCCTCTGCTGTCATAAACCTGTCTGGCTACAACTTTTTTGATTTTACTCATTAATTACTTTTTAACTAAATTATCAATTTCTACAATTTGATTAATTAGCTCGTCTAATTTGTCTAAAGGGACCATATTTGGACCATCTGATGGAGCATTATCAGGGTCCTGATGTGTTTCCAAAAAAATAGCTGCAACGCCTACTGCTACTGCTGCTCTCGACAAATACTTAACAAATTCTCTTTGACCACCACTTTTTTCACCTAGACCACCAGGTTGTTGCACTGAATGAGTTCCATCAAATACTACAGGATAACCATTTTTTGCCATGATGGGAATAGATCTCATATCTGAGATCAACGTATTATAACCAAAGCTAGCTCCTCTTTCGGTCACTAAAATATTTTCGTTACCACTATCAGAAATTTTTTTGGTTACATTCACCATATCCCACGGTGCTAGAAATTGACCCTTTTTAACATTAATAATTTTATTGGTTTTAGCAGCAGCAATCAATAAATCTGTTTGCCTACAAAGGAATGCTGGTATTTGAAGAACATCTACGTGATTAGAAACTAGGGAACATTGTTCTTCATTATGTATATCGGTAAGAACAGGTACTTTAATATCTTTTTTGATTTTATCAAATACAGGCAAGGAGTTTTCTAAACCAGCTCCTCTTTTGCCTTTCAAGCTTGTTCTATTAGCCTTATCAAATGAGGTTTTATAAATAAAACCAATATTATACTTTGTCACAATTTCTTTAATTTTGCCTGCCATGTCCAAAGCATGTTGCTCGGTTTCAAGTTGACAAGGTCCAGCTATTAAACAAATTTTATTTTTGTTTGAAATTTCTATACCGTTACAATTAACTATTTTATTTTCCATTAAAAGATTTTGCAGCTTTAATAAATGATGAGAATAAAGGATGAGGATTTAAAGGTCTAGATTTAAATTCTGGATGAAATTGGACTCCAATAAACCATGGATGATTTTTAAGTTCAATAATTTCAGGTAATTGATTGTCAGGAGAAATTCCTGAAAACATCAAGCCTTTTTTTTCAAATTTTTGCATTAAATTTATATTGACTTCATATCTATGTCTGTGTCTCTCCTTAATCATATTAGATTTATAGATATTTTTTATGGCAGAATTATTTCTTAGTTTTGCCTCATATAGACCTAACCTCATTGTTCCTCCAAGGTTTTTGTCGGTTCCTTTTATAATTTTTCCATCTTTGTTCCATTCATCAATTAATCCTATTACGGGAAAACAATTTTTATCTAATTCACTAGAGCCAGCTTTTTTAATTTTTAAAATATTTCTTGCAAACTCAATCATTGCCATTTGCATTCCAAAACAAATACCCAGAAAAGGTATTTTTCTCTCTCTGGCATATCTAATTGCTTCAATTTTTCCCTCTGTTCCTCTTTTACCAAACCCTCCTGGTATCAATATTCCCGATACATTCTTTAATTTTGATTTAATTTCTTTTGATCTAAGTTTATCTGACTCAATTCTTACTAAGTTAACTTTAACTTTATTTGAAATTCCCCCATGCGTAAGAGCCTCATCAAGTGATTTATAAGCATCTTTTAAGTTTACATATTTGCCTATGATAGCAATATTTACTGTTCTTTTTGTTTTTAAAACTATATTTGTAATTTTTTTCCAAGGCAGCAAGTTTGGTCTTTTTCTAGATTTAATTTTAAAGAATTTTAAAACTTGCTTATCTAATTTTTGATTAAAGAAACTTATTGGAGCTTCATAAATAGTTTTTACATCAACTGTTTCTATAACATTAGCAATGTCCACATTACAAAATAAGGATATTTTTCTTCTTTGATCTAAAGGAATAGACTGTTGAGATCTACAGATCACTATATCAGGTTGAATTCCTATACTTCTTAATTCTTTAACAGAATGTTGTGTTGGCTTTGTTTTAATTTCATCTGAAGATTTTAAAAATGGAACAAATGTTAAATGAATAAATAATGATTTTGATCTGCCATTATCATTTGAAAACTGTCTTATAGCTTCTAAAAATGGTAAGCTCTCAATATCACCAACCGTTCCTCCAATTTCACAAATTACAAAATCTTCATTTGTTATATCCTTTTTTATAAATTCTTTAATTCTATCTGTAACATGTGGAATTACTTGAACTGTTTTTCCGAGATAACCTCCTCTTCTCTCTTTTTTTATGATATCACTATAAATTCTACCTGTAGTAATGTTGTCAGATTGTTTAGCTGAAATATTTGTAAATCTTTCGTAGTGTCCTAAATCTAAATCAGTCTCAGCCCCATCATCAGTTACAAAAACTTCACCATGTTGAAAAGGACTCATTGTTCCTGGATCTACATTTAAATATGGATCCATTTTTCTTATTCTCACCTTATATCCTTGTGATCTAAGCAAATATCCGAGCGATGCTGATGACAAACCTTTACCTAGTGATGAAACCACGCCGCCAGTGACAAATATATATCGCGCCATGGAATTATGTTATAGCTAATGAATTATAAAAATAAAAGTATTAATTATTATTTTCTGGTAATTTAGGAGCATCGTCTGCATTTTCTTCAATTTTATCAATTACAGACGTATTTGAAGGAAGATCTCCTCGTGAAATAATAGTCAATCCTAGACTACAAATTATGAATAATGTTGCAACTATTGCCGTTGCTTTAGTCATAAAATTCCCAGCCGACCTTGAAAACATAAAGTTATCTTGTGAAACTCCAATACCCAAGGCTCCACCTTCAGATTTTTGAAACAAAACCAGCAATACTAGAATTGCTGCTAATATTATATTTATAATTAATAGTATGTTTTCCACGACGCCTAAATAATTGATTTTTTCATTATATCAATAAATATTTTTTCATTAGTTGATGCTCCACCAACCAAAAAACCATCAATATTATCGATTCTCATTAAATTTTTTATATTTTTTGGGTTTACAGAGCCTCCATATAAAATCTTAGATTTTGTAAATTTTTTTGAAATCTTTAAGGTGTTTCTTATAAATCTAATATTTTTTTTTAAATCATTTTCACTAGGAATAATGCCTGTGCCAATTGACCAAACAGGTTCATATGCAATTATAACTTTATTTAAATTCTTTAAATTCTTTAAACCTTCAAGTAATTGTTTTTTTAAAACATATTTTGTTTTATTTTTTCTTTTATCAATCAATTTTTCGCCTATGCATAAAATAACATTTAATTTTTCATTAAGTGCAGACTTAATCTTTAAATTAATTTTTTTATTATCATTTTCTGCTCTTGTTTCTGAATGTCCAATTATAACAAACTCACCCCCTAAATCTTTAATCATCTTTGAGCTTATAGCTCCAGTGAAAGGTCCATAGTTGACTTGTGTATGACAATCTTGAGCACCAATTTTGATATTTGATTTTCTTGTTTTATCTACAAAAGATTTGATTAATGTATAAGGTGGACAATAAATAATATTGGCTTTAAGTTTCTTTGTTTTTGAATAACTTATTACTTTATTTAATGAATTAACTGACTTAACTGACCCAAACATCTTCCAATTAGCAATGAAATACATATTATTATTTGTCATAAAGATTAATATAATTTATATGTTTATTTTTTTTTAGATCAATAAATAAAGACTATAGAATATGATAAGTAAATTAAGAGGTTTCTCAAATTCAAAATTAGCTGGGGTACTTGTTGGAATTATTATAATTCCATTTGTATTTTGGGGCATGGGCAGTGTTTTTAGTGGAGGAAATACTAACAACGTTGCTAAGATTAATAATGAAGCAATCTCATCAAAAGATTTTATAAATTTTATAAACGAGTCGAGACTCACAAATGACATTATAAAAGCAAACATAGATAAAAATATTATTGAAAATATTTTATCAGAATTGGTATCTGAGAAATTAATTGAGATGGAAATTAAAGAAATAAATGTATCAATGTCAGAAGAGGCATTGGCAAATAAAATAAGATCTAATTCAACGCTACTTGATGATAATAAGAAGTTTTCAAGAGTTAAGTATGAAAAATTTTTATTAGAAAATAACTTAAGTGCTTCGACATTTGAAAATTCATTAAAGAAACAAGAGCTAAAAGAAAATTTATTTAATTATATTAGTGGAGGAATTAAGTCGCCTTATTTTTTAAAAAATAAAATATATATCAATGAAAATAAAAAAATCGAGATCGAATTTTTAGATTTAGATTTAGTTCATGACAAAACTGCAACAAATTTAGAAGTTGAAGATTTCATTAAAAATAATCAAGAAATTTTGAAAATTGATTTTATTGATGCCACTTATGCAAAAATTACTCCTAAAAATCTAATAGAAATAGATGAGTTTAATGATGAATTTTTTAAGAAAATTGATGAGATAGAAAATAATATTTTAAACGGATCAAATATTAGAGAAATTAATGAAGTTTATAATTTAAAACTTAATGAAATTAATAATTTTATATTAAATGATGATTCAGATGAAATACTTGAAGAAATTTACTCAAAAAGAAACCAGGATAAGATACAACTAGTTGATAAAAATGATTATTATCTAATTTTTGAAATATCAAATATTAACAAAAAAATTCCAAATAAAGCAGATCCAAAATTTTTAGAAAACGTTAAAAAAAATGTTATTTTAAAAAAGAAATTTGAATTTAATAAAGGTCTTTTTGAAAAAATTGATGAAAAAATATTTAATGATGATGAGTTTTTGAAACTATCAAAGGATACAAATAATATTAAGACTATAACTATTAAAAACAGTAATGATTACGAAATTTTTGACCCAGACTCTTTAAAACTTTTATACACATTACCAAAAAAAAGTTTCTCATTAGTAACTGGGGAAACAAATAAAGTTTTTCTTACAAAAATTAAGAATATTTATTATTCAGATATGGAAAAAAATACTGATTATGTTGAAGAATATTCTATTAAAGCAAATAACGATATTATTAATGATGTTTATACATCTTATGATCTATCTTTAAATTCAAAATATAAGGTAAAAATTTTCAATCAAACAATTGACAGAGTTAAAAATTATTTTAGATAATGTTGAATATTGATCTAAAGTTATTTAAGAAAAATCACAAAAAAAATAAAAATCAAGTTCTTTACCATGCAATAAAATCAAATGGCTTAAAAGAAATAGAAAATTTAATTAACAACTTTTTAAATGTAAGAAATAGCTTCGTATTCGAGTCTGTTGAAAAAGGTTTCATAAAAGGCAGATATACAATTTTTGGTAAAAATCCTGATAAAATTTGGGAATTTAATAATAATAACTGTGTTTTGAAGTATGAAAATAAAAGAAAAAAATTAAGAGGAGCTCCAAAAGACAATATTGAGAAAATAATCGAAAATTTTAATTTTAAAATACCAAGTGAATTACCACCAATTAGCTCAATTATATCAGGGTATTTCTCTTATGATGCAATAAGATATATTGAGAAAATTCCTAATACGACAAAAGATGATCTTAAAATTCCTGATGCAAGAATTTTGAGACCAAAAAACCTAGTTGTTTTTGATAATGTTAAAAAAAAATTATTTTTTATAGTTAATTGTTTTTTTGATGAAAAAATAAAAAATTATCAAGTTAAGTATGACCAAATTCAAAAAGAAATAGAAGAAATGATATTTTTGGCAAATTATAGTTACAAGATAAATCGGTCAAAAACTAAGATTTCAAAACCGAAAGTTAAATCAAATATTTCAAAAAACAAATTCCTTAGTAATGTTTCTAAAGCTAAAAATTACATTAAAATAGGAGATATTTTTCAAGTTGTTCTAAGTCAAAGGTTCGAAACTGATCTTAATAAAGAACCATTAGATATTTATAAAAAATTGAGAATTACTAACCCTTCCCCTTTCATGTATTTTTTTAACTTTGAGGATTTTCAAATTATAGGTGCAAGTCCTGAGATACTTGTGAGACTCAGAGATAATAAAATAACTATTAGACCTATTGCTGGCACAAGACCTAGAGGTAAAAATAAAAAAGAAGATAAATTTTATGAAAAAGATCTTTTAAAAGATAAAAAAGAGCTTTCTGAACACTTAATGCTTCTTGACCTTGGAAGAAATGATACTGGAAAAGTTTCTAAAATTAACTCAGTTAAAGTTACAGAAAGTTTTAAGATAGAGCGATATTCACATGTAATGCACATAGTCTCAAATGTTGAAGGTGTATTTAATAAAAAATTTGGTAAATTTGATACGTTATTAGCTGGTTTTCCTGCTGGAACGGTATCAGGCGCACCTAAAATAAGAGCTATGGAGATTATAGATGAATTAGAAACGACTAGAAGAAAAGTTTATGCTGGTGGTATTGGTTATTTTTCTGCAAATGGTGATTTTGATACTTGCATTGCGCTTAGAACAGCAATTTCAAAAAATAAAAAATTTTACGTACAATCAGGTGCAGGAATTGTTGCTGATAGTAAACCTATTAATGAATTTAATGAAACAGTTAATAAAGCAAAAGCTTTAATTAAGGCTTTGGAGTAAAGAATATGAAAATAATTTTAATTGATAATTATGATAGCTTTACATTCAATTTATATCACTATCTTTCATCCTTTGCCAAAGTTGATGTTTTAAGAAACGATAAGGTAGATCATCGTTACATTTTAAGAAAAGGATATAATAAAATTGTAATATCTCCAGGTCCTGGAAATCCTAATCAATCTGGAAATTGTTTAAAGATAGTAAAGAATTTGTATAAAAAAATGCCAATACTTGGTGTTTGCTTAGGTCATCAAATCATTGGTCAAATATTTGGTTCTAAGATAATTCAAGCTAAAGAACTTGTGCATGGAAAAACAAGTAATATTATAAATAAGAAAATTGGAATTTTAAAAAATTTACCAAAAAAGTTCTCAGCTACCAGATATCATAGTTTAGTAATTGATAAAAAATCCTTATCTAAAGATTTAAAAATTACATCTAGTACATCAGATGGGACAATAATGGGTGTTATGCATAAGGAATACAAAATCCATGGGGTTCAATTTCATCCTGAAAGTATCAAAACAAAATATGGTTTAAAAATTTTAGAGAACTTTGTAAAAGAGTAAAAATGGATCAATTTTTAGAAAAGCTAAGAAATAAAATAAATTTAGATTTTGATGAGAGTAAAAATGCATTTAAGATTTTAATGAATGGTGAAGCTAGTGATGAACAAATTTATGATTTTTTAACTTTATTATCAGATAAAGGTGAAGTTTCAAATGAAATAGCTGGTGGTGTATATATATTAAGAGATAAGTCAAAAAGAGTAAAAGTTGAAAACTGCATTGATACTTGTGGTACTGGTGGAGATGGAAAAGATACTCTAAATATTTCAACAGCATCAGCGCTGTTATTAGCAAGTATGGGTGTTAAAGTAGCAAAGCATGGAAATAAAGCAGTTTCATCAAAATGTGGGTCAGCTGACGTTCTTGAAGCCTTAAATATAAATATCAACTTAGAACCAAATCAAATCGAAGAGCAAATTAAAAATAACAATTTTGGCTTCATGTTTGCTCCAAATTACCATTCAGCAATGAAATATGTTGGTCCAACAAGAAAAAAAATAGGAAAAAGGACTATTTTTAATATGATAGGCCCATTAAGTAGCCCAGCGCTTGTTGAAAGGCAGGTAATTGGTGTTTTTGATAATAAGCTTCTAAAAGTTTTTGCAAATGCACTAAAAAATCTAAATTTGAAATTTGCATGGATTGTAAATAGTGAGGATGGTCTAGATGAAATATCACCTTACGCTAAAACCAATGTTGTGCAATTGAAAAATAATAAAATATCTGAGTTTATAATTGATCCAAATGAGTTAAATATTAATGCTGATAAATTTGAAAATTTAGTAGGAGATAATGCTAAATTTAATTCTGATAAAATTTTAAATATTTTTCAAGGGGAAGATAATGATTTTTCAAAAGCAGTCTGTCTAAATGCTGCGGCAGGATTAATAGTTTCTGAAAAATATGATGATTTTAAAATTGCTTATAATTATACCAGAGGATTTATTAAATCTGGAGCTGCGTTCAAATATGTAAAAAATATACAGAATGTCTGAAAATATTCTAAAAAAAATAATTGATCAAAAAAAGATTAAAATTGAAAAATTAAAACGTGAAATCAATATTAATAGTTTGTTGCAAACAATTTATAAAAAAGATGTTTTTTTTGATTTCAAGAAAAAAATACAAACCAATAACTCAGAGAATAAGATATCCGTAATTGCTGAAATAAAAAAAGCTAGTCCATCTGCAGGTATTTTGATAGATGATTATGACCCAGTAAAAATTGCAAATATATATAATTCTAAGAATGTTACTTGTTTGTCTGTATTAACTGAGGAAGACTTTTTTTTAGGAAATTTATCTCATATTTCTGAAATTAAAAAAAAAATTGAATTACCTATTCTTTGTAAAGACTTTTTTGTTGATAAATTTCAAGTGCCTTTAGCAAAAAGTTATGGCGCTGATGCAGTTCTGATTATATTAGCCGGTATTTCTGAAAAAATTGCTGATGAAATTTACGAGGAAGCTTTAAAGCATAATATGAGTGTAATTGTTGAAGTTCATACTGTTGAGGAGGCAGTAAAATCAGTAAAATATCCTGATGCTTTAATTGGAATAAATAACCGAAACCTAAAAACTCTTAAAACTGAGATAAATACAACTTATGATATATATAATGTCGTTTCAAATCACTCTTCCCCTCTAATTTCTGAGAGTGGTTTAAAAACAAAAGATGAATTGCTTGATATAAAAAACAGGACCTCAATCAGCAGTTTTTTAATTGGTGAATCACTTTTGAAAGATTTGGAAAATAATAATATTTTTTCTCTTTTATAGAAATTTTACTCAGTTTTGCTTGCTTTTTAGCTGTTGTATAAGTTAAGGAACTTTTATAGAACATCGATGTACTTAATTTGTTCTATGCTTACTAAAAAACAAAAAAACCTGCTTCTCTTCATCAACAAAAAGTTGAGATCCACAGGTGTGTCACCTTCATATGAGGAAATGAAAGAATCATTAAGTTTAAAATCAAAATCCGGGATTCATAGACTTATTAGTGCATTAGAGGAAAGAGGCTTTATTAAAAGATTAGCCCATAAGGCTAGAGCATTAGAGGTAATTAAGTTACCTGAAACAGCATCTGCAAATGATATTTATAATAGTTTTTCTCCAAGCGTTATTAAGGGAGGATTAGATGAGGAAAATTTAAATAATTCTAACGATACAGAAATCCCTGTGCTAGGAAAAATAGCTGCAGGAACTCCAGTTGAAGCTATACAGAATGAAGTTTCAAGAATCCCGCTGCCAGCAAACATTGAAAAAGATGGAGAATTTTTTGGTTTAAAGGTTCAAGGAGATTCTATGATTGAAGCTGGAATTAATGATGGTGATACTGTTATTGTTAAAAAAGCAGATACTGCAGATAATGGAAAAATCGTAGTAGCCTTAATTGATGATCATGAGGCTATGTTGAAAAGAATTAGAAGAAAAGGTAAGACTGTTGCATTAGAAAGTGCAAATAGAAATTACGAAACAAAAATTTTTGGCCCAGATAGAGTGAAAGTTCAAGGAATTCTTGTATCTTTATATAGAAACTTTCAGTAAAATAGTCTAAATAAATCCCATGAAAAAAGTAGCAACTAGATTTGCTCCTTCTCCAACCGGTCCTCTTCATATTGGTGGAGTAAGAACAGCTCTATTTAATTGGTTATATTCAAAAAATAAATCGGGTAAATTTTATTTAAGGATAGAAGATACTGATAAAGAAAGATCTAAGGAAGAGCATAAAATTCAAATAATTAACTCTCTTAAATGGATGGGAATAGAACAAGATGGTGAAGAGTATATTCAATCAAAAATGATTGGTCAACACGTAACTATTGCTAAAAGATTATTAGAAAATGGAAATGCTTATAAGTGCTATTGCAGTGCAGAGGAAATAGAAGAACAAAAGAAAAGAGCTAAACAAAAAAAAATTCCTTATGTTTATAATCGAAAATGGCGAGATATTTCTGAAGAACAAGCCCCAAAGGACATAAAACCAGTTATAAGATTTAAAAGTAAAATAGAAGGCACTACTCTACTGAAAGACTTAGTTCAAGGAAACGTAGAGATTGAAAATAATACTATTGAGGATTTTGTTATTTTAAGAAATGACGAAACGCCAACATATAATTTATCTGCGTCAGTAGATGATCATAATATGGAAATGACACATATTATAAGAGGGGATGACCATAAAATAAATACTTTTAAACAAATACAGATATATGAAGCACTAGGATGGGATATTCCACAATTTGCTCATATACCTCTTATTCATACAATAGATGGTAAGAAACTATCAAAAAGAGACAATGCCTCAACATTAGAAGATTACTCAAAAATTGGGATTCTACCAGAGTCACTTAGAAATTACCTACTAAGGTTAGGATGGTCTTATAAAGATAAAGAAATTTTTAATTTAGATGAAAGTATAAAACTTTTCAATTTAGAAGGAATAGGTAAATCACCTTCAAAACTTGATATGAGTAGAATTCTTTCTATGAATGAATATTACATTAAAAATAGTGAAGAAAATATATTGTTCAAAAAGCTTAAAGAATATTGCGATATATATAAAGATAAAATTGAAGAAGAAAAAGAAAATACAATTAAGAGCTCTTTAACATTTTTAAAAAATAAAGCAAAAACACTTGAGGATATATTTAACAATTCTAAATACATATTAAATGATAAAGTTATTTTTAATGACAATGATAAAGAACTGATAAACGATGAAGCAAAAAAAATAATACGTTTATTTAAAGTAAAGATTTCAGAATTAGAAGTTTTTGATAGAGAAAATTTAGAACAAATCGTAAATGGATTAATAAAATTAAATAATACAAATTTCAAAGGTGTTGGGCAGCCATTACGAATAATGTTAACTGGATCTAAATTTGGTCCGGGTATATATGATATAATATTGTCTCTTGGAAAAAACGAGGTAATAAAAAGACTAGGAAATATAGGATAAAATTATTTTTGAGGCCTCATCGGATGAGGAGCTAGGTGAAGTTAAACATTTTAGTGTATTTTTAATTTTTTTTTTTTGATCAGCAATCAAATTTGGTTTTTTCAGAAAATAATAAACACTTTTAAATATTTCATCAGCGTTACACTCTGATTGTATCAGCTCTGGAATAACTTCTTTATTATTGATAATATTGATCATATTTACATATTTTATGTTTAATAAAAGTTTAGCTATAAAAAAATTTATAAAATTCATCTTATAGATAATTATTGAAGGAACGTTCATTTTACAAACTTCCAAAGAAACTGTTCCAGATTTTACTACTGCAAAAATCGATTTTTTTAAGACCATATTTTTAATTTTATCATCATTAATAATTTCTACATTTTTTATTTTTTCTTTTAGTAATAAACTCGACAGAAGTTTTTTGGTGTTGTTGGTTGAATGAAATATGAAGTTATAACTACTATCTTTATTTATCATTTTTTTAATAAAGTTTAATAGAATTGGTACATGATACTTAATCTCTGAATCTCTGCTGCCAGGGAAAATTGATATAATATTCTTTTTATCTAAAAATTGGTCAATTTTTATATTTTCATTGATATTTTTATCTAATAGAGGATGGCCGACATAAGTGTTAGTTAATTTTTCTTTATCAAAATATTTTTTTTCAAATTTAAATAACAATAAAATATGATCCAAAAATTTTGCCATTTTTTTTACCCTACTCTCTCTCCAAGCCCAAACTTTGGGTGCAATAAAATGAATTGTTTTTATTTTAGGATTATCTGCTTTTACCTGTTTAGACACTCTTAATGTGAAATCTGGACTATCGACACTGAAAAGGATGTCAGGGTTAAACTTTAGAATTTCATTTACCGTTTCCTTTATTTTACTTTTTATTTTAAAGAAGTTTAAAATTACATCTGTAAAAGCAATATAAGTTATCTCTGCTTGATCATATATGGTTTTAATTCCTAAGTTTTCTAAATTTGTACCTCCAACACTTAAAAATTCTAGGTCTGATCTTTTTTTTTTTACCTCTGAAATTACTTCAGATGCTAGCTTATCACCAGATGGCTCGCCTGTAAGAATAAAAATTTTTTTCATATTACTGCAAGAAATAGTTTATTATTATTAGCATATTTGATTGCTTCTTCCTTATCTAAAATAATATTCTGATTTGATTTAACTACAATTCCCTTTATGCCAAATTTGTTACAATCTTTAAATGTATCGATACCAATTGTAGGAAGATCAACTCTTAAATCTTGTTTTAATTTTGGAAGTTTTATTAGAATTCCATCCTTATTCTTGGATTTAGATAAAGATCTAATCATTTCTTTTGTGCCCCTTTTTGTTTCTTGTGCGATTACTTTATTATCTCTTATAATAACACCTTGAGTATGATTGTATGAATTAATCTTTTTTAATGTTTGAATACCCTTTAATATCTCTCTGTTGTCTACCTTGGAAGGTTTAATTTTTGTATAAATGCCTTTCTTTAAAGTTAATTCGGGATTGAAAGAGTTTAGTTTAATTACTTTAATATTATTTTCTAATAAAATTTTAATTAATACTTTCAGTATTGCGGCATCTCCTAATTTTGCAGCTTTAACTACTCTTGGTATATAAAGTAATCCTTTGAGATCTAACTTTAACTTTGAAATTTTGGGTTTTATTATGTTACCTGCAAAGATTACTTTATTGCATTTTTTTGATTTGAGAATTTTTAAAATCTGACCAAATTTACCTATATTAACAAAAAAACTATTTTTGTTTTTTTTAAATCTATTATTTTTTGTAAGATCTATAATAAAATAGTTTATTTTTTTTTTTACAATATTTTTTAATATTTCACTCGGTAGATCTTTTTCACCTAAAAAAAGCCCTATCATTATATATTGGGTGGGAGAGAAATTGGTCTTTTTTTATCTGAATTTATAAATTCAAGTATCTTTTTAATAAATTCATTATTTTTAAGATCCTGATTAAGATTTTCTATATTGTCTCTAAAATTTGAATTTTTAAAAATACTTTCATACGCTAATTGTATTTTTTTAATATTCTCATTTGTAACTTTTAATCTTCTCAATCCAATAAGGTTTATTCCCATTAAATTATTTCTATTTCCCAAAGATAAACCAAATGGAATTACATCACTTAAAACACCGGTCATTCCGCCTATCATTGCTGATTCACCAATTCTTGAAAATTGATGTATAGCGCAGCTTCCCCCTATGATTGCATTGTTTTCAACAGTAACATGACCACCAACTTGAACGTTGTTAGCCAATACGATATTATTAGATATTTTGCAATCGTGCGCAATATGGCAATAGACCATAAATAAATTATTATCCCCAATACTTGTAATTCCACCGCCTTGCTCTGTACCAGGATTTATATTTACATACTCTCTAAACTTATTATTGTTACCTATAACTAACGAATTTTTTTCACCTTTGTATTTTAAATCTTGAGGAGGAGTCCCAATTGAGGAAAATGGAAATATATGGTTATTCTCTCCAATTTTTGTATTTCCAACTATATTTACATGTGAGTGTAATACTGAATTATCTGCTATTTCAACACCTGGACCTATGAAAGAGTATGGGCCTATTTCGACATTTTCTGAAATTTTTGCTTTTGAGTCAACTATAGCTGTTTTATGTATCACAAATAATAAATAACAAATTTAAAATTTATTTCTTATCAACTATTACTACTAATTATTACTTTCTATCAACAATTGTTGCAGACCACTGTGCATCAGCCATTTTCTTATCGCCAACGAAGGCCGTACCTTTATACTTCCATACTCTTCCATGTGATCTAATAGCCTCTATGTTTAATTCTAAAACACAATCTGGAATAACTGGATTTCGAAATCTTGCTTTTTCAATTGTCATTAAAAATACTAATTTATTATCATAAGTAGCCTTGTCTAGTCCATTAGCTGTTAAAGCTGCTGCCGCTTGTCCGAAGGCCTCTACAATTAAAACACCCGGCATAACAGGTTCTCCCGGAAAGTGGCCGTTAACAAAAAAACTATCTTTTTTTACATTTACAACTGCAGTTGCTGAAAAGAGTTTTTTTATGTTCTTCAATTCGTCTATTAGCAGCATTGGCTCTCTGTGAGGGAGTAAATCTTGTATTTGTTTTTTATTTAAATTAGTCATTTGATATATTTTCTTTCAAGAAATTCCTAATGTTTTTGGCAGGATATCCCATAACTTTTGTATTTGAAGGAATATTTTTGATTACTCCACTGCCTCCACCTATTTGTACATTATGACCAACGGATAAATGACCAGAAATACCAGCTTGTCCTCCAATCATAACATTGTTTCCAATTGTTGAACTACCAGCAAATCCAACTTGGCCCGTTATTATGCAATTTTTACCAATTTTAACGTTATGAGCTATATGCACTTGGTTGTCTAAAAATGTTCCATCTCCTATTACAGTATTTGAAAGTGAGCCCCTATCTATTGTATTGTTGCACCCTATCTCTACATTATTGCCAATTACAACAGCACCAATGTGTGGGTATCTTATATTTTTTTTTGATGGATGAAAACCAAAGCCTTTTTTTCCTATAATAGCTCCATCAAGGATATTTGTATTATTTCCAATTAAACAATTTTTAATGATAACATTATTGCCAACATTGCAATTATCACCCAAAATGACATTGCTTTCAATTATAGTGTTATGACCGATGGAACAATTTTTACCAATTTTAACATTCCTTCCAACAAGAATATTTTTACCAAATTTGATTTTAT
>CACJFS010000016.1 GCA_902592715.1 uncultured Pelagibacteraceae bacterium
ATTTTTGGCATTTCACTTGCTGGTTTTAAAGTTTCGTGATCAGCATGTTTGTGTTTAAGTGTAAATGGCAATCTTCCTTTAAATAAAATTTGATCAATCCCTGTAAATATTATTCCAAGAATTAAACCCCAACTAAAGCTAGGTTTAACATTTCTAGCCTCATATAATTCTTTATAAACCCAACTTTTTTTAAATTTTTCCTCAAAATTAGATAATTCTTTGCTTGATTTTATATGATCAATAATAGTTTCCGCTGCAATCATTCCACTCTTCATTGCAGTATGTGATCCTTTAATTTTCGGCATATTTAATGTACCAGCATCACAACCAACTAATAATGCACCTGGCATAAACATCCTAGGTAGGCTTTGAAAACCTCCCTCTATAAGTGCTCTTGCTCCATATGATATTCTTTTACCGCCCTCCAATATTGATCTTATCGCAGGATGAGTTTTAAATTTTTGAAATTCATCAAATGGCGAGAGATGAGGATTTTTATAATCAAGACCTATCACATATCCTAAAAATATTTGTTTATTTTCAGCATGATAAACAAAGCTCCCCCCATAGGTGCTATTATCTAATGGCCAGCCTGCTGTGTGCATCACTAGACCTTCGTCGTGATTTTCTTCTTTTAATTCCCATATTTCTTTAAATCCTATTCCATACTGTTGTGGGTCTTTTCCTTTATCTAAATCAAATTTTTTGATTAATTCTTTTCCTAAATGTCCTCTACATCCTTCAGCAAAAACTGTAACTTTTGCATGAAGTTCCATACCTGGTTCATAACCATCTTTTTTATTTCCTTCTTTATCTAAACCCATATCTTGAGTTGCAACACCCTTAACAGAACCATTATCATTATATAAAACTTCGCTTGCAGGAAAACCAGGGAATATTTCAACTCCAAGACTTTCAGCTTGTTCTGCTAACCACCTACATAGATTAGCTAGACTAATAATATAATTATTATGATTTTGTTGTACTTTAGGCAATAACCAAGTTGGCCAACTAATTTTTTTTGTCTTACCTAGAAATAAAAACTTTTCTTTATTAACTTTTGTTTTAATTGGTGGATTAAGATCTTTCCAATTTGGCAATAGTTCATCTAGGGCTCGTGTTTCAAACACGTTCCCGGATAAAATATGTGCACCTATTTCAGATGCTTTTTCTAAAAGGCAGACATTAATATCTGGATTTAACTGCTTTAATTTTATTGCAGTTGAAAGTCCCGATGGTCCGCCACCTACGATTACAACATCGTATTCCATCACTTCTCTGGACATACTAATTTCTTACAGTATTTGTTATTTTTGTATAGTGTTTAATTTGTTCAGTTCCTCTAAGAATTGAGGAAGTGCCTCGAATAAATCAGCTTCCAGGCCATAATCTGCGACACTAAAAATAGGTGCTTCACCATCTTTATTTATAGCAACAATAACTTTACTTTCTTTCATTCCTGCTAAATGTTGAATGGCTCCAGAAATTCCAACTGCTATATATAAATCAGGCACAACAACTTTTCCTGTTTGTCCTACTTGATGTTCGTTTGTGATATATCCAGCATCAACTGCAGCTCTTGAAGCTCCAATTGCTGCGTTTAATTTGTCCGCTACATCAGTTATTAGTTTAAAATTTTCACCACTTTGTAAGCCCCTACCACCTGAAATTACTATTCTGGCTGTGCCTAATTCAGGTCTATCTGATTTGATTTCTTCTCTATTTATAAATTTTGTATTTTCACTTTGATCTGCTGCATCGATTTTTTCTATTTCGGCAGACCCACCGGTTGTCTCTGCTGCTTCAAATGATGTTGGTCTAATAGTAACACATTTTCTCTCATCATTACTTTTAACTGTAGCAAATGCATTTCCAGCATAAATTGGTCTTAAAAAGGTATCAGGAGATATAACTTTTATAATATCGCTTACTTGCGAAATATCTAATAATGCTGCAACTCTTGGCATAAGGTTTTTTCCAAATGTATTTGCTGAGCAAATAATATGTGAATATTTATCAGCATGTTTTAAAATTGCTGCCGTATAATTTTCAGCAATATAATTTTCATAAATTTCATGATCTATATGCAGAACTTTTTTTACTAAAGGAACTTCAGATAAAGATTTTGCAACATCATCCGCCTTACTTCCGATTAATAGTACATGAAGATCTTGATCTATTTGTGATGCAGCTGTAATTGCATTCAATGTAAATGGTTTTACTTCTTGGTTGTTATGCTCTGCTATTAATAAAACTGACATTAAATTACCTTTGCCTCATTTTTTAATTTTTGTACTAATTCTTCAACACTCGTAACTTTAATACCCGCTTTTCTTTTTGGCGGTTCTTCAATCTTAATATGTTCTATTCTAGGGTTTGTATCAACTCCTAGATCTGACGCATTAATCTGTTCAATAGGTTTTTTCTTAGCCTTCATAATATTTGGCAGTGACGCATATCTTGGCTCATTTAATCTTAAATCACATGTAACAATAGCTGGTGTATTGACTTCAATAGTTTCTAAACCTTCGTCCACTTCTCTAGTAACTTGTAATGATTTATCGTTTACTTCTATTTTTGAAGCAAAAGTTGCTTGTGGCCAATTTAAATGTGCTGCTAACATTTGGCCCGTTTGATTACAGTCGTCATCAATTGCTTGTTTACCCATAAAAACTAAGTCTGGATTTTCTTTTTCAACAATTTTTTTTAAAATTTTAGAAACAGCAAGAGGCTCAATGGTGCCATCGACCTTTACATGAATTCCTCTATCCGCTCCTACCGCTAAAGCTTTTCTGACTGTTTCTTGTGCTTTCTCTTCACCAACAGTAACAGCTATTATTTCTGTTGCTTTACCTGACTCTTTAATTTTTACAGCTTCTTCAATAGCATTATCATCCGGTGGGTTTGTTGACATTTTAACGTTATCGGTAACAACCCCACTACCGTCCTCTTTAATTCTAATTTGAACGTTATAATCAATAACTCTTTTTACAGCGACTAAAATTTTCATTAAGCTCTCAATAGTTTATTTTCTGCATCGTAAGGACTTTCTTCTAAAATTGTTGCCTCATGCATTTTACCCAGTATATCAATCCTTAGTTTTTGTCCAACATTTGCTAACTCGGGTTTAACCATTCCTAGTGCGATAGATTTTCCTAGTCTAAATCCAAAGTCACCACCAGTTGCACGTCCTACAACACTTCCATTTTCATAAATTGGGTTATTTCCTAATACATCTGCATCATTAGTTTCGTGAACCTCTAGAGTAACAAGCTTATTATCAAAGCCTTTTTCTCTCCATTTATTTAAAGCATCAAGTCCAATAAAACTTCCTTTGTTTGGGTGAATAAATCTATCTAGTCCACTTTCATAAGGTGAATATTCAATTGATAATTCAGTTCCAACTAATTTATAAGATTTTTCAACTCTTAAACTGTTCATAGCTCTAATACCATAAGGTTTTAAACCTAAGTCTTGTCCTGCATCCATAAGTTTATCAAAAATATGATTTTGATATTCAATAGGATGATGAAGTTCCCATCCAAGCTCTCCGACAAAATTAACTCTCATTGCATTAACGGGTGCAAAGCCAACATCAACTTGTTTTGCACTTAACCATTTAAAATTTTCATTTGAAAAATCATCATTTGATACCCTTTGCATTAATTCTCTTGCTTTCGGTCCTGATACCACAAGAACACCTTTGCTATTTGTTAAGTTTTCAAATTGAACTGATCCATCTTTTGGCATCCAGCCAAATATCCAATCGTGATCCAATCTTTGATAGGCTCCAGCAGAAACAAGATAAAAACTATTTTCCGACTCTCTCATTATTGTAAATTCTGAGTGAACGCCTCCTTTTGTATTCAAAGCATGACATAAATTAATTCTACCCACTTTTTTTGGTAATTTATTAGCTACCAACTTATCTAAAAATTCTTCAGCTCCAGGTCCTTTAATTCTGCATTTAGCAAATGCAGTCATATCTAGTAGACCAACATTTTCTTTTACATTTTTGCACTCTTTTTCAACTGCCTTAAACCAATTTGATCTTCTAAATGACCAATCATCCTTTTGCTCCATGCCATCTGTTGCAAAAAAGTTTGGTCTTTCCCATCCAAACTTTTGACCAAAAACTGCACCAAGATTTTTCATTCTGTCATAACACGGTGCTGTTCTTAAAGGTCTTGCGGCTGGTCTTTCTTCGTCTGGAAAGTGAGTTATAAATACATGACTGTAAGCTTCTTCATTCTTTTCTTTGAGATATGATTTTGAGCAATAATCTCCATATCTTCTTGGTTCTACACCAAGCATGTCTATTGTAGGTTCTCCATCAACAATCCATTCTGCTAGTTGCCATCCAGCTCCACCAGCTGCAGTAATACCAAAACTATGACCTTCATTAATCCAAAAGTTTTTTAATCCCCATGCTGGACCAACTATCGGATTTCCGTCTGGAGTATAGCAAATAGCGCCGTTATAAACTTTTTTAACACCTACTTCTCCAAATGCTGGAACTCTATGAATGGCTCCTTCAATATGAGGAGCAAGTCTATCTAGATCTTCTTGAAAAAGTTCATACTCAGATTCCTTTGAAGGACCATTAACGTAACAGGCAGGAGCACCATCTTCATATGGTCCTAAAATCAAACCACCAGCTTCTTCTCTCATGTACCATCTACTGTCGCTATCTCTTAAAACTCCCATTTCAGGAAGACCCTCTTTTTTTCTTTTTTGAATTTCTGGGTGAGGTTCTGTTACAATATATTGATGTTCTACTGGTATTACTGGAATATCTAAGCCAACCATCTTACCAGTTTGTCTAGCAAAATTTCCTGAACATGAAATTACGTGTTCACATTCTATAGATCCTCTATCTGTTTCAACAACCCATCCATCCTTATTTTGTTTCATTGCAAGAACTGTTGTATTTCTGTAAATCTCAGCACCTCTATTTCTTGCACCCGTAGCTAATGCTTGTGTTAAATCAGCTGGTTGAATATATCCATCTTCAGGATGTTGAATTGCACCTATTAGATCATCAGTATGACACAAAGGCCAAATTTCTTTTACTTGATCTGGCGTTAAAAATTTTACATCTACGCCAATAGTTTGTGCAACACCAGCGTACTGGTGATATTCATCCATTCTATCTTTATTGTTTGCTAATCTAATATTTGACACAACACTAAATCCAACATTCTTACCTGTTTCTTCCTCTAAACTTTTATAAAGGTTAACAGCATATTTATGTAATTGGCCAACTGAGTAGCTCATATTAAATAAGGGAAGTAATCCAGCTGCATGCCAAGTAGAGCCTGAAGTTAATTCTTTTCTTTCAATCAAAACAACATCAGACCAGCCTTTTTTAGCTAAATGATACAGAGCACTAACACCAACAACTCCACCACCTACTACTACAACTTTTGCTTTTGTTTTCATCATGCGATTTTTACTAAATTTTTCTTATAAACTAAACATAATTCTAATAGTCATAATCATCATCATCGTCATCTCTCCAACCCATTTGGTACATTAAATATGCGGCAGTTATCACACTCACCACTCCAGCGGCCATACCAAAATTTACTCCCATAGATTGTCCAAAATAATACCATCCTATCTGGGTAGCACCAATTGGTGGGATACAAAGTATTGCCATTAGTATTGCAATCCGTACTGGAAAACTTGGTTTTTTCATTAAATAGAAGAGCCCATTGGCATTGGTTGAGATACAGCAGTAGTTAGCCAACAATTTTTTAAAAATCCGTCAATTTCATATTTTTCAACTTGCCATTTGAATTTGTAATACTTTTTATCTTTGTCCATAATGGTCACTTCAAATGTCGAAACACCTTTTGATTTATAAACTTCTACAATTTCATAATTTTCATGATTTAAAAGCATTGAATATGAATCGGTCTTAATCATGTTTTTAAATCTCTCAATAGGTCCTGTAACTCTTTGATTGTTTGGGTGTGCAAAAAACCAGGTTTGAATGATACCGCTGTCTTTTTCAGGACTATCATTCTTCATTAAAGCATTTAGTTGTATCTCAATAACTTCTCTGGGCTTTATCTCTGGATTTGGTTTTCTTATATCGGCAGATAATTCATTTAAAGAAAAAATTAATAGAAAGAAGATACTATAGATTGCTGGCTGTATTTTTAACATCTTCCAAAAATTCAATTCTTTTTTCATTTGAAACAAATGGTACAGCAAAATATCGTTTATAGGTAATGTCATAAATACCACACTTATTAAAAATACCTTTTTTAATTCTTCTAAGCGGTAAATTTAAAAAAAAATCTGAAATTGAAAATCTTGGAGAGCCATATGTGCAGAAAATTATAGCTTTTTTACTTTTTAGTTTTCCTACAGCATAACCATGGTTGCCGATAAGTTTCTTAAAAGAAAAAGCCCAAGGTGGTGCTAATACTTTATCTATCCAACCCTCTAATATTGCTGGCATTCTATAGTTCCAAATAGGTGCTATAAGAACAATTAAATCTGTTTCGTCAATTTTTTTTCTGTGATCTAAAACTACTTCATCAGCCTTTTCACCAGCATATACAGGATTAAACTTTTCTTTATATAAATCTATGCATTCTACTGAATGACCTTTTTCCTCTGCTGATTTTATAAAAGCATCTTTAATTGCTGAATTAAAAGATTTTTCATTATAATGGCCATAAACCAAAAATACTTTTTTCATTAGTCTTTAAGGACTGGAAAAACTGGATTAGATTTTTGAAAAAGTTTTTGATATTCCTGCTTTATGCATCTGTTAGAAATAAATTCAATTTTTTCATTATTTGCGATTGCCTGTGCTTCATCGCTATGAATTCCATACTGTAACCATAATACTTTAGTTCCTTTTTTAGTCGCTTCTTTTGCAATGCCCTCTGCCTCATTTGAGGGTCTAAAAACATCAACTATATCGATCTCTTCTTTGACTTTATCTAAGCTTTCAACCATTGGTTCACCATTTACAATTTCACCTACTGCAAAAGGGTTTATTGGTATCACTTTATAACCAAAGTTTTGCATATACTTCATGACTACATTTGCTGGTTTTCTCTTAAGATTTTTTTTATCTTCACCTTTTTTCTCAGAACTAACACCTATCATTGCAATGACTTTTGATTTTCTTAAAATGGATTTAATTTGATCGTCGTTCATAATTTAATTTTAAAATAATTATTATTTATTTTTCCAGTTAGGTTTTCTTTTTTGTAAAAAAGCTGATATCCCTTCTTTTGCATCTTGCGAAGCCATATTTAAAGTCATCATTTTACTCGTAAATTTGTATGCATCTTCTAATGGCATTTCTAATTGTTTGTAAAAAGCTTGCTTACCAATTTTTATTGTTAAATTTGATTTTGAAGAAATGGTTTTTGCAACTTTTAAAACTTCAGAATTAAGTTTTTTACTTGTATAACAATCATTTATTAAACCAATATCTTTTGCATATTTTGCATTTATTGGTTCTCCGGTTAAAAGCATCTTCATCATAATTTTTCTAGTCACTTTTCTACTAACAGCAACCATTGGTGTGCTACAAAACAATCCAATATTTACACCAGGTGTTGCAAATGTTGCAGTTGTTGTGCTGTAAGCTAAATCACAACTTGCAGCTAATTGGCATCCTGCTGCATAAGCTGCGCCATGAACTTTAGCTATGACTGGTTTTTTTCCCTCTACGATTTTCATCATTAATTTTGAGCACAAATTGAATAATTTAAAATGATTTGATCTATTCTTTATTCCTCTAACTTCTTTTAAATTATGCCCTGCACTGAAACCTTTGCCTGATCCTTCCAAAATTACTACTCTGGTATTGTTGTCTTTATCAAGTTTAATAAAAGTTTTTAAAAGATCTCTTAATGTTTTAAGTGATAATGAATTATACGTTTTAGGATCATTAATTATTACATTGGTTATACCATTGCCTAATTTTTTGATCTTAACATTCATAATGAACTAACTTTTCTTATTTTAGCTTGCCATCTTCTCTCATTTTAGCTCTAATTTTGGTAGCTGAAATTTTTTGTATTTCTTCAGATAAGACTATTTCCTCAATTTTATACCCTACGCCTCTTCCATAGCATATATTTGTTATATTTGGGACCATCATTACCTTAAATCTACCTTTAAATTCTGGATTCAATTTATCTTCTATATTTTTTTTTACTGTTTCAAAATCAAAAGGGTTATCATCAACACCCTGAACATCTCTAATTTGAATACAAACTTGACCAGTTTTTTTTATAATTTCTTTAAATAAAGTGTAGTGACCCTCGTGGAAAGGTTGCCATCTTCCAAGCATCTGTGCGGTTGGTTTTTTATTGTCCCATTCATATGTCATTAGTTTAATTCCTGGTAAATCTTTTCTGCCCAAACTTTAGCATCCATTGATGTAACTTTAAAATCAAATTTTTCAGGTTTAACAAACATTTTATTTGTATCATCAAACCTTCCTTTTTTAATTGTATCCATCCAAATAGTATAGTCGGCTGGAAAAAGTTCTCGAGCAGCTGGTGTTGGACATACAAAATCTGCAACAACATTAAATCCCTGTATTTTCAATTCTAATGCTTTACTCCACATTCTATTTGCCTGTTTTGTCCTTCCTTCTGGTGAAAAATCCCAATCGTTTGCGGCCTTTCTTACCTCATCTGCATTAAGCCATTTTGCATTTAATAAAGGAACTAGATTTGATGCCAATGTAGTTTTTCCTGAACCAGGTAAACCCATTATTAAAATTATTTTCATTTAAGTGAACTAAAGCATTTGGATACCTACGCCAGTTTTTGGGTAAGTATAAAGATTATAATTTGCACAAAGTTCATCTCCTGGTTTTAGATCTTTTATAGATACCATAAAAAAATATTTTGCATCAGGTTTCTCTAATAAGTTGTAATACATGTTTTCTAAATTATCATCATTATCATTAAATTTTTTTGCCTTAACAGTTGGATCAATTGGATCACCAAATTTTAAAGTCGGTAAAACATTTGATACTAGTCTTTGAATTGTTGGGCTATCTGAGTGATTATAAAATCCACCTAATGGAGTTCTAATATATTTGTTTTCAAATTGTTCATCTCTAATATGAGTCACACCAATAAATGTATTTGCTTTTATTTCTTTTGTTGCAAATAAACCAAGTCCCTCAATCGGAGAATGTTTGATTGTAAGTTCATCTGGTAAAGGTCTATACATAATTTCCGCACTTTCTATACAATATTCTTAGCTACCCACTTGTGAAATTGATGAGTGGGATTATCCATATCAGGAGAAAAATTTCCACCATTATATGCATTGGAATTGCGGCCTATTTGCATTCGTTGAATAATATCTACATCTTCTTTTTGAATATCTTCCCATAGTTTATGATTTTGTTTTCTTAGGTAGTAAAATTTGTCAGATTTTGCTGCTCTTTCTCCAACATAATATATCTCCATATGCTCTATAGTGTTTTCATGATCTACTGGCTCTAACCAATATGCATAATAATGATCTTTATGAATACCTAACATTACATTAGGAAAGAGAGCAACATACTCTGCAATATTTTCTTTATTTTTTGGCCAATTAGGGAAACTTGGAAATTTTTCCTTCCCTTTAAATTTAGGATTATAATTTGTTGTTCCTTGTCCAGCAAAACGATTTGGCAGTCCTTGAATATGGTAATGATCATCTATTTTCGAATATTCATTTAAGCTAGGGTGTACCCATGGAAGATGATAGCTTTCACAATAATTCTCAATTGCAAATTTCCAATTACATTTTGCTTTTAATTTAAAGTATCCAAAATCATTGGCATGATTTATTAATTTCCTATCTTTAATATTCCAAAATTTAGACCATCTTTTATCTAGAGGCTTGATGTATTCCTCAAAAGGGATTTCGTTATCACTAATATTAACAATTATTAAATCAAGCCAGACATAAGATTTTACCTCCTTAAGTTTGCTATTTGATTTATCAAACTTAGCTGTTTGATGTTTGTTCATTCCTCCAATATGCGGTGTTGCAACTAATTCTCCATCTGATGTGTAAGACCAAGAATGGTAAGGGCATCTAATTACATTTCTTATATTGCCAGCTTCAGTTACAAGTTTCACACCTCTATGACTACATACGTTATGAAAAACTTTTATTTTATTTTTTTTATTTCTAACTATGAGTAATGGAAGACCAAGAAGGTCAAATGGTTTTACATCTCCAGCTTTTGGTAAAGAGCTAGATGTACCAATTACAGTCCACTTATCTTCAAAAAGTTTTTTTCTTTCTATTAAAGTATATTCTTTACTTGTATAACATTCGTTTGGTAATCCATGAGCTTGGCTGATGGGTTTATTAACTATATCTAGTTTTTTCTTTTCAATAATCTTATATATCTTTGACATTATTTAGTCACTTCATATAGACCCAACCAAGCATTAACATCTTTGCTTGCTATATAATCTGACTTAAAAAATTCTAATTTTTTCCATTTATTTTCTTTAGTTAATTCTTGGATTTTTTTATCAAATCCATACTCCTCATGAATGCCCTCATTTATTGTAAAACAAATAAGACCTTTATTTTTTGTGATCCGAATAAATTCATCCAGGGCTGGTGGCTTTACATGACCAAAAGTGAATGTTCCAACGCACATTAATGAATCGTAATCATCCTCTCTTTCACTGATTGGTTTATTTAAATCTACTTTATCTAGTTTTTTGTAAAGATTGCTTGGAACTAAATCTAAGAGTTTTTGAGACAAGTCAGCACCATAAAACTCAGAAAATCCATACTTTTTAAGCTCTAAACCGACTAAACCTGTTCCACATCCAGCATCATAAATTTTTATATTTTTATTTTTTTGGTATCTAGCAAAAACTTCAGCTGTTTCTTTTGGGCCTGTATAGTTCCATTCTTCCATGTCCTTGTCATATTTGTTATTTAGTCCCCATTCGTCATAAAATTCCATGACTTCTTTTGTCTCTTTTAGTTTATAAATAGGTACTTTGTTGCCAACGTCTTTCTGAGCCATAAATTTAAAATTTTTCAGATAATTTATTTCCAAACAAACAAGGTATAAAGACAATTTTAACACAACTATGAGTTGAAACTAGTTTGCAATTTATCGCCCTATGTGTTCTGATGAAAAATAATTAATTAATTAGGAGATAATAATGAAATTAAAAAGAATATTACTTTCTGCATTATTTGTTTTAGGCGTTACATCGTACGGTAATGTTGCTAATGCAAAATGTGGAGACATTACTATTGCTAATATGAACTGGGCTTCTGCAAACTTTATGGCTGAAGTTGATAAAGTAATATTAGAAAAAGGTTATGGATGTAATGTTGAGCTTGTTCCAGGGTCAACAATGCCTACTTTTACATCTATGCAAGAAAAAGGTGAGCCAGATATAGCTCCCGAGTTTTGGGCAAATGCAGCAAAATTAGAATTAGAAGCTGCTGTAGCTGAAGGAAAACTTCATTCAATTAACAAAGCGCCAATTACTGGTTTAGGTGAAGGTTGGTGGGTATTACCAGCTACTTTGGAAAAACATCCAGAGTTAACTTCTGCTGATGAAATTTTAAAAAGACCAGACCTATTTCCGCACCCTGAAGATCCATCAAAAGGTGGATTTCATATATGTCCTCCAGGATGGAACTGTGAATTAAGTAACAGAAACCATTTTAGAGCTTGGGGAATGGAAGCTAAAGGTTGGGCTATTGTAGAAACTGGATCAGCAGCAGGTCTTGATGGTTCAATTGCAAAAGCCGCTGAAAGAGGAGAAAACTGGTTTGGTTACTACTGGTCTCCAACAGCAATAATTGGAAAATATAATATGCAAGCTGTAGATATGGGTGAGTACGCAGGTAAAGATAACTGGGATAACTGTTTATCTAAACCAGAACAAGAATGTGCTAATCCTTTAAAATCTTCATGGGTAAAATCTGAAGTTTACAGTGTTGCAACTGACAACTATAAAAAAACGGCTGGAAAAGAAGGTATGAGTTATCTTGAGAAAAGAACTTACCCAGGTCCAGTAATGAATGGTATGTTAGTATGGATGGGTGAAAACCAAGCTGAAGGTGCAGATGCTGCAATTGAGTTCTTGAAAACTCAAGAAGACGTTTGGACTAAGTGGGTATCAAGTTCAGCTGCTAAAAAAATCAAAAAAGCACTATAAATAGTGTAAATATTACTGAACCCGTTGAAACGGGTTCAGTATAAAAAATATGGATTTTTTAAATACAATACCTGTAATGGATAGAACAGCTCTTAGAGAGTTGAAAAAAGGTATTGATTTGAGTTTTAAAGATTTTTCAAGAGCATATGGAGATGGAATAGAAAGTTTTTTTGATCCATTACTTTATTTTTTAATTTGGTTAGAAAAATTATTGGTAAATAGTCCTTGGCCTTTGGTTATTGGAGCTTTTGCTTTGTTGGCCTGGATTGGGTCTAGAAGTATTAAGCTTGTAATAGGAACTATAGTTTGTTTTATAATTATAGGTTATTTTGGAATGTGGAAAAATTGTATGGCAACTGTTGCCATAATTTCTGTCGCTACTCTTGTTTGTATAGTTGTTGGCATACCAATTGGAGTATTAATGTCAAAATCAAGCAGAGCAGAAAAAGCTATTCTACCCATATTGGACATGATGCAAACTATCCCAAGTTTTGTTTATCTTATCCCAATAATTATGCTGTTAGGTATTGGAAAAGTGCCTGGACTTTTGGCAGTATGTATTTATGCCCTACCGCCAGTGGTAAGACTTACTAACCTTGGAATAAGAGAGGTAGACAAAGAAACACTTGAAGCAAGTGAGGCATTTGGAGCAACTCCAATGCAAAAGCTAAAATCAGTTCAAATTCCTTTATCCTTACCGACGATATTTGCCGGTATCAACCAAACAATTATGATGGCCTTGGCTATGGTAGTAATTGCATCTATGATTGGAGTTAAAGGTCTTGGAGTGCCTATTTTACAAGCTATTTCAAATCAATACTTAGCTCTTGGAATGATGAATGGTTTAGCGATAGTAGCTTTGGCAATTCTCTTTGACAGGGTTACTCAGAAGTATGGAGAAAGAATTCAAAAGCACAGAGGTCAGAAAAAATAGCTCTGACATTTTAGTTTACGATTTTTCTAGACAGACATTTTAAAATAAATAATTATCCAATAATGAATTTTTCATTAGAAATTGGACCTCACACAGATCTTGATACTTTACCTGAAGTTAGAGATGTTTACGTGACTATGCTACCTGGAGGAGATTATAAAGAGACTGCAGATAAGTCTGGTGATTTGGTTAAGAAAGGATTTAATCCAGTGCCTCACTTCCCAGCTAGATCAATAAATAATGAAGAAGAACTTAAAGACTACATCTCGAGATGTAAAGATTTAGGTGTAAAACAGATATTGGCTATAGGTGGAAGTAGAGACCCAGTTGGAAAATTTGACAGCTCATATCAAATATTAGAGACAGGATTATTTGATGGAATTAAGATTGGAATTGCTGGACATCCAGAGGGTAGTCCTGATATATCCGATTCAGAATTAGAAAAAGCAATGATAGATAAAAAGCCTTATGCTGATTATATAGTAACCCAATGGTTATTAGACTCTCAGCCTATCGTTGATTTCATTTCTAAGCAAACGATACCAGTTCATGTTGGAATAACTGGGCCCATGAAAATTTCAAGCTTGATAAAGTTTGCAAATATTGTTGGTGCAAAAAATTCCATTAATTTTCTTAAATCTAATTTTAGTAAGGCATTAGATTTATTGAAACCTAAAGACCCTAATGATCTAATTGGGAAAGTTAAATCGCATACTGATTATTTTCACATTTATACATTCGGCGGCTTGAAGGAAACAAACAAGTGGTTGAAGGAGAATAACTATGTCTAATGAATTTGACTATAGTAAACTAAGACACGTAACATCAGTAGATCAATCTGATAGAAAAGTGCCTTATAATTTAAGACAAAGCGGACCAACAAAAGTTGAAATGTTAATTTCAACACGTGTAAGAAAATCACCCTACTGGCATTTATCAATGAAAGCAGGTTGTTGGAGAGCAACTGTATACAATCGTATTTATCATCCAAGAGGATATGTAAAACCAGAAGATGGTGGTGCAATGGTAGAATACGATGCAATCGTTAATCATGTAACAATGTGGAACGTTGCTGTTGAAAGACAAATTAGAGTAAAGGGTCCAGACGCAGAAAAATTTGTTGACTATGTAATTACTAGAGATGCTACAAAAATTTCTCCAATGAGAGCAAGATATGTAATTCTTTGCAATGCTTATGGTGGAGTATTAAATGATCCTATTCTTTTAAGAATATCTAAAGATGAGTTTTGGTTCAGTTTATCTGATAGTGATATAGGTCTTTATTTGCAAGGCGTGAATGCTGACGAAAGATTTAATGTAGAGATTGATGAAATAGATGTAAGTCCAGTGCAAATACAAGGACCAAAATCTAAAGCATTAATGAAGGATTTATGTGGAGATCAAGTAGATTTTGACAATATGCCATTCTACGGTTTAGCAGAAGCTAAAATAGGTGGTAGAAGTTGTGTGATATCTCAATCAGGATTTTCAGGTGAAGCTGGATACGAAATTTATTTAAGAGAATGTACTTTATATGCAGAGGATATGTGGAATGCTGTTCTTGAAGCAGGAAAAAAACATAGTCTTATGGTTATTGCGCCTGCGCACCATAGAAGAATTCAAGCTGGAATTCTTTCTTGGGGTCAAGATATGGATAATCAACATAATCCTTTTCAATGTAACTTAGGTTATCAAGTTTCGTTATCTGGAAAAGGAGAATGGGATAAGAAGTCAGACTATGTAGGTAAAAAAGCTCTTGAAAAAATGAAAGCTGATCTAAAAGCAGGTCATAAACCATACAAACTTCAATTAGTTGGTCTAGAATTAGGTGGAAAACCAATTGAAGAGTATGCGCCTGATTTTTGGTTAATTTCTGATGAAGGTGGTGGAGAACCTATAGGTTTTGTTACTTCCCCTTGGTATCACCCTGAAAAAAAACAAAATATAGCCATGGGTTATGTTCCGTTTGATGGAACATTAAACGCTAATGGGTTTCCAAAAGGGAAAGTCGGAACTAAGTTTAAGGTACACTTACCTGAAAAATATTCTGAAACTCCAGGGAAGCCTGTTGATGCTGTAGTGGTAGATATACCATTTAAAGAATCTTACAACGCTAATACAAGAGAAGTTGTAAAAGGTTAAATAGTTGAGGGGAGGAGTTTAGCTCCTCCCTAATTATAATGTTCGCACAATTTCTAGAAATTTTTTTTAAATCACTAAAATTAGATAAAAACTTATACAGAGACAATAAATACTTTGGTGAGGCTGCAATCTATTTTGCTGGTCTTGTCATGATACTTGATGGCGTTGCAGGAGCAGTAGCGGCAAATTCAATTGTGAGAACATCAATTGGTATCTCAGGCTTGACAGCTCTTTTAACATGGTTTGTTTGGGCTATTTTTATTTTTGTAATTGGAGTAAAAATTTTTCCAGATAAAGGGAGCAAGGTTCCTTTTAAAAAGATCTTAATAGCTGTGGGATATGCTCATGCACCAGGTTTAATTAGGTTTTTTGCAGTAACACCTGACTTAGTTCTGCCAATTATTTTCCTTACTCAATTTTGGATTTTTGCATCTCTTATAATATCAACCAAACAAATTTTGAATTTAAAATCTAATTTGAAATCCTTCGGAATAGTATTTTTATCTTTTCTAATAATAGCTTTTCTATCTATAACATTCATAATTAATAGAATGAATTCAATTCCAATAAGTAATATTAGCTAAAAAGGAAAAACAGTTTTAGATGTTCTACAAGATTTGCATATTTTAAAACCAGTAAGGAATAAATTTTGAGTTACACTTTCATCTTCTTTTTTACACTCTTCACATATATTATTTAAATCTGCTTCTAAATTCTTATTTAATTCTGCATCATATTCTTTAGTCATTATCTGTTAATCCAGCTCCTGCTGTTCGTTCCCTCGATTTATCACTTTCATCGACGTAAGTTTTTAGCGATAAATTATAAATTTCAGACCAATCATCTTCTGTAAAACTGTTCTTATTATCTAAAAATTTTAAATTAATTTTATCTGATTTCTCCAATACGTCTCCTGTTAGATAGTTTGAATAAATAGACTCATTAAAATTAAATAAAAATTCTTTATTATCCATCTTTAAAAAAATTCTCTTACCAATAATTTCTGAAGTTCTGCTTACAAATGATAAAAATATTAGTGGAAAAGCAATCTTATTTATCTCAATTTCATTGAATTTAGATATTGATGAAGATTGATCAAAAAAATTTATTCCGGATAATATAGGACAATAAAAAGTCCTTGGAGTATTTGAGGCCGATATTTCATCTATATTTTCAAAATTACTAATTTTATAAATTTTGTAGTATTGGTTTAAATTTTTAAGACCTGGTAGTCCGAACATTTCTAGTAATCGAATATTTTTTCCAACCTCCTCTGATATTCCCCAAGAAAAACCAATAGCTTTAGATGCTTTTTTTGTAGTAACTTCTATTTCACTAAAGCTTCTCATTTATTTATGATTTATAAATCCATTTATCGTCAAAATTTCCCAATTCTGAAGGCAAAGGTGCTCCTTGGAACATGCAAATTCGCAACCATTTATCTGATCTAGGATCAAACTTTATAGCTCCAAAAAATGACAACTTTAATCTTAACATATCAATTGGAACTAGTTTGGACCCAATTGTATTGTCTTGGATTTCTGAATAAGGAAACTTTTCAGCAATAAATGCTCTTCTAACAACGTGTCTTAAATGATTATTATCTTTTAGAAAATTTCCAATTTTAGAACTATTTTTTTTGGTAAACACAGCCTCGTAAAGTTTATTAATGTCTCTTGCTATTGCTAATGGCTGTTCCAAGTCTGATCCTTCATCAATATATCTATCCCCTATTCTAGGCTCTTCTTTATTTTTTGATATAAACCAAAAGTTTTGATTATTTTCATCTTTTAAAAAATCAATCTTAAGTATTTCGGAATATTTATTTTCTAATATGTTTCTTAAATCCTCTATGGTTCTGTCAACAGGAATATTAAAATATTCTTCCTCATCAGAACTCATTTGTGTAATTAATGGATTAACTATGTGATCATATGGTTCCATCATCATAGATACAATATATTCTATACATTCATCATTTAAATTTTCTTCTGACCAGTTGTAAATTTGATTAAATTGATATGAATTTTGAAATTTAAAATCTTCTTTCATAAATTTTATAAACTTTTTTAAATCTTCAATTAAACCTTTGATTTTTACTTTTTGAAATTCGCTATCTGTGTGCCAACTGGTTACATTCTTTAAAGATTTAATTAGGCAATTATAAAAAATATCAATTTCATTTTTTGAAACTTTCTTTATTTCTCTTATTTGTTTCAAAGCAGTTTCTCTCGCATGTATCCAATTATTCAATAATGTAGGATGATTAACAATAAAAGGAGCCATACCAAGGCCAGTGGAATTTCCTATTCCTAAGTTCCTGCTAATTGCAGGATCTAATTCTACTGCTAATTTTGGAT
Organism: uncultured Pelagibacteraceae bacterium; assembly: GCA_902592715.1. Lineage (GTDB taxonomy): Bacteria > Pseudomonadota > Alphaproteobacteria > Pelagibacterales > Pelagibacteraceae > Pelagibacter. The sequence continues at coordinate 17,634 of CACJFS010000016.1, forward strand.
TTTTATTTTTTGCAATATGATTAACCTGATCAAAGGTAAATTGTCTAACGAGATAAACTAGCATCATCTCTAATCTAAAAGGTCCTCTGATTTCCTCTCTATTTTTAATTCTAAACCTGTCCGCTAAACCAAATTTTCCTGATCCATAAACTGCTGTTGTTCTATATAAATAACCAACTTTGGATAAAATCTCTTTATTAGGTTGTTTTCCATTTGATAAGCTGTCGACAACATGATCAAAAACTCTCACTGATTTGTTAGCTCTTGATAACGTTAATTCCTTATACGAAAGTCTTCCCACCTCTTGTTTTGGAACATTATTGTTAAGTCTATCTATGTCTTCTTTTGATGGAATTCCATCAAATAAGGTGAATGCTGCATCCCACTTTGTGGCTATTACTCTATCTGATCTTTCGTCATCTTTAATTTCATTAGCAAAACAAATGAGAGAATATGTTCTTTTTTTTTTTGTAAAAGAATAAACTGCTCTACCGTGCCCTTTGTCGTTTAGTTGAAATAAATCTCGGCTATATTTCCAATCTTTAAATTCACTTAAAAAAGATCTCAAAAATGATAATTTTGATTGATGAAAAGATCCTAATTTAGATAGTTTCATCAAAAATTTTGGATCTCTTAATCTTATTTCCATTAATTAATTCCTTTATAAAAATTAAACCAGTTATTCCCTAAAATTCCTTCTACTTCCTGTTCATTAAAACCAACTTTTTTCAGTCCTGTTTCTAAATTGTTAAATCCTCTAGCATCTATAAACCATTCAGGTTGCTTTGGAAATCCAGGTTTTTTTTTACTTCCCTCTCCATAATTTGTACTTTTAGACCAAGTTCCATTTCTCATCCATTCAACAACGCTGTCAGGTTGGTTCAAACATAGATCTGATCCAATACCAATATTTTTTACTTCCATTATTTCTGCAGTTTTAGCAACCATTTCACAAAAGCTTTCTAATTTACAATTTGTTCCATCTTTCAAATGATGAGAATATAATGATAAACCTAAGATACCTCCACTTTCTGAAAGTTTTTTTAGTAAAAAATCTGATTTATTTCTTAAAGCTTGATGCCAGAAAGAAGGATTAGCATGGGTAATTGCAATTGGCTTTTCACTTATTTCTATTGCATCCAAAGTACTTTTCTCTGCTGAATGGGACATATCCACAACTATACCTACCCTGTTCATCTCTTTAATTACTTCTCTTCCAAAATTTGTGATTCCAGAATCATTTTTTTCATAACATCCTGTGGCTAGAAGAGATTGATTGTTATATGTAAGTTGCATAAATCTACACCCATGTTCATGAACTTTCTCTATTAAATTGATGTCATCCTCAATTGGTGAACAATTTTGAAAACCGAAAAAAATTGCTGTTTTATTGTCTGATTGAGCTTTTGTAATATCTTCAAATGTTTTTCCTAAAAATATTAAGTCTGAATTTTCTTCAAAAAATCTATCCCACTCTTTTACTCTTTGCAAAAATTCGTCATAATCTTCGTGATATACTAGAGTAACGTGTACTGCATTTAATCCAGCTTCCCTATTGATTAGAAAAATATCTCTAGACCAGTTACAATATTGAAGATTGTCAATTCGATAGTTCATATTTAAAGACCATATAAGTATAATATAATTTGTCGACTAGTTTAAATTTAAAGAATATGCTAATCTAAACTAATTCAAGTTTATATCATGAAAAACAAAAAATATAGTCACAGGGTATCAATTGTAATGGGAAGTAATTCTGATTACTCAACCATGAAATTTTGTGAAAAAATTCTTAAATTGCTTAAAATTAATTATGAAACAAATATAGTTTCAGCTCATAGAACTCCAGAACGTATGTTTAAGTATGCAAAATCTGCTGAAAAAAATAATATTTCTGTGATAATTGCTGGAGCTGGAGGATCAGCCCATTTGCCAGGAATGATTGCTTCTCTAACAAGAATTCCGGTAATTGGAGTGCCAATAGAAAGTAAAAAGCTAAAAGGTCTAGATAGTTTATTATCCATTGCTCAAATGCCAAAAGGTATACCTGTTGGAACTGTAGCAATAGGTACAGATGGTGCAATAAATGCAGCATTATATGCTGCATCAATTATATCTACTTTTGATGATACTGTTAAAAATAACCTGAACAAGTGGCGATCTAAACAATCAAAATCTGTTAAAAAAAAACCAAAATAAATGAACCAACCAGTTTTAGGAATAATTGGAGGTGGTCAACTAGGCAGTATGCTTTCTGAAGCTGCTAAAAAGGTAGATATAAAAACTGTAGTGCTTAGTGATGATCCAGACGCGCCTGCTAAAAGTTTTACAAATAAGTTCATATATGGAGACTATGATGATCCTAAAATTATAACAGAATTTATTGATAGCGTTGATTTAGTAACCTATGAATTTGAAAATATTCCCTTTGACATATTAAATGAAATAAATAA
>CACJFS010000017.1 GCA_902592715.1 uncultured Pelagibacteraceae bacterium
GCCCCATTATCACCCACAACACCGAGGCACTCTCCTGCATGTATCTTTAAATTTACATTCTCAAGAGCCGTTATGGTTCCAAAGTACTTTGTTACACTTTTTGCTTCGAGAAGTAGTTGGTTAATTGATGACATAAATCATGAAAATATAAAAAAATCAGTTAATTGCAACAGGTTTTGAGGCTAAAAGATTTACTGTTTTGCTTCGAGCTCTTTTACAGAATTTTGGAGCCTTTTTTTTTAAAATTAAGCTCATATCTTTTAGAACAATTTCACCCATTTCAAAAAAAGCCTGCTCTAAAGCTCCCGCCCTATGAGCTGAAAACAATACATTTTTCAGTTTTCTAATTGGATCATTTTTTTTAACCGGCTCTTCAGGAAATACATCCGTTGCTACATAGATATCTCCTTTTTTAATTCTTTTTTTAAGATCCCCAAAATTTACAATTGCTGCTCTACTCATTAAAACAAAAACTGATTTCGACCTCATTCTATTTAATAATTTTTTGTCTATTAAATTTTTATTTTTAGTTGTGATTGTTGCTAGTACATAAATAATCTCACAATCGCTAAACATTTTACTTAGATTAATTGATTTAAAACCAGCTTTTTTAATAATTTTGTTAGGTACCCAGGGATCATATACATTTATATTTTTTGTAAAGGGTAGTAAAAGAGGGCAAAGCGCCTTTGCTAAATCTCCAAACCCCAATAATCCAATTTTTTTATTTGTTAAAAGAGAAGCACTTAAATTACTTTCTAAACCATATTTTTCTTTTCCTCTTACAAAATCGAAATGAGCATTATGGATGTTTCTTAATAAGGATAAAGTCATACCTAAAGCTATTTCAGCAACTGGCTTTGAAAATACAGGTGATGTAGCTATGACATCAATTTTTTTTTTAAAACAATATTCATAGTCAATATTATCCATAAAATTACTTTCAACATTTATAATACATTTCAATTGTGTGGCTTTTGATAAAAGATTTTTGTCAAGATCTGGTTGGCCCATTATAAAAGTAGCTTTATGAATATTTTTTTCGTAAAAATCTTTTTTATTAAACTTTGGAGCTGTTATTAACTTATATTTTGATTTTAATTCCTTAAGTTTTTTTTTTGAAAAAATTAAATCTAATGTTCTTGGAAATGGATCTGAAATTACGATATGTTTTTTCATTTTATATTTACTTTAGTAATTTCTTAATATCTAATTTTGAAAACTTTTTTGGTTTTGCGCAAAAGGTATCAATGTATTGAATTTTGCCAGACCTGGCTGCTTTCATAATAGAATTTATAATGTCTAATACATGAAGAGAAATTTCACCACTACACAAATGTTTTCTTTTATTTTCAATCGAATATGCCATCTCTGACAACCCCACGCCTCGATAGTTTGCATTAGTTGGTGTTTCATTAGCTCTTGAACTTTGTGTTCTTATATTAATCCTCCCTAATGGCATTTTTGAAGTCTTAAACTCTTTCCAGTTATCGCCTAATTTATTGCAAGTTAATACTGATCCACCGAACATATTTGGATCTGGAACTATCATTGACCCTTTTTCTCCATATAATTCAATATGATTTCTTTGATGAGCTATAACATCAAATGATAATGTTAATCTTATAACGGAGTTATTTTTAAAAGTAATTGTAGATAAATAAGTAGTTGGACATTCTACCTTAAATTTTTTGCCTTTTTTTGGTCCTATCCCAATAGTTCTATATTTTTGGCCTTGAATGATGGTGCCTGTAACTTTTTTTGCTGGTCCTAAAAGATTTACTAAAGCAGTAATATAATATGGTCCCATATCGATAACAGGACCTCCCTCTTTTTTTGCAAACCAAGGTTCAGGATTAGGATGGTAGGATTGAATACCAGGAAATGCAAAAACTGCATTTCCTAATTTTACATTTCCTATAATATTGTTTTCAACTAATTCTTTAGATTTTTGAATTCCACCTCCTAAAAAAGTATCAGGAGCGTTTCCTAAATATAATTTTTTCTTTTTTGAAATTTTCAATAATTTTTTTCCATCATTTAAATTTATTGCTAATGGTTTTTCTGAATAAATATGTTTTCCATTTATTAAAGCTTTTTTAGATATTTGATAATGTGCTTTTGGAATTGTAAGGTTTAAAATAATTTCTATTTCATTATCTTTAAGAAGCTCATTAACAGTTACAGATTTTATTCCAAAATTTAAAGCACAACGCTTAGAAGCTTTCTCATTAATATCAGCACATTTAATAATTTTTATATTATTAAAATATTTTTCAGCTCTAAAATATGTTTCAGCAATATGTCCACAACCTATTAATCCAATTTTAAAAACTTTATTCATATAAAGTTTTTAAACACCTTGTCTCTGTTTTGATTTTCCTTCTTTATGGAGTTTTAATGCTTCTTCATTTTCTTTTGATGTTGGTATTTCAAGCGTAGGGCTTTCCCAGTAAGCAGATCCTTCAAGCCATTCGTAACTATGTGTTTTAATTGATATAACATAAGTTACATCTGATTGTTTAGCTCTTTTAAATGCTTCTTCTAATTCTGAAATACTAGAAACATGTTCTGATTTTGCTCCCATGCTTGCTGCATGTTGAGCGAAATTTACTTCTTTGGAGTTTTGAATATTTGAGGAATTAAACAAACAATTAAATTCTTTTCCACCCTTGAACAATTGAAGTCTATTTATAACAGCATGACCTCCATTATCACATACAATGATTATTAATTTATTATTAGTAATTACTGAAGAATATATATCTGAATTGTTAAGTAAGTATGATCCATCGCCAACAAAAGCAATTACGTCTTTATCAGGATTGGCCATTTTTATACCAAGAGCACCAGAAATTTCATAACTCATGCAACTAAATCCCCACTCCGTTTCATGAGTATTTAACTCTTTTGGACGCCAAACTTGAACAACTTCTCCGACCAAACCTCCAGCTGCTGTAACAGCTATGTCAGTTGGATCTGAATTTCTATAAATTGCTCCAACAGCATGAGCATAACTTGGTAATTCTTGATTTGTTGGACCGCTCTCTTTATCCACGTATTCATTCCAAGATTTTAACTCGACTTGTGATTTTTTATGCCAGCTATTAGATGATTTCCAATCCCCAATAGCATTAGATAATTCTGTTAAGGTAACTTTTGCGTCACCTATAACTGCTTCTGCTAAATGTTTGTTGGCATCATGTCTTGCTATATTAATTGAAACTAATTTAAATTCAGGATTTTCAAAATTAGCCCACGAGCCGGTTGTAAAATCTGCAAGCTTAGTTCCTATGCAAATTGCTAAATCAGTTTCTTTTGCCAAGTTATTTGCTGCCTTGCCACCAAGGCCACCTATTGGTCCTACAAAATGAGAATGATCTTTTTTCATTGTTGAGTATCCCATAACTGTTTGGGTTACTGGTATGTTATGTTTAATTGCAAAATTGCCTAACTCATCCATGGCATCAGAATAAAATACTCCACCTCCAGAAATTATAATAGGTTTTTTCGAATTTTTAATTTTTTCAACTGCTTGTTTGATTTGAAAATCGTCAGGTCTAGGTCTTCTAATATTATGAATTCTTTCTTTAAAAAATTCCTCAGGATAATCAAAAGTTTCACCTTGTACATCTTGGCACAAAGATAAACATGCAGGTCCACACTCTGCTGGATCTAACATGGTTTGAATTGCTTGAGGAAGTGACTGTAATATTTGCTCTGGTCTTGTAATTCTATCAAAATATTTTGTAACTGGTTTAAATGAGTCATTAGCTGTCATTCCCGGATTTGAAAAGTGTTCAACCTGTTGCAAAACTGGATCTGGCATTCTATTTGCGTAAGTGTCTCCAGGTAAAAATAAAATTGGCAATCTATTACTCATTGCTACAGCTGATGCTGTAACTAGGTTTGTAGATCCTGGTCCAACCGAACTTGTTGCAATAAAAATTTGCTTTCTTCTTTTAGCTCTTGCATAAGCAATACCTGTTAAAGCCATATTTTGTTCGTGATGACCCCTGTATGTTGGAAGTTGATCTTTATTTTCCTCTAATGCTTGTCCTAGACAGGCGACATTTCCATGTCCAAAAATACCGAATACACCAGGAAACAAAGGCTTAACTTGACCATCAATATAGACTTTCTGAGCTATTAAATGTTTAACCAATGCATGCGCGCAAGTAAGCTTTATTTTTCTCATTTTTCTAGTTATATTCTCCTCAAATATTCAACTAATAAACCACAAAATAAAAATTATGTATAGCAAATTTGGACAATTCATTGATGGCAAATGGCAAGCATCACAAAATAATGAAACTTATGATGTTTTAAATCCTGCAACTGAGGAAGTTTTAGGTAAGGCATCCAAAGCAGGTGAAGAAGATGTAAACAAAGCACTTAAGTCTGCAGAAAAAGGTCTTGAGGTTTGGAGGAATACTCCACCTTGGCAAAGATCAAAAATTATAAGAAAAATTGCCGACCTAATGAGAGAGAGAACTGATGTATTAGCTAAGTGGTTAACATTAGAAGTTGGAAAGCCACTATCAGAAGCAAAAGGAGAAGTTGGAGGAGCTGCAGATATTTTTGAATGGAACTCTGAAGAGACAAAAAGAATTTATGGTCAAATAGTTGAAAGTAGATTTGAACATACAAGAATGTATGTAAAATATGAGCCAGTTGGAGTAGTTGCTGGATTAATACCATGGAATTTTCCAATAGTTTTATCTTCAAGAAAAATTTCCACTGCTTTAGCTGCAGGATGTTCAGTAATTTGTAAGCCTGATGTAATTACTCCAGGTAGTGTAATGGAGCTTATGAATATTATAAATGATGCGGGTGTTCCTCCAGGGGTAGTAAATTTATTATCTGGTGACCCAGCTAAAATTTCATCTCAATTAATATCATCTGACATAGTAAAAAAAGTTTCTATAACTGGTTCAACAAGAGTTGGAAAACTAATTTTAAAACAAGCTGCTGAAAAAGTGCAAAGAGTTACAATGGAGTTAAGTGGTCATTCACCTTTTATTGTTTTTGACGATGTTGATATTAATAAGGTTACTGACATGGCAATCACTGCTAAATTTAGAAATAATGGTCAAGTTTGTATATCACCTGCTAGATTTTATATTCATGAAAGTAAAAAAGATGAATTTGCTAAAACATTAGTTGAAAAGGTTACTAAGCTTAAAGTTGGTAACGGTATGGATGAAGATACAATTCTGGGGCCTTTAACAACAGAAAAAAGATTAAATGAAATAGAGGCATTAGTAGAAAAAACTAAAAGTGAGGGAGCGACTGTTTTATGTGGTGGAAAAAGACCTGCTGGTTTTAATAAAGGGTATTTTTACGAACCAACTATTTTTGACAATGTTAAAGATAATTTTACAATTGCTAAAGAAGAGCCATTTGGACCTTTAGTTCCATTGCTTACTTTTAAAGACACAGATGAAGTTGTTAAGCGAGCTAATGATAATGACCTTGGTTTAGCAAGCTATATCTACACAAATTCCTTAGAAAAAGCGCACAAAGTCTCAGAAAAAATGGAAACTGGAACATGCGCAGTGAACCATCCAACAATTGCTTTTGCTGAAGTGCCTTTTGGAGGAATAAAACAAACAGGTTATGGAAGAGAAGGTGGTTCTATGGCCATCAAAGATTATTTGAACGTTAAGTATACTCACTTCGGTCTCAATTATTAATGAGAAAAAATAAAGTCAAACAAATGATGGCTGACGGTAAGCCTGTTGTAAATGGCTGGTTACAAATACCAAGCACTGTTTCTGCAGAAGTTATGGCACATCAAGGTTGGGATTCTCTGACTGTAGATATGCAGCATGGACTTGTTGATTATACAAATGCACTTCCAATGCTTCAAACTATTTCATCAACTGATGTAACTCCTCTTGCTAGAGTAAATTGGAATGAACCAGGTCAAATAATGAAAATTCTAGACGCCGGTTGTTATGGAATTATATGTCCTATGGTTAGCAATAAAGAAGAGGCAGAAAGATTTGTAAAAGCATGCATGTATCCTCCAAGAGGATATAGAAGTTTTGGTCCTGTTAGAGGATTGATTTATGGTGGAGCAGATTATGCCGACCATGCAAATGATGAAATTTTAAAATTAGCTATGATTGAAACAAAAGAGTCATTAGATAAATTAGATGAGATTATGTCTACAGATGGTGTAGATGGAATATATATTGGCCCAGCTGACTTAAGTTTAGCAATTGGAGAAAAGCCTGGATTTGATAGACCAGAAGATACAAAGGCATATTCTGAAATTCTTAGAATTTTAGAGCATGCTAAAAAAAATAATATTTTTGCAGGAATTCATAATGGAACACCTGAGTATGCACAAAAAATGATCGATAAAGGATTTAACTTTGTAACTATAGGAGCAGATCAAAGGGCAATGAGCGCTGGTGCTAAGGCAATTGTAGAAAAAATGAAAGGCTCAATAAGCAAAAAAGAGTCTGAAACTTACTAAATTAATTTTTCGCAGCTAATTCTTTGTAAATATTATTTACTCTGTAAACTTCTTGTGCAGTATTAAAATATCCTTCGTATTCTATCTCGTCTGGTGTCACATCAAAATGATAATGTCCTGCATCATTTTTATGTTCGTATGAATGAAAATGTGTATGCTCTCCAGACTCTCTTAGATTTAATTCTCCACCCATTGGATCTCCTGTCCATAAAACGGTATAACATTGTAATTTTGGCCCTACTGGCTCATAAAATTGAAGAAAATCTTTTGTACATTTCATTAATTTTGGATCGTAGTATTCATGTTTTATATCCTTATAATCTGGTTGAACATGCGATCTTATTTTTCCATTTAAAACTCTAAATACACCAGCTAAAGCGATATGATCGTTGTTAAATATTTTTAAATTTTCTGAAAGTGCTGCTCTGATTGCTTGAGGCAATGAGCCTTGTTTTCCAATTCTTTTCTTTATCTTTAAATAAATAACTTTACCCTTAACACCATCTGAATAATAAACATTGCCAAGTCCGCCATGTTTACTGTCATTATAGTCCTCTACAATACATTTTTTATCTGTACCTACCCTTGCTATTAAAGATCTATACTCCTTTGTTGTTAAGTTTTCGTTTATAACCAATTCACCGCAGTGCCCATCAAGACAAGACATTGCTCCAGATCCTGCGCCAAGTGCGTATGATTTCTCTGACCCAATCAATTTTGATATTTCTGCATAATCGAATTCAGCACCAATATATTTAGGATCGTGCATATACGGTTCTCCTCCAACATCAATTATTCTTTGGTTACCGCTCATTCCTTCTGATGGACAATTCCAATCTCTTAAATTTGGACAATCAACTATCTTTGCTGTGACACTTTCAAAATTTTTTGACAATCCAACTTGCAAAGCACTTGTTATTTCTTCTAACTCGAATTTCTTAAAAATTCCTTTTTCTATTTTTAATTCCATATATAAATTAGTTACATAATATATTGCATAATTTCTATACATTAATATATTCCGTTTCTTAAAATGAATAATAAAGATTTGAAAGTTGCAGTTCTTGGTGCAGGAGCAATGGGTTGTCTATTTGGAGGCCTGCTTGCTGAAAAAGGTCTAAATGTAATGCTCATTGATGTTTGGAAAGAGCACGTTGATAAAATAAATAAAAATGGTCTAAAAATGGATGGTTATGGTGGTGATAGATTTATAAAGGTACCAGCAACATCAGATCCATCTACAATGGGAAAAGTTGATGCTGTGATAGTCATGTGTAAAGCAACGGCTCTAGAACCTGCTTTAAAAAGTATTAATAACATTATTAACGATAAAACAGTTTTTATGTCTTTTCAAAATGGAATTGGACATGAAGCTATAATTAAAAGTATTGTTGGTGATGAAAAAGTAATCGGGGGAACAACAACTCAAGCATCAAATATCTTAGGCCCCGGTCATATTATGAATCATGCAGCTCTACCTTCTTGGATAGGAGAATATGATGGCGGGATAACAGATAGAATAACTGAAATTGCAGACACATTTACTGCCCATAATCTAGAAATGATTGCAGCTGAAGATGTAAAAAAAAGAAAATGGATGAAACTTTTTGCTTTAACTGCAATAGGACCACTTTCAGCCATTTTTGATCTACATCATACTGATCTTTACATAAATAATAATGCTAACGACGTTTCTAGAAGTTTAGGAAAAGAGATAATATTAGAAACAAGAGATGTTGCTTTAGCAGATGGTGTTAATGTTTCTGAAGATGAATGCTTATTTATGTTTAATAAAATTGTTGACTCAAAACAAACAAATAAGTCTTCAATGGCTTTTGATGTAATTTATAAAAGAAAAACTGAAATTGATTTCATAAGTGGCGCCGTATCTAAAATTGGAAAAAAACATGGAATAGCCACACCATTAAATGACCTTATGTACAAAATGATTAAAGTAAAAGAGGGCATGTACAGCTAAATGCTGAAAATTAGCAAACTAAAGAAAATTAAAACAAACTTCCCAGTAATTGTTGGAGAACAAATAATCAGTAAAAAAGTCTGCAATTATTTAATTAAAGAAATAAGTAATTCAAAAAGTTTTGATGATATGATTATGGGTGGAAGAAGCAGGATAAACAAAGGATCAAAAAATTTCAACAAATATATCTCAAGTTCTAAAATCTCAAAAAAACTTTTTGCTACTTTCAATACACAATCATTTTATAAGAAAATTGATAAAAAATTTAAAACAGAGTTTAAGGCAAATACATGGGAAAGTTTATTTAAACCAAAAAAATTTAATAAAAAAAAATATACAGTAAAAAGAAAAGTAAATTCCAAAGAGCTAAAAAAATTACTAGGTAAAAATTATAAAAATCCAAATTTAAATTTAGACATTGATTTCTCAGTATCTAAAGGAGGATATAGATTGAGACCACATAGAGATGATGTGAATAGGCTATATAATTTTTTGATCTATTTAACCGATATACCAAAAAAAAATGGAGGATCTCTTACTTTATATAAAAAAAAAGCAAACAAAAACCTTAGAAAAAGCTTTAGAAGGTTTCCTAAAATTAATGAACTTTATAAATTAAAGGAATTTACGCCAAAACAAGGAAGTATAATTTTCTTTAAATCTACTCCTAATTCTTATCACGGAGTAAATAGATTTAAGGAAAAAAACTGTCCAAAAAGATTTTTTATTTATGGAAGTTATGCCATTAATAAACCAGTAATATGGAAATATAAAAATTCTGAATATCATCCACATATTGTTGCGACGAAAAAAAGAATGCTTACATCTTTTCATGATTCAAATTATTTGCTAAAATACTAATAAATATGCAGATTAAGACTAAATTAAAGAGTATTTTAGATAGAGATGGCTTCTTGAGAGTAAGAAATGTTCTTAACTTCAATAAAGATTTAAAACCAATTTTAAATGATATGGAGTATGTAATAGATAATTTAGTTCATAAATTTGCTCCAGATCAAATGAAAGAAAAAGTTTCCAAATATAACTTTAGAAAAAAGTATACGTTTATTTCAAAGCTTAATATTTATGATCTTGATCAGTATTTTAATACTAGACTTCCTAGAGATCATGTAAAAAAGGATAGTGATTACTTTGCCTCTCAATCTTTATGGAACTTAATAAATCACAAAAAAATCTTGGATGTGGTTGAAAAATTATTAGGACCAGAAATTCTGTCAAATCCTGTTCAAAATACAAGAATTAAACAACCAGAGAGCAAATTACCAAAACATTCTATCCATGATGGTCTATCAGGTAGAACTCCATGGCACCAAGATGCAGCTGTATTATCATCTTTGGGACAAAGATTAACTGATATGGTCACTGTTTGGATTCCATTTACTAAAACTACAAAAAAAAATGGATGTATGATTACGGTAAAGGAAATTAATAAATTAGGACTATTGAATCATATATCGGGATATAGAGGTCAGGTTGAAATAAAAGATAGTAAACTACTTGATAATTACAAACCAGTTTTTCTGGAGGCTAATGTTGGTGATATTATTATTTTGCACAAACATTCAATTCATTGCTCATTACCTAACAGAACTAATGATTTTAGAATTAGTGCTGATTTAAGATATAATAGAGCTGGAACCCCTTCTGGTAGAAAACCTTTGCCAAATTTTTATGTAAGAAGTAGAAGCAAAAAAAATATTACCATCCACAACTATAAGCAATGGATTGCTTTGTGGGAAAAAGCAAAGAATAAATGTATTCCAAGAAAGTATGCATTTAAATATCCACTTCCGACATTTAAAAATAGCAAAAGAGATCTTGCTAGACTAATATAATTTCTTTTTTAAAATTATGAAAAAAATTCTCATTGTCCAACCTATTCATGAAAAAGGTATGGAATTATTAAAAAGTAATAGTAACTATAATTATGAAGTAGTTGAAGATTTAAGCGTTGAAAATGTGAAAAAAAAAATTGTAGATGCAGATGCAGTTTCTTTAAGAACATCAATATTGCCTGCAGAGGCAATTGAAAATGCAAAAAAACTTAAAATAATTTCAAGACATGGAGTTGGTTACGATAATATTGATTTAAATAGCTGTAAAAAAGGAAATATCGATGTAGCAATAACCGCAACAGCAAATGCTGTAGCAGTTGCAGAACATGTTCTTTTTATGCTTTTAAGTATCTCAAAAAGAAAAAATATGTATGACCATTCGGTCAAAAGTGGAAAATTTACTGAAAGGAACAAATTACCAAAAACTATAGAGATTTGGGACAAAAACATTCTTATAGCTGGATTTGGAAGAATAGGTAAAGCATTGATTAAAAGATGTTTAGGATTTGAAATGAACGTTTTTGTTTATGATCCGTTTGTAGATGCAGAAACAATAAGCAAAATGGGTGGGAAAAAAGTTGAAGATTTAGCAGAGGCTATTAAAGATATGGATGCTGTCTCACTCCATATACCTTTAACTGATCAAACTAAAAATATTATAAATTATGAACTTCTTAAAACGATGAAAAAGAACTGTATAATCATTAACGCTGCAAGAGGCGGTATTATTAATGAGAAAGACTTAGATAAAGCTTTAAATGAGAATTTGATTTTTGGAGCAGGAATTGATGTATTTGAGGTAGAACCTCCAGAAGCTGATAATCCTCTATTAAAAAATGACAAAGTTTTCCTAAGTCCTCATGCTGCTGCATTCACTGAGGAATGCATGACAAGAATGGCAAAAGAAACTATTCAAAATATTTTTGATTTTTTCGATGGTAAACTTGAAGATAGTAAAAAAGTAAAATTATAGATTATTAATCTCTAAATTTGATTTCTTTAGAGTATCTGTAATATATTTGTAACCCTTAATAGCATATTCAAGTGGATTAGCTTTTTTAGGATCTTGTTCAGCCTCCACAACAAGCCAACCCTGATAATTATTTTTTTTTAAAATATCAAACAAAGGTTTATAGTCGATACACCCATCACCAGGTACGGTAAAGGCACCTTCTAAAAAGGCATCCCTAAAACTTAAATCTTCAGAAAGAGCTTTTTTTAATACTTCTTCTCTAATATCTTTGCAGTGAATGTGGATTACTCTTTCCTTGAATTTATTAATTAAATTAATTGAATTTCCCTGAGCAAATAACATATGACCAGTATCTAAAGTTAATTTTACACTATCATCTGTATTTTCTAGCAATCTAATAGTTTCTTCTTCTGTTTCAATAACTGTTCCCATATGATGGTGGTAAGCTAAAGGCATACCCTCATCTTCAAGATATTTTGCAAGTTCAGATATTTTTGCACAATAATCTTTCCATTCTTGATCCATCATCTTAGGTCTACTGGAAAGTTTTTTTGTTGGATCACCCTGTATTGATCCAAAAACTTCTGCAAAAACGATACATGGAGCTTCACAATCTTTAAATAATTTAAGTTGGTCTTGAATTAAATTTTTTTCTTGTTCAACAGAATTTTTTCTAAGATTTCCGCTATACCAACCAGAACATAATTTTAGGTTGTACTTATCTAATTTTGGTAATAATTCTTTGGATGTTTTTGGGAATTTACCACCTGACTCAATCCCAACAAATCCAGCCTGACTTGCCTCTGACAAACATTGTTCTAGAGGAGTATCTCCACCTAGCTCAGGCATGTCATCATTACTCCAAGCAATTGGCGCTATACCTAATTTTACTGACATAAATTTTTTATTTGTTAAGATATATTTAATCATGAGATTAATTAAAGGAAAAAAAATTCAGCTTGGCGTAGTTGGAGGTGGTCCAAAATCTTGGATTGGTCATGTTCATAGAATTTCATCAAGATTTGATAATCAATATGAGATAGTTGCTGGTGTTTTTTCGAGAAATACAAAACTATCTAAAAGCTTTGGTCAAAGCCTAGGTATTTTAAAAGAGAGATGCTATTCAAATTTTAGAGAAATGGCTGAAAGAGAAGCAGTAAGAAAAGATGGTATTAATGTCGTGGCAATAATGACACCTCCTTCAAGTCACCAAATTATTGCAGAAAAATTTATTGATAAAAATATACATGTAATTTCTGATAAACCATTTGCTGGGAATCTTGCTCAAGCTAAGAAATTATATAAAAAAATAAAATCTAATAAAAAAATTAAGTATGCTTTGACACATAATTATTCTGCCTATCCTATGGTTAGAGAGGCAAAAGTATTAGTTGAAAAAGGTAAAATTGGAAAAGTTGAATACATAAACGTTGAATATGTTCAAGATTGGTCAGGTGGAGAAAATATTTCACAAAAAAATGCAAAGAAAAAGTTTAAATGGAAATTAGATAAAAATATTGTTGGAGCTTCAGCAGTATTAAACGAAATAGGCTCCCATGCATATCATATGGCAACTTACATATCAGGTTTAAAAGGTGAAACTATTTTTGCAGATATTAAACAAGTTTCAAATAAAATTAAAATGGACAACAATGCTCAAGTAATGATTAATTTTAATAATGGTGCTAAAGGAATGTTTTGGACAAGTGTGATGGCTAGAGGTGGAGTTTATGGATTACGAATAAGAATATTTGGAACAAAAGGAAGTTTGGAGTGGGTTCAAAACGATCCAAACTATTTAAAACTTAATCCATCTAATGGTGCAGTAAAATTTATTGAAAGAGGTTTTTTTAATGCTGAATTGTCTAAAAAATTTTCTAGATTAAAATTTGGACATCCTGAAGGATATTTGGATGCATTTGCAAATATTTATCGTGAATTTGCAGATTCTTTGAAAAATAATTCAAAAAAAAGGTATTTTTATCCAAATGAGGATGAGGGACTTGAAACTGCAAAATTTATCGAGGCATGCAAAGTTTCAAACAGAAAAAAAAGATGGGTAAAAATAAAATAAAAACTGCTCTGTTTGGTCTTGGTAGAATTGGCCAGATGCATGCTTATAATTTAAGAAAAAATAGTGAATTCGATTTAAAATATGTTTTTGATTTAAATAAAAATTTATCAAACAAAATTTCAAAAAGATTAAACGCTATTTCAATAAATAATCCAGATATTGCTTTTAAAGATAAAGAAATTAAATGTATTTTTATAGCTTCCTCTACTTCTACGCATTTAAAGTTTATTGAAAAGGGTACAAAATATAAAAAAGTAGTCTTTTGTGAAAAACCACTAGATTTAAATTTAAAAAAAATTAATTCATCTCTAAAGAAAATTAAAAAGCTCAATCCTAAAGTACAAATAGGTTTTAATAGAAGATATGATCCGGGGCATAATTTACTTAAAAAGAATTTATTAAAGAATAAAATAGGTAAACTAGAAAAAATTATTATAACTAGTCGAGACCCTGCTCCTCCTTCATTATCTTATTTAAAAGGTTCAGGAGGTATTTTTAAAGATATGATGATACATGATTTTGATTTAGCAAGATATTACCTGAGTTCGGATGAATTTATATCAGTGTTTGCTACTGGCAGTAATATATCAGATCAAAGATTTAATAAGATAAAAGACTATGAACTTGCAACTACTGTGCTTAAGTCAAAAAAAGGAGTGCAGTGCGTTATAACTAATTCAAGGCATTGTAGTTTTGGTTATGACCAAAGAGTTGAGCTTTTTGGAACAAAAGGAATGATGATATCGGATAATAAAAGAGATACTGAAACCAATCTCTTTTTAAAAAATTCAACAAATAATAAATCCCCTCTTCTACATTTTTTTATAGAGAGATATGCAGAAGCTTTTAGGTTGCAACTATCTGACCTTGCAAACTTTTGCAAAAAAAATATTAAACCTAGAGCTGTTTTTGAAGATGGAAGAAAGTCTATAATGTTAGCAGAAGCTGCACAAAAATCAGTTAAGTCAAAAAAATTTGAAAAATTAAAAATAAATTAGAAATTTTTTATACACTTTGTATTTTTTTATCTCCTGCTTTTTTTACAAAATAAATTCCTAAGACAACGGCACATAAGGCAATTAAAATTTTTGGTGTCACTAACTCGTTTAGGAAAATAAATCCTAAAATTACTCCAAAAATCGGTATTAGATAAGCAACCTGACTTTGAAAAACTAAGCCATTTTTCTTTAAAATCATAAATCTTAATAACCATGCTATTCCAGTTGGAAAAATACCTAGATAAATCAAAGATAAAGTAGACTCTAATGATGGATTTAAATTCCAAGGTTGCTCAATTATTAGTGATAATGGACAAACAATTATAGCTCCCCAAATAAGAATTGAAGCAGTAACATTTTCATTTTTTTTATTACTAATTCTTAATGTTAAAATACCTCCAATAACATAAAAAGTAGATCCCAATAGAATCATAAGAGCAGAAAATAAATTTTCATTATTTATAAGTAAATTTTCTGAGAATAAATAAACAATTCCTGAAAAGCCTAAAACTATTCCAAATATTTTTATTACGTTTATTTTCTCTCCATCAGCAAAGAAATGTGCGAGTATTGTTGCACTTATAGGTGTAGTTGACATTAAAATTGCTGCTAAGTTACTTTGAACTTTTTGAACTCCATATGCTATTAGGAAAAAAGGTATGACTAAATTGATGATACCAATTGCTGCAAACCATTTCCAATCTTTAGAAAATGCTTCAATTTTTATTTTTTTAAAATAACAAAGTAATAATAGAGGTATCATTCCAAAAAAAATTCTTAAAAAAGCTATAGTTATTGGTCCATAAGAATATGTTGCAATTTTAATATTAAAAAAAGCTGAAGCCCAAAGTAAGGCTAAAAAAGTAAGAATAAAATAATCAGTAGTGTTTGGAGATTTCATTCAATTATATCTTCTATTATTCCATTGGTAATTTTTTTAAGATCTTCAAAATTTATTTTAAAAATACAGTTTGGATGTCCAGCAGCAGCAAACAAATCTTCAAATCTATTTAAAGAACTATCAACTAATATCTGCAAGCTATTTGTGTGTCCTATCGGAGAGACTCCTCCAATTGTATATCCAGTTTGGTCTTTAACATCATTTGGAGATGCCATGCTCAAATCTTTACTATTAAAAAACTTTTTTAGTTTGTTTAATGAACATCTTTTGTCACCAGATACCAAACATAAAAAATAATTGTCACCATTTTTAAAAAGTAGACTTTTAACGATCGCTCCTACTTCACAATTTAATGATTTTGCTGCATCGATAGCTGTTCTTGCTGTATTTTCTAATTCTATAACAGATAAAGTATCATTGAACTTTTTTAATGCTTTTTCAGCTCTTTTAACTGGCTCTTTATTTAATAAACTCATTTTTGCAACTCAAGATTGATTGAAAATTTTAATTTTTTAAGGTTAATATACATGTAAAAAAAGCATATGTGATATCTATTTAATAGGCATTATTTATCTTTTCTTAACTGATAAGAAAAATTAAAAAATTATAGGAGATAATATGAGCGCTAAGGACGTACTAAAATTAATGAAGTCTAAGAATATTGAATTCGTGGATCTTAGATTTACAGACCCAAGAGGTAAACTTCAGCATTTAACAATGGATACAACGATTGTTGATGAAGAAATGTTAAATGATGGAGTATTTTTTGACGGATCATCAATTGCAGGATGGAAAGCAATTAATGAGTCTGACATGATATTAAAACCTGATTTAAGTAGAAGAGTAATAGATCCTTATACATCTCATAATACATTAATTTTGTTTTGTGATATTTTAGATGCTGTTAAGAGAGATTCATATGAAAGAGATCCAAGAGGGATTGCAAAAAAAGCTGAAGCTTACCTAAAGAAAACAGGAATTGGCGATACAGCTTATTTTGGTCCAGAGCCTGAGTTTTTTGTTTTTGATGACGTAAGAATTAAAAACGATATGAATGAAACAAGTTTTTCAATTGATAGTTCAGAAGGTCCTTATAACTCTGGAAAATCTTACGACAATGGAAACATGGGTCATAGACCTGGAGTAAAAGGAGGATATTTTCCTGTACCACCAGTAGATAGTGCACAAGATATGAGAGGTGAATATCTTAAAGGACTAAGAGATGTAGGAATTACAGTAGAAAAACATCACCATGAAGTTGCTCCAAGTCAACATGAACTTGGAATGTTATTTGGAACTTTGGTTGATCAAGCAGACAACGTTCAACTATACAAATATGTAGTTCAAATGGTTTCTCACTCTTTTGGAAAAACTGCAACATTTATGCCTAAGCCGGTTAAAGGAGATAATGGTTCTGGAATGCATACTCACCAATCAATTTGGAAAGGTAAAACTCCAGTATTTTCTGGAAACAAATACGCTGGATTATCTCAAACTGCTCTTTATTATATTGGTGGAGTATTAAAGCATGCAAAAGCAATTAATGCATTTGCTAACGCTACTACAAATAGTTACAAAAGATTAATACCGGGATTTGAGGCTCCTGTTTTACTTGCATACTCTGCAAGAAATAGATCAGCGTCATGTAGAATTCCAATTACATTAAGTAAAAAAGGTGCAAGATGTGAAATCAGATTCCCAGATGCATCAGGAAATCCATATTTAACATTTGCTTCTATGCTTATGGCTGGAATTGATGGTATAAAAAATAAAATTGACCCAGGTAAATCATTTGATAAAGACCTTTATGCTTTATCAGAAAAGCAAGTTAAGAAAGTACCAACTGTTTGCGGTTCTTTAAGAGAGGCAATGGAAGCTTTGGATAAAGATAGAAGTTTCTTAACTCAAGGTAATGTATTTACTGATGATCAAATAGATGCCTACATTGAACTTAAATATGAAGAAATTCATAATTTTGAACATACTCCGCACCCTATTGAATTTGACATGTATTACAGCTGTTAAAAAGCTTATTTTTATGGGATTACTTGTGGTAATAGCAGGTATTCCCATATTAGAATTCTAATTTCATTTATTTTTGTTAAATAAAGACATGACAAAGATCATATCAACATTAAGAGACATTATTGGTTATAAGAAGCCCGAAATAAAAAAGCCTAGAAGTAGAAAAAATAAAACTTATTGTATGAATAAAAGAGGCCAATATTGGTTTATATCCTATTACCAGTAATCAATTAAACTTTAAAAGACTCTCCGCAACCACATCTTTCGGTTTCATTTGGATTATTAAATACAAATTGAGAAGAAAATTCCTCTTTTTTATAATCCATTTCAGTTCCAAAAAGATACATAACTGCAGCTGGATCAATGAATACTTTTACTCCCTTATCTTCAATAACCTCGTCATTTGGATTTATTTCCTTTGTGTATTCCATAATATAAGACATTCCTGCACATCCGCCTGATTTTACTCCAACTCTAACACCAATAGATTCATTTTTAGCAGAAGACATAATTTCTTTTATCCTATTAGCCGCTTGATCGCTTAATGATATAACTTGTTTCGTCATAAATTTAATTCTAATTTAGCTGCTTCTGACATCATAGATTTATCCCATGGTGGTTCCCAAACTAAATCTAAATCTACTTTATCAACTTCTTCTAATTGCATAATACTATCTTTAACTTCTTTAGGCAAACTTTCAGCTACTGGACAATTTGGAGTAGTAAGTGTCATTTTTACGCTGATATTTTTTTTATCTACTGCAATATCATATATTAATCCAAGTTCGTAAATATTTACAGGTATCTCTGGATCATAAATTTTTTTAATTTCTTCAATTACTTTTTCTTTTAATTCCATAAAGTTACTACTCGGTTTTCGCGGTTTCCTCTGAGTTGTCTAATGCAGATACAAAAGTATGCCATGATAATGTTGCACACTTAACTCTCATTGGATATTGTTTGACACCAGATAGGCACATTAATTTAGTTTTTTCGTCTTCTTTTAAGTATTCACATTTTAATTCTGGATTTTCTTTTATCATTCCTAAAAAATCCTCAACTATCTCTTTAGCCTCGTGCTCATTTTTGCCTTTAATTAAATCAGTCATGATCGAAGCTGATGCCATTGAAATAGCACATCCACTTCCCTCAAATGAAATGTCCTCGACTATTTTTTGTCCATTTAGTTTAAGATAAACATGAACATTGTCTCCACATAATGGATTATGACCTTTGGCATCTTTATTGAACTCATGTGTTTTACCAAGATTCCTTGGATTTTTTCCATGTTCTAAAATAATTTCTTGATAAAGCTCTTTTAAGTTCATTTTAAATTGAATATTTTTTTACAGTTATTAATTGAGTCGTTTAACTTGTCTAAATCATCTTTGGTATTATAAATTCCAACTGACGCTCTTGCACTAGCAGGTATATTTAATTTATCATGTAATATTTGACAGCAATGATGGCCTGCTCTTATTGCAACACCGTCTTCATCGAGTATTGTTGCAATGTCGTGTGGGTGAACACCTTCCAATGTGAACGATAAAACTCCGCCTTTATTTTTTGGACTACCAATCAATTTAACTGAATTATTTTTTTGTAACAATTCTTGACCATATTCAACTAAATCAGCTTCGTGTTTCATGATATTCTCTATTCCAACACTCTCCATAAACTTTATTGACTGATCAAAAGCAATGACCTGTGCCGTAGCCATAGTGCCAGCTTCATATTTATTCGGTAAATCGCCATAAGATATTTTATCTTTTTTGACTTCTCTAATCATCCCACCTCCACCTTGATAGGGTGGTAGTTCCTCTAACCACTTTTTTTTACCGTATAAAACACCTAGTCCAGTAGGTCCGTACATTTTATGGCATGATATTGCGTAAAAATCACAATCTAAATCTTGCATATCTAATTTTAGATGCGGAGCTCCCTGACAACCATCAATGACAACTATTATTCCCTTTGAGTGCGCAAGATCTGTTATTTCTTTAACAGGCAAAATTGCTCCTGTAACATTAGATAAATTGCAATTACTTTGGTCTTAGAAGTTATTTTTTTTTCAATATCTTCTAGAGAAATGTCTCCATCTTTATTTACCTCTGCAAAATTAATCTTAATATTTTTTGATTTTCTCAAAAAATGCCAAGGTACGTAATTTGAATGATGTTCAAGCTCTGTAATTAAAATTTCATCGCCCTCA
>CACJFS010000018.1 GCA_902592715.1 uncultured Pelagibacteraceae bacterium
GAATTGAGCTGCAACTTCACCATTTGGTGAACTAGCTGTAAAGTGAGTTTCTATTTTAAGAGTTTTTGCGTTAGCAGAACCAAATAAAGCAATAGACACTACAGCAATAGCAGCAGTTATTTTTGTTATTAATTTTAACATTATTTTCCCTCTCGGTTATGTTTTTTTAAATTTAAACATAAAGAGAAAAAAAATTCAAACAAAACAGGGAAATAAATTTCCAAAGATAATTAATTTTTATTATTACAACTAAAAGTTGTATTGTTTAAACAACTTCTGACAAAAGAGGTTTTTGAGAGAAAAAACATTTTATATTATCTACAGCTAACATACTCATAGCCAATCTAGTTTCATGTGTCGCACTGCCTACATGAGGAAGAACAAAACAATTTTCTAACTCTAAATATCTTTTATCAAGGTTAGGTTCATTATTAAACACATCTAATCCAGCTCCATAGATTTTTTTATTTTGTAAGGCTTCAATCAGAGCATCATCATCTACAGTTGATCCTCTCGAAGTATTTATGAAAACAGAATGTTTTGGAAATAGTTTTAAAATTTCTGAATTAATTATATTTTTAGTTTCCGCTGTGGCAGGAGTATGTAAACTTACATAATCGCAATTAGGTAGCATTGATTTTAAATCAGAATAATAGGTTGCATCTTTTTCAAGGTCATTAGATAACTTATTTCTATTGTAATAAACTATTTTCATTTTAAACGCTCTAGCTCTGTCAGCAACTATTTGTCCAATCCTTCCCATTCCTATAATACCTAAAGTTTTTCCTGTAATTTCATTACTAACCATTAGTTTAGTAATGTCTGGTCTATGATCTTTCCAAGTATTTGACTTAACTAGATTATAAGCCTCTCCAACTCTTCTTGAAGATGCTAAAATTAAAAGAATTGTTATTTCTGCTACAGCATCGTTTAATACATTTGGTGTATTTGAAACTTTTATATTTTTTTCTTTAGCTGATTGTGTGTGAATATTATCATATCCAACACCAACATGACCAATAATTTTTAATTTTCCTTTTAAATTATCGAAAAAATTTTTGTCTAATTTATCAAAACTTGTTGAGATTAAACCATCGTATTCATTAGCAAGTTTTATTAATTCTTCATAGGTGTAGGGCTTGTCTTCCAAATTAAGAGTAACATCAAATTCTTTTTTTAATATTTCTTCAGCACCATCAGAAATTTTTCTAGATACTAAAATTTTTGGTTTCATCTAATGAGAGTTTCTTAAAACACCTTTTGTTTTCGTTATATCTAAATACTGATCTCTTGACATAATACATGCCCCATCCTCAAGTTGACCAACATTTGATCTAGAAATTTCTTGCCAAGGAGTTTGATTTGTAAGTTTTTTAATTTTTTTGTTTTTTCTTCTTTTGATAAATTCAGATTTAGTAATTTGAAGGTCTACTCTTCTTTTATTTAGATCTATTGTCATTTTGTCTCCAGTTTTAACAATTGCTAAATCACCGCCAACAGCGGATTCTGGTGATACATGAAGTATAGATGGACTTTCTGAAGTACCACTTTGTCTTCCATCTCCAAGAGTTGGAAGTGCATTAATACCTTTTTTTAATAATCTGTCTGGTGGCTGCATATTAACTACTTCGGCTGAACCTGGATATCCAACAGGGCCACAGCCTCTTATTATTAAAATAGAATTTTCATCTATTTTAAGTTTCTTGCTATTAATCCTGTCATGATAATCCTCTGGACCTTCAAAAACTACTGCTTTTCCTTTAAAAACGTTTAGATGTTTAGGGTTTGATAAGTATCTATCTCTAAATTCTTTACTAATTACTGAAGTTTTCATAATTGCTGATGAAAAGAAATTTCCTTTCATAACTAAGAATCCAGCCTTGGAAGTTAAACTATCTTTAAATGTTTTAATTACATTCCTATCTACATTAACTTTTTTTCTTAAATTCTGGGCAACTGTTTTGCCAGTAACAGTAAGTAAGTTTTGGTGAATTTTTTTGTGCTTCATTAATTCTTTCATGATTGCTGGAATTCCACCTGCTCTGTAAAAACCTTCCATTAAATGTTCTCCAGCAGGTTGGCAGTTTGCTAATAAAGGTATTTTGTGTCCAAGCTTTTGCCAATTAGATAAATCAAATTTTACACCCATGTGTTTAGCAATCGCAATTAAATGGGTGGTACAATTACTAGACGCTCCTATAGCACTTGCAACTATGACTGCATTTTCAAATGCTTTCTTTGTCATAATTTTAGAAGGTGTTAAATCTTCGTGAACCATTTTTACAATTCTGGATCCTGTCTCAAAAGAAATTTGTTCTCTTTCTCGATATGGAGCTGGTATTACTGCACACCCAGGTAAAGACATTCCTAATGCTTCTGCAACAGAATTCATTGAAGAAGCAGTTCCCATTGTATTACAATGACCTGGGCTTGGTGCAGATGCTGCTGCCATATCCATAAATTCTTCGTAATTAATTTCTCCTTTGGCATGCAATCTTCTTGCTTCCCAAATTATCGTTCCTGAACCAGCTTTCTTTCCTTTATAATTTCCATCAAGCATTGGACCGCCGGATAAAACAATTGCAGGAATATTAACTGTTGCAGCTGCCATTAAAGCTGCTGGAGTAGTCTTATCACATCCAGTAGTTAGTATAACTCCATCAAGTGGGTACCCATAAAGTACCTCTACTAATGATAAGTATGATAAATTTCTATCCAACATAGCAGTTGGTTTCTTGCCAGTTTCTTGGATTGGATGGGTGGGGAATTCCATCGGAATACCGCCTGCTCTTCTAATTCCATCTTTAATTCTTTTGCTAAGTGATAAAAAGTGTCTATTACATGGGGATAAATCACTCCCTGATTGCGCAATACCAATAATCGGATTTCCTGATTGAAGTTCTTCTCTTGTAAGACCATAATTTAGATATCTTTCTAAATACATAGCAGTCATCCCTGGGTCTTTAGGGTCATCAAACCATTGTTTGCTTCTTAAATTCTTCTTTTTCATTAATTTTTAAATTATATTATATTTGTTTATAAAACTTATATTGAAAAATGAATAGTCTAATTGTTCTCAATAAGAATGATAATGTTGGCGTAAGTCAATTTATTATACCGGAAAAAACTAAAATTAGTGGTCAAGAGATAAGTACAATTGATCCAATACCTTTTGGACATAAAGTTTGTTTAAAACCTATAAACAAAGGTGATCCAATAATTAAGTATGATCAGATAATTGGATTTGCATCAAAAAATATCACTGCTGGTGAACATGTTCATTCTCATAACTTAGAATTTAAAGATTTTGAGAGAGCTTTTAGAGTTCAAAATAAAAAAACTATTATTGATGAAAAAGTTGATACTTTTTTCAACGGGATCTTAAGAGATAATGGTCAAGTTGCTACTAGAAATTATATAGGGATTGTTAGTACAGTTAATTGTTCAGCAACTGTTACTAAGATGATTGTTGAAAAAATAAAATATTCAAACATTTTAAACGATTATCCAAATATTGATGGGATAGTTCCAATTACTCACTCCACTGGGTGCGGAATGAATACTGTAAGTGAAGGAATGCAAATGTTTCAAAGAACAATAGATGGATTTAAAAATCATCCAAATTTTTCTCATGTATTTGTTATTGGTTTAGGTTGTGAGTGTGCACAAGTGAGTTTGTTTGATGAGTCTTTAAAAAAACATAATAGAATTCATTTTCTAACAATCCAAGACGAAGGTGGAACAAAAAAAATTGTAGAGAAAGTTCTATCGCAAATAAAAAATTTGTTAACTGAGGCTAACAAAATTAAGAGAACACCTCAGTCTGTTAGTCACTTAACTTTAGCTCTTCAATGCGGAGGTTCAGATGGATATTCTGGCATTACAGCTAATCCAGCTTTAGGTGTTGCAGCTGATTTGTTAGTTAAAAAAGGTGGAAGTTCAATATTATCTGAAACTCCTGAAATTTATGGGGCAGAGCATCTTTTAATTAATAGAGCTAACAGCCAAGAAACAGCTGATAAATTAATGGTAAGATTAAAATGGTGGAAAAATTACACTTCAATAAATAATAGCACCATGGACAACAACCCTGCTCCAGGAAATAAACGAGGCGGCTTAACTACTATATTAGAAAAATCACTCGGCGCAGTTGCTAAAGGTGGCAAATCAATATTAGAAGATGTGCTTGAATACGCAGAGCCATTAAAAAATAAAGGCTTTAATTTCATGGACTCCCCAGGGTATGACCCTGTGTCTGTAACAGGGCAAGTTGCTTCAGGTGCAAATGTAATATGTTTCACAACAGGAAGAGGTTCATGTTTTGGCTGTAAACCTGTTCCGAGTTTAAAATTATCAACAAATACTGCGATGTATGAAAAAATGGAAGAAGATATGGATATAAATTGTGGGACTATTGCAGAAGGTAAAGAAGACATTGATAAAGTTGGAAATAGAATATTTGAGCTAGTTGTAAATACAGCTTCAGGAAATAAATCAAAAAGTGAAATTAATGGCTACGGTGACGAGGAATTTAATCCTTGGCAAGTAGGCGTAGTAATGTAGTTTTTTGAAAAATTTTTCATAAATTATCATGTCAGAAAATAAAAAAGCTTCTTTAATTAAGGTTATTTTTCTGTCCGCTTCAGGGTTTTTTTTATTTGTATGTATGGATTCAACTGCAAAATATTTAGGAAATGTTATGCCAGTTACGCAAGCCGTGTGGGGAAGATTTTTTTTTCACTTTGTTGCACTTTGTGTTTATTTCGTAATCTTCAAACCAAAGCTAAATTTAACTAGAAATTTTAAAATTCAAATTATTAGATCATTATTAATGGTTACAGCAACATTTTTTATGTTCAACTCATTACAAAGATTTGATTTAGTTGACATTTATGTAGTTTTTTTTAGCGCTCCATTAATTGTTTCGCTTTTATCAGCATATTTTTTAAAAGACATATTATCTCCTAAAGGTACAATATTGATGTTGCTAAGTTTTGGATCAATTATTTATGCCCTAGGACCTAGTATGAAAGTATTATCACCAGAACTCATCTTTCCTATTGTGCCACCATTATGTTGGGCACTTTATCAATTTTTTACAAAACTTATTTCAGGAAACAATGAGCCTTTCTCAGCAGTTTTCTATACCGCTGTTACTGGGGCTTTGATATTTACAATTTATATTTCATTTAATTGGGTAACGATTGAAAATAATATTTATTGGATTGGTTTAGTTGCTATGGGAATTTTTGGTTTCATAAGTCATTTTATAATTATTTATGCAATTCAATTGTCTAATTTATCATTTGTAACTAATTTTCAATATTCTCAATTATTATGGTCAACAATAATTAACTTTTTAATTTTTGGTGTTCCAGCAGATATAAGTAAAATAATAGGTCTTATAGGAATTATAATTTTTGGAGTTTTGTTTATTAGAGTTGAGGGCACAAAGAAGGTAAAAAAAATTAACTAATTCTTATTTTTTTACCTGATTTAGAACTTTTGTTTATTGCGTCAAAAATTATTAAAGAATTTAAACCATCTTTACCAGTCACTTTTGTTTTTTCTTTTTTCATAACAACTTTTGAAAAGTGATCAATCTGATTAATTAGAGTTTTATTACTTTTTTGAACTTTAATTTTATTATTATAAATATTGTTCCACCAACTTCTTTCTTTTTTGTAGTACCATAACTTTAAATTCGGGAATTGAAGAGAACCTTTGGTTCCTCCAATAAAATAAGAAGATTGGTCAGTTATTGGATAGGCAGGATTTTCACCTGCTGTTAATTCATAGCTCCATGGCGATACTATGGTATCAGATACGTTTAGAGTACATAAGGTTCCAGATTTAAAAAATAAATTTACTGAAGCAGTATCCTCAACCTTATGTTTTCTAATACTATTTGATTTAAATGCCTGAACATAATTAACAGGACCAAGTAAATAACAAATCATATCGATATCATGAACTAAGTTAATACCTAATGGACCGCCACCCTCGGTTACTCTCCATTTTTCATTAAAATATTTTTTATGTTTATATAGCCAACATAAAATATTTGCAGATACTATTTTTCCAAGTTTTTTATTTTCTATTATTTTTTTTACATTATTAACAATTGAATTATGCCGTCTGTGATATCCTATTAATAATGAGGTTCTATTTGACCTTGCACTACTAATAATTTTCTTTGCAGATTTAATATTATCTGAAATTGGTTTCTCTAATAAAACAGGTATTTTTGATTTTAAAAATTTTATTGTATCAGTTTCGTGTAAAATATTAGGAGTGGCAACTATCACCGCATCAGGTTTGTTCTTTTCTAATAAAATTTTGATATCTTTATATAGTGGTACTTTAAATTTATTTGATAACTCTACCCCAGTTTTTTTTATTTCAACAATAGAATGTAAAGACGCAAATTTTGATTTTTGAATAGCTTTAATATGTTGTAGTCCCATTAAACCTATTCCAACAACTGATATTTGAATTTTTTTAGGCACTTATATAAATTTTAAGTGATACCAGCATCTATAATAAAGTTTTGTTTTGTACATCCTGACGATACATCAGAAGAAAGATGAACAACCAAGCTAGCCACATCATCAGGCTTTAGTTGTCTCTTCAAACATTGTTTATCAAGAATAAATTTTTTATATTTTGGAGTTAACCAATGCTTTATTTGTCTTTCAGTAGCGATTGATCCGGGTGTAACTGAGTTACATCTAATATTATATTTACCAAACTCTCGCGCAAAAGATCTGGTTAAACCAATAACAGCTGACTTTGCTGTCTCGTAAGCAACTTTATCACCTTCGCCTAACATCCATGAAACTGAGCTTAAATTCACGATGGCGCCACCATTATTTTTAATCATTCCTTTTAAAACAGCTTTGATTGTGAAGAAAAAATGCTTTAAGTTCACATCCATTCTATTATTCCAATATTCTTCATCTACTTGATCTGTAGAGTGTCTATCATCATTAGCTGCGTTATTAACTAAAATATCTATTGGGCCTTTTGATTTAATAATTTTTTTTATAATACCTTCCAATTTTTTTATTTTTATTAGATTACATTCAATGAAATGTGGTGTTTTGAGACCTTTTTTTTTTAAGTCTTTAATTAATTTATTTGAATCTTTTTTATTTATATCTACGAAATAAACTTCACACTCTTGTTCACAAAAATGTTCAACTATTGAAGCACCTATTCCTGAACCACCACCTGTGATAAAAACGTTTTTGTTTTTTAAATCAAAATATTTTACTTTCATTTATATTCTCTCCTCAGTTTTAGCATCAAATAACGAAATTTGCGTTAAATCAAAAAATAAATTTGTATTTTTTGCCAGCTCAATTTTTATTGTTGAGGGAAATTTAGCTAATACTTCTTGATTTTCATAATCAAATGTCATTATCTGCTCATGGCCTATATACTCACTTAAATCAGCTTTTAAAGTAATCTCAAAATCACTTTCATTAGATTTTTTAAAGAATATATGTTCTGGTCTTATTCCAAAAAAAACTTCTTTATTATTTAAATTAGATTTTTCATTGAAGTTATATCCATTAATTGGAATTTCAACATTAGAACCATTAGCAATAAATGAAATTTTATTAGAACTTTCTTTAAGATTTCCTTTAATTAAATTCATTGAAGGAGATCCTATAAAATCTGCAACAAAAGTATTACTGGGTTTGTTGTAAATATTTTCTGGAGTATCATTCTGTTGAATTACACCGTGATTCATGATTGCAATATTTGTACCTAAACTCATTGCCTCAGTTTGATCGTGTGTTACATAAACTACTGTTGTTTTAAGTTGTTGATGAAGTTTTTTTATTTCTCGTCTCATCTCAACTCTTAATTTTGCATCTAAATTAGATAAAGGTTCATCAAATAAAAATATTCTTGGTTCTCTCACAAGCGCTCTACCAATTGCTACACGTTGTCTTTGTCCTCCTGATAACTGTGAAGGTTTTCTCTCTAACAATGCGTCTACCTGTAAAAATCTTGATACTTTTTCTAGCTGTTCTTCTATTTTCTCTTTTGAAACTTTTGCTTGTTTAAGTCCAAAAATCATGTTCTCACGCACGTTCATTGACGGGTACAAAGCATACGACTGAAATACCATTGCAATATTTCTGTCTTTTGGTTCTACTTTACTTACATTGTAATCATCAATATGAACATTACCTTCATTAATAGTTTCTAATCCTGCAATAATGTTTAGCAAAGTTGATTTACCACAGCCTGAAGGGCCTAAAAGAACTAAGAAATTCCCTTCATCTATCTCTAGATTAATTTTTCTTAAAACTTCAGTAGATCCAAAGTTTTTTGATAATTCCTCAATTCTTAATGTTTTCATTATTATCCTTTCACTGCTCCTGAAGTTAATCCTCTAATAAAATATTTACCAGCTAAAACATAAACAATAAGTGTTGGTATACCTGCAATTATAGCAGATGCCATGTCTACGTTATATTCTTTAACACTTGTGCTTGATAAAACCATGTTATTTAAAGCAACTTGAATTGGTGCTGCCTTTCCAAATGAAAAAGTTGATCCAAACAAAAAGTCATTCCAAATTTGAGTGAATTGCCAAATAACAGTCACAACAATAATGGGTGCTGAAATTGGAAGTAAAATTTTAAAAAATATTTTAAAGAAACCAGCTCCATCAATTCGTGCAGCTTTTACTAATTCTGTAGGAACAGAAATATAGTAATTTCTAAAAAACAAAGTTGTGAATGGAATTCCATACACTGTATGGACTAATACTAGTCCTATTATAGAATTTGATATTCCTAAAACTCCAAGAGTTCTTGCCATTGGTAACAAAATTGCCTGAAATGGAATAAAACATCCAAATAATAAAAAAAGAAAAACCCATTGATCTCCTTTAAATCTCCATTTTGTTAAAACATATCCAGTCATGGCTCCTATAAATGTGGAAAAAAATACAGCCGGAATAACCATCTTGAATGAATTCCAAAAATATGGTCTTAAAAATGTATCACCTGCTCCATAGCCTCTACCTCCCCATGCAACTGCCCAGGAGTCAAAATTTAATCCGCTTGGCCATGTTAAAAGTGTTCCTTGACGAATTTCCTCCATAGTTTTTAATGAAGTTACTACCATTACGTATAGTGGAAAAATAAAATATAATGCGAAAAGTATTAAAGCAAAATACAAAAACCATCTCAAAAACATGTTTGTATATTTTGACTTCATTTCAAGTTGTTTGTATGAAGCCTGTAACTTATCTTGCATTTTCTCTCCTTAACTCAGAATATAAATATGGGATAATTACTGCCGCTACAGCCATAAACATCATAATTGCACTTGCAGCTGATAAACCAACTTGGCTTTTGTGGAATGCAGTTTGAGTCATATATAAAGCAGGCATAGTTGTGGATATACCTGGTCCACCTTGAGTTAGTGCAACTATAAGATCATAACTTTTTATAGAAATGTGAACTAAAATGACAAAACTCGTAAAAAAGACTGGCCTCATCATAGGAAGTAAAATTTTCCAATAAACTGTGAATAAATTTGCACCATCTATTTTAGCTGCTTTAACAATTTCATCTTCAACTGATCTCAATCCAGCCAGAAATAATGCCATTACAAATCCAGCTGATTGCCAAACACCTGCAATCACAATGGTGTAGATTGCCATTTCTCGATTGACCAGCCAATCAAATGTAAAGTTTTCAAAACCCCAGTCTATAAACATTTTTTGGATACCAAGTGTTGGATTTAAAATCCATTTCCAAGCAGTTCCAGTAACTATGAAAGATAAAGCCATAGGGTATAGGTAAATAGTTCTTAAGACACCTTCAGCTCTAATTTTTTGATCTAAAAATATTGCAAGAATAATTCCGATCACAACACAAAAAATTAAGAACAAAGCTGTAAAAATAAGTAAATTGTCTACTGCAATAAGCCATTTTCTAGAACCCCAAAGCTTAACATATTGACCTACTCCCCAAAGCTCGTATTTGGGTAAAATTTTAGAATTTGTAAAAGATATATATAAAGTCCAAAGCACAAAACCATAGACAAACCAACCAATTAATCCAACAGCTGGCGCCATTACGATTTTAGGTAGGTTTTTTTCTAACCACTTGAGCATTATAAATATTTTCTAATTTTGATTAAAAAAAAAGGCCACCTAAACTTTAGGTGGCCTTAATTTTTATATTTTTACATATTATCTAAAACTGAATCAGCCAAAGCATTTGCTGCATCAACAGAAGACATATCAGAATTAAAATGTTCTGTGATCACATCTTGTAAAGCAGCTTTCATAGTATTACCTTGTGCCATCCCGTGAGCAAAACTTGGTACTAATCCACCACTTGCTCCTGCAGTTTTGATGTCAGAATTTGATGTTTTTGCACATTTATCAAATTCATCCATAGGTACGTCTAAACGTGCTGGGATTGATCCTTTGTATAGGTTGAAGACTTTTTGGAAGTTCTTACCCATCATTAATTTAGCTAATAATTTTTGACCTTCTTGTTTGTCTGGGTCACTTGTTTTGTAGAATATAAAACTATCTACATTGTACAAGTATCCATTATTAGATGGAGTTGCAGCACAATAGTAATCTACGCCTGGTACTTTTCCAGCAGCAGTAAATTCACCTTTTGCCCAGTCACCCATAATTTGGAAACCAGCTTTTCCTTCAATAACCATTCCAGTAGCAACGTTCCAGTCTCTTCCTGGGCTACCTTCATCAGTAAAACCTTGTAGTTTTCTCATTTGATCAAAAACTTTTACAGTTGTCTCACTTCTTAAGCAAGTTTCTTTAAGATCTACATAACAGTTTTTATAATAGTTATTTCCACCAATACCCATAGCTACTGCTTCGAAGACTGTTGCGTCTTGCCAAGCTTGACCACCATGCGCAAAAGGAATAATTCCTGCAGCTTGAAGTTTTTCTGCTGCTGCATTTAATTCATCCCAAGATGTAGGAACTGAAATTCCATTAGCATCGAATACTGCTTTGTTTGCCCACATCCAATCAATTCTATGAATGTTTACTGGGGCTGCACAATATGGACCGCTGTTGTCTTGACATTTATGAACTGCAGCAATCATTGGATCTAATAAACTGTCCCAACCTTCTGACTGAGCAATTGGATCGATATTATAAGGAGCAACAACACCCTCTTGGTCGTATTCTTGAATTGTTGGACCTTTAATTTGAGAAGCTGATGGAGGATCTCCCGCAACTATTCTTGCTTTTAATGCAACGTTAGCAGCATCTCCACCACCACCAGTTACAGGCATATCTAACCATTCACCACCATTTGCAGCGAAATCATCTTTTAATACTTTTAGTGCAGCTGCTTCACCACCTGATGTCCACCAGTGCAAAACCTCAATTTTTGGTCCTGCAAAAGAAGATGTGGAAGTGAATGCAAACGCAATTAAAGCAATTAACATTTTTTTCATATATTTCCCTCTTATTTGTTAAATTAAGTTAACTTAAAAAAAACAATTATAGATTGATTTATTAAAAGACTACAAGAAAAAAAAATACAACTATTAATTGATTTATAATATTAATAGATTGATTTTCTTCCTAATCTTGCTGCACCTCTAACGCCACTAGCATCTCCGTACTTTGGTTTAAGAAATACACCTTCATACTCTCTGCCAGTTACAAATTTTCTTACGATAGTTTCTATTTCACTTAAAAAATCAATTTCATTTGAAACACCCCCGCCAAAAACAAAACAATCGGGATCAAGAATATTAATTATATTTGCTAAGGACATTGCTAAATTTACCTTAAAATTATCTATTAAATTTTCTGCATCTAAATCATGTTTTCTATACAGTTCAAAGATCTCATTAGTTTTTAAATTTTTTTTATATTGCTTATTAAATTTTTTAGCCAAACTTAAGCCTGACATAAAACTCTCAATCTCGCCTTCTCTTAGATTGGTAGATTCGAAATTTTCTTTTTTAGAAATTAAATGGTTAATTTGATTATGTCCCCACTCCCCTGCTACTCCATTTGGTCCGCTAACAATTTTTTTGTCTATCACTAAACCACCACCCACTCCAGAACCAATAATAATTCCATAAACAATTTTATAATGTTTTCCTGCACCATCTAGAGCTTCTGACAAAGCAAAACAATTTGCATCATTTTCACAAAATACCTCTTTGCCTAATTCTTTTCTTAGATCATTTTGAAATGGTTTTTTTTCTAACCAATAACAATTTGGAGCGTTCTTAACTAATCCGGTTTGAGGTGAATGAATACCAGGGTGACAAACACCAATTGGTAACTCTTTATTAAATTCTTTTTCTAACTTTTTATTAATTTCTTTAATTGTTTTTATAATTTGAAAATAGTCTTTTGGACAATCAGTCCTTTCACGATGACTTTCGTTCCCTTTTTCATCTAATACAACACTTTCAATTTTTGTAGCTCCAACATCAATTCCTATTTGCATAAATCAATAAGTTGCTCTTCCACCACTCAAATCAAAAACTGCTGCTGTTGAAAAAGAATTTTCCTCACTCGATAACCATGTAACAAGAGAGGCTAATTCATCTACTTTTGCAAACTTATTTCTAGGAATTTTAGATAACATATAGTTTATATGTTCTTCGGTCATTTGATCGAATATTCTTGTTTTTGCAGCAGCAGGAGTTACACAATTAACTGCAATATTTTTTAATGCTAGTTCTTTTCCAAGTGATTTGGTTAAACCTATAACTCCAGCTTTAGATGTGCTATATGCACTGGCATTAGGATTGCCTTCTTTTCCAGCAATAGAGGCAATATTAACAATTCTTCCATAATTGTTTTTGATCATGTAAGGCGTTACAGCCTTACAGCAATAAAATACTGCATTTAAATTTAGGTCTATAACTTTTTTCCATTCATCAAGTGGATAATCAACTACTGTGGTATTTTTTCCTGCAACTCCTGCATTATTGATGAAAATATCAATTTTTTTGTGAGTTTTTTCAATCTCAGCTAAATTTTTTTCTATATTCTCATAATTCCCAACATCAACAATTTGGTATGAAACTTTATCTGAATTAATTTTTTTTGTTGCAGTTTTGATTGCTTCTTCGTCTATATCCCAAATTATAACGCTTGCTCCTGAAGCAATAAATCTCTCAGTAATAGCTAGTCCAAAACCTTGAGCACCTCCAGTCACTACTGCAACTCTATCTTTTAAATCAAAATTAATCATATTATTTTTTTTGTTTTTTTGATCTTAATAAAGGAAAAGCCAATGCAATTAAAGATAAAATAAAAAAAGTTAAAGCTATTGGTCTTGTTAAAAACATTAGCCAATTTCCATCAAAAATAACAAGAGATTGTCTTAAAGTTCCCTCTACTAACTCTCCTAAAATTAATCCTATAATTACAGGAACAACTGAAAATCCAAATCTTCTCATAAAAAATCCTAGTACTCCAAAAAATAACATAATCCAAACATCAATAATTGATTGGCTAAGTGAATAGGTTCCACAAACAGATACAGCAAATATCATTGGCCACAAAATTTTGTTTGGAACTAAGGTTATTCTCGCAAATATTTTCGCTCCAAAAAACCCAAAGATAAAAAATAAAACATTTGCAATTAACATGGCTCCAAATATTCCATATAGAAAATCAGGTTGTTCTCTGAATAAATCTGGACCTGGTCTGACACCATGAATAATTAAACCTGTTAGTATTACAGCTGTTGTAGCACTTCCTGGAATTCCAAGTGCTAATGTTGGTACCATTGCTCCACCTGTTGCAGCATTATTTGCAGCTTCTGCGCCAGCAATCCCTTCTATTGATCCTTTGCCAAATTCTTCAGGATTTTTAGAAAATCTTTTAGCCTCTGAATAACCAATTAATGATGCTACAGTACCTCCTTCAGCTGGTAAAACTCCAATGAATGAACCTATTCCACTTGATCTAAGAATTGTTTTCCATGTTTTTTTATAATCATCTTTGGTTGGAAGTTTTACTGCCTTTAAAGCAACTCTCTTAAATACTTGATCAAGAAGCGTTGATTGAGTGAGCATTTCACTAATTGCAAATAAACCAACAACTACCGGAATAAAACCAATACCAACTGAGAGTTCGTTAATTCCATAAGTAAACCTATCTATTGATGTCATAAAATCTTTTCCAATAGTTGAAATTAAAATTCCAAATGCCCCTGCAATTAAGTTTTTAATAGGACTGCCTTCTCCTATAGATGAAAGCATGGTTAAACCAAAAATTGCTAATGCAAAATATTCGGGTTGTCCAAATTCATAAGCGAGTTTTGCTAAAAGAGGTGCGAAAAAGACTAAAATTATAACACTAAAAATTCCTCCAACTGTACTTGATACAGTTGCCATTCCCAAGGCTCTACCAGCTTCCCCTTTTTGAGCCAGAGGATATCCATCTAGACATGTAGCTGCAGCTGCTGGGGTTCCTGGGGTATTAATCAGTACTGCAGTAATTGCACCTCCATAAGTACCTGCACAATAAATAGAAGTTAATAAAACTATTGCAGATAAAGGGTCGAGAGTCATCGTAAACGGTAATATTAATGCTCCACCGGTTGTTGGTCCTAAACCTGGAAGAACTCCTAGAATTAATCCAAACAAAGTTCCAAAAAGCAAAACTATCATTAGCTTTGAACTAAATAAAGGTGTCAGCATTAATAAAAGGTTATCCATTTTAATAATAATAAAGATTTGTAATTATTCCTGGAGGAAATCTTAAGCCTAAGATTGTTTCAAAAAAAATAAAAACCAAAATAGGAAAGATTATACTTACTAGTAATAAATAAAATATTCGTCTTTCACCCCAATTATATGAAACAAAAATTGATAATACTGATATTGCTAAAAAGAAATCTAAGGTTTTTGAAATAATAACAAATATTAAAAAACTAAGTAAAGTTAAAAAAAATGTTTTAGGTAATTTTTTCCCTATTTTCCAAGGATTCTTTATTGATAAATAATAGATAATTAAAGTTAAGCTTATTATTAATATTAATAAAGCTTTAGGAAAAGTTGCAGGTTGTATACCTCTGTTTAAAATTGGAGGAACAATATCAAACGAAAAAGTGCTTATTAGTAAAATTATTGAGATAAAAACAATAATAAATGAAACTTTAAACTCATCTTTAAAAAAAAAGGGCAAACTTTTGTTTGCCCTTTTTTGCTTTCGTACATTATTCATAAATTAAATGTACTTCTTTATGATTATTTAATGTAACCCAAAGCTTTAAGTTGCGCTGTCATCTCTGTAAGCATTTCTTCCATTTGCTTACCCCATTCATCAGCACCAACTACACTTGTCTGATCAAGACCAATTTCTGTTAAGAAATTTTTGTAGTAGTTATGGCTCATAGCTTTCATCATTCCAGCCTCTAATTCTTTAACTCTTTCAGCTGGAGCTCCTTTTTTAGTTACAAAACCTCTAACAGTAGATAAAGAAACAGGTATTCCTAACTCTTTAGCTGTTGGAGAGTCTCCAATTTTAGCCATTCTATTATTTGCTAAGACAACAGAAACACAAAGTGTTCCGTCATTTATTTCTGTTAATGCTTCCCCTAAGTTTAAAACACCTACATCAATATCCCCTTTGATTAGGTTGGTTTTAATTGGAGCGACACCCTTATAAGCAACAATAGTTGGATCTTTTAATCCACCTTTTTTTGTAAATGCTATAGCACTTACATCATCAATTCCACCAACATGCGTTGTTCCATATTTAAGTGATTTTGATTTTTGAGTACTAATAAATTTTTTAGCGTCTTTAATGTCAGCTTTACAATTTACAACAAACAATTGAGGATCATCAGTTCCTCTTGCTAGTGGTTGCATATCACTTATTTTAACTTTAGTTTTACCTAAAGCCATTGAAACAGCGTGACCTGTAGTCCAAGTTAAAGTGTGTTGTCCGTCAGCAGGTAAGCTCATCATGTAATCCATTGATACTGCTCCACCACCACCTTTTTTGTTAACCAATTGCATATCTTGTTTAAGAACTCTACGTGCTCTTAGAAGCATCATTCTAGTAGTTACGTCTGTACCACCACCAAAACCAGCATGAGTAATAGCTTGGATTGGGTGACCATCTGCTTTTGCAGAAGTAATCATAAGTGGAAGCGCAACAACAAAAAATTCTGTAACTAGAAATGCAGCTGCTAAGAAAAGTTTAAAACTTTTTTTCATAATTTCCCTCTTTTAAGTTAATTTATATT
Source organism: uncultured Pelagibacteraceae bacterium (assembly GCA_902592715.1). Classification (GTDB taxonomy): domain Bacteria; phylum Pseudomonadota; class Alphaproteobacteria; order Pelagibacterales; family Pelagibacteraceae; genus Pelagibacter. The sequence goes on from CACJFS010000018.1 coordinate 16,251, forward strand.
TAAATATATAAACATAATCTGATACATAGCGTAAAGTAAAAAATGGCTCAAAATAAAATTAACATAGCAGTTCTTTTAGGGGATCCTTCTGGTATAGGACCTGAATTGGTCTCAAAACTATTATCAGAGGAAATTACTAACAAAGCTAATGTAATTATCATTGGTGAAAAAAACATATTAGAGAGTGGGAATAAAATTTCAGGCAAATCACATAATTTAAATTTTGTAGAAGATTTTGATAATATTGATTTTACAAAAGATAGTAAATTTTTTCTAGATATCTCTAAAGGTAAAAATCATAATTATAAATTATCTGAGTGCTCTAAAGAGGCGGGAGAAAGCGTTTTAGCTTCGCTAAATTTAGCTTTAGATCTTGCTAAAGAAAATAAAATTCATGCAATAAACTTTGGACCATTTAATAAAACAAGCCTTAAACTTGGAGGAAATAAATATTCTGATGAATTACATTTAATGGCTGAAAAGTTAGAGGTTAAAAATTTTTTTTGTGAGTTTAATGTTATTGATAATTTTTGGACAGCAAGGGTATCGTCACATATTCCAATTAAAGAAGTTCCAGAACATGTAAAAAAAGAAAAAATTATTAAGCCAATTAAACTTATAAATGAAGCAATGAAATTAAATGGTATTAAAAGTCCAAGAGTAGCAGTCCAAGCACTAAATCCCCATGCTGAATTTGGAACAGAGGAAAAAGACGAAATTATACCTGCAATAGAAGAGGCAAAAAAACTAGGTATTAATGCTGATGGACCTTTACCATGTGATACTTCTTTTATTACTGCTTATAAAAATGGAAATCATGATTGTATTGTTGGTATGTATCATGATGCTTTACAATCAGGATTAAAAGCATTTGGATTTGATCGAGGAGTAACTGTACAAGGGGGTTTGCCAGTCCCTATAACTACTCCTGCACATGGAACAGCATTTGATATTGCAGGTAAAAATAAAGCAAATTTAGAACCTACTTTGAATTCATTCAAAATTGCATTAACAATGGCAGAAAATAAAAACAATTAAATGTCTAAAATAAAAAGTATTCGTACCAAGGTATATCAATGGAACGGTAAAACAGTTCCTCCACAAAATAATTTTTGTACAAATGCTTCAGACCTTTTGTTTGAAAAATCAGATGCAATGGGATCATTTAGATTTCATGAATGGTTAATATGTGAAATTGAAACTGATGACGGAATTGTTGGAATTGGAAACGCAGCACTTGCTCCTCAATTAGTAAAAAAAACAATCGATACTTACTTAACATCTTTGGTAATAGGTGAAGATCCATTTGATTATTCTTATATCTGGGAAAAAATGTACAGAAGAACACATGCATGGGGAAGAAGAGGATTAGGCATGGTAGCTATTTCTGCAATTGATATTGCGCTTTGGGATATAATGGGAAAAATTACAAATAAACCTGTTTTTAAACTATTGGGTGGAAGAACCAAAGAGAAGATACCTGTTTACGCATCTAAACTTTACAGCCAACCAATCAAGGATTTGCAAAAAGAAGCTGAAAGCTATGTTAAGCAAGGTTTTAAAATGTTTAAAATGAGATTTGGATGGGGGCCAAAGGATGGCCCTGAAGGTATGAAAAAAAATATTGAGCTAGCTGAAGCAGTTAGAGAAGTTATTGGATATGAAACTGACTTAATGATGGAATGTTATATGGGTTGGAACCTGGATTATGCAAAGAGAATGATCCCTAAATTGGTAAAATTTAATCCTAGATGGTTAGAAGAACCAGTTATAGCAGATGATATTCATGGTTATGCTGAATTAAATAATATGAATGCAATTCCAATTTCAGGAGGAGAACATGAGTTCAACTTATTTGGATTTAAACAATTGTTAGACATTAAAGCAGTTAGTTATATTCAATATGATAATAACAGAGTTGGTGGATTTACAATTGCAAATAAAATAAATGCATTAGCTGAAGCATATCAAGTGCCAGTTATTCCTCATGCTGGTCAAATGCATAATTATCATCTAACAATGTCTAATTTCAATTGTCCAATTTCAGAGTTTTTTCCAGTTCATGATGTAGAAATAGGTAATGAATTATTCTATTACATTTTTGAAGGAGACCCTGCGCCTGAAAATGGATATATAAATCTAGATGATAATAAACCAGGTCTTGGTCTAACAATCACTGATAAATATAAGTCTGATTTTAAAATTATAGAATAACTAATAGTCTTCTACTTCTTTAAGTTTGGGCATTGCATTGGCTGCCCCAACCCTTGTAGTTGAAATACCCGCAACCTTATTTGCAAATTCTAAAGCAGCTTTATCTTTATGATTCTTAGATAAGGCATATGCAAAAGCTCCATTAAATGCATCCCCTGCTCCTGTTGTGTCAATAACTTCATCTTTTAAATTAAAGGCATCTAGAAAATAGCTTTCAGATGAGTTTGCAAAATAAACTCCTTTTGAGCCTAGAGTTA
>CACJFS010000019.1 GCA_902592715.1 uncultured Pelagibacteraceae bacterium
CGATAAAATTGAGGAAAAAAAGCCCACTGTTCAGGTTGGTGATCCGTTCACTGAAAAACTTCTTCTTGAGGCTTGTCTTGAGCTTATGGCTGGTAAGTCAATAATATCAATTCAGGATATGGGTGCCGCAGGGTTAACATCTTCAAGCATTGAAATGGCATCTAAGGGTGATTTAGGAATTGAAATAGATTTAACAAATGTTCCTTGTAGAGAAGAAAATATGACTCCATATGAGATAATGCTTTCAGAAAGCCAAGAGAGAATGCTTATAGTTTTAGAAGAGGGAAAAGAAAATGAAGCAAAAAAAATATTTGATAAGTGGAACTTAGATTTTGCAGTTATTGGAAAGACAACCAGTACTAAAAATATAGAATTATTTTTTGAAAATAAAAAAGTTGCTGAAATTCCGATAGATTTTTTAGCTGAAAATGCTCCAATGTACGATCGTAAATGGATAAAAGTTAAATTACCTAAAGAAAACAATTTTTCAAAAGATGATTTTAAGTCTTTGAAATTAAATGATTGTTTAAATAAAATCTTAACTGACCCAAACATTGCAGATAAAGAATGGATATGGAACCAATATGATCATACAGTTATGGGAGATACTATACAAAAACCAGGTGGTAATGCAGGCGTGGTAAGAGTACACGGAACTAATAAAGCGGTGGCTGCAGCAGTTGACTCGTCAGCTACTTATTGTCAAGCTCACCCATTAACAGGAGGAAAGCAAGTGGTTTGTGAAAGTTGGAGAAATATGATTTCTGTTGGAGCGAAACCAATAGCAATTACAAATTGCCTAAATTTTGGAAACCCAGAAAAAGAGAAAAATATGGGAGAATTTGTTGAATGTGTTGAGGGAATAACGGAAGCCTCTAAATATCTAAATTACCCTGTGGTTTCAGGAAATGTCTCTTTCTATAATGAAACAAAAGATAAGGGAATTAAGCCTACACCATCTATTGGAGGTGTTGGTCTATTATCTGATTATAAACAGATGATTACAATGGAGTTAAAAAATAATGGGAACTATTTATTAATAATTGGTAAGACAGAAGGTCATTTAGATCAATCAATATTTGCAAAAAATATTTTGTCTAATCATAATGGACCCCCTCCAGAAATTAATTTATTCAATGAAAAACAAAATGGGATGAGTATTTTAAATTTGAAAAAAAAGAATTTAATTGAAACTTGTCATGATGTCTCATTAGGGGGAATTTTAACCGCTGTTTCAAAAATGTGTATTAAAGGTAATAAAGGAGTAAAATTATTTCCAATTGAAGGTTTAGTAAATAAATTTGAGTATTTTTTTGGAGAGGACCAGGGAAGGTATATAATAGAAACAAAACCTAAAAATTTAGAAAATGTTGAAAAAATACTTAAAAAAGATTCAATCCATTTTGATAAATTAGGTGTAATAGAAAGTGATCAGATTACATATGGAAATGATCTAAAAATATCAATTGACGATATCAAAGAAGACTATAAAAAATGGATAAAGGAATATATGGTTAACTAATGGCAATGGATTTAAAAGAAATAGAAAGCTTAATAAAAGAAGCACTTCCTGACGCAAAAATAGAAATTCAAGATCTTGCAGGTGACGGTAATCATTATTCAGCTACAGTAATTTCGTCGCAATTTGCAGGAAAAAGTAAAATCCAGCAGCACAAAATGGTATACAGTTCCCTTAAAGGCAAGATGGGAAATGAATTACACGCATTAGCAGTTAAAACAAAGGAGAAATAAATGGATAGTCAAACAAATGAATTAATTAATAATGAAATTAAAAGTAACGAAGTATGTTTGTTTATGAAAGGAACGCCTGATGCTCCCCAGTGTGGTTTTTCAATGGCTGTAACAAACATTTTAAAAATGCTTGAAGTTAATTTTAAAGGTGTAAACGTTCTAGCGGATCAAAACCTTAGAGAAGGAATTAAAGTTTTTAGCGACTGGCCTACAATTCCTCAGTTATATGTTAAGAATGAATTCATAGGTGGCTGTGATATAGTTAAAGAAATGTACGAAAATGGTGAATTAGCAAAACTTTTTGAAGATAACGGAATTGAATTTAAAAAGAAAAACTAATTATCTCTGATTATTTAATTAACAACCTAATTTTTTTTGAAAAATATTTTTTTAATAAGTTTAAAATAGATATCTTTTTAGAAACTTTAAAATTATCTTCATTTAAGGTGAACTCAATACTATTTTCCCAAAATAGTTCAATTACTAAACTTTCTCTAAAATGTTCATGAAGCTTTTTTGTTGTACTTACAGTTAATACAGGTTCAAAATATATTTGCTTTTTTGAAATATTAATTTGATTGTTTACATCATCAAATATTAAATGCCAAATATGAGCTTTTTTATTCTCAAATACCAAGTTATCTTCTAATCTTGTTGGTACTTCTATATATCCCTTTTTACTTATTCTTGCTAATTCATTTAAAAAATAAGAAATATCATCGACATGTTCTGCAACATGAGAGGCAATAACAAAATCAAACTCTTTATCTTTAAATGGTAATTTCTTTTCCTTAATCTTTATAAATTGTCTATCTTTATAATGATCTGTCAAATCTATTATATCGCTAATTGTGGTTGCAAACTTACTTGCTCCATATCCACAGCCAATATCTAAAATTTTCCAGCTTGGGTTTTGCGTAAGAGTTTTTTCTATATGAGATTTGGATGTTCTTTTTATCAAAAATTATCTTGAATAATATTCAATTACTAAATTTGGCTCCATTACAACTGGGTATGGAACTTCTTCAAACTTGGGTATTCTTACAAATTTTACTTTTTTGTTTTTCTCATCTAATTGTAAGTATTCAGGAACTTCTCGCTCTTTATTTGCAAGAGCAATATCGATTAATGCTAGTTGTTTTGATTTATCTCTTATTTCAATACTATCTTCTTCTTTTACTTGGTAACTAGAAATATTAACTTTTTTTCCATTCACTCTTACATGCCCATGATTTATCAATTGTCTTGAAGAAAAAATAGTATTTGATAATTTTGATCTGTATATTACAGCATCTAATCTTCTCTCTAATAATCCAATTAAGTTTTCAGCTGTATCGCCTTTTTTCATTATTGCTCTTTTATACATATTTCTAAACTGTCGTTCATTCATGTTTCCGTAATAACACTTTAACTTTTGTTTAGCCTGTAACTGAATTCCATAATCTGATGGTTTTGATGACTTCGATTGTCCATGTTGTCCTGGAGGATATGCTCTAGTATTAAAAGGACTTTTTGGTCTACCCCATAAATTTACTTTAAGCCTTCTATCTACTTTATGTTTTGAGTTTAATCGTTTTGTCATATTATGGTTATCGGTCTTATAGACATCAAAATATTTTTGTCAATCAAGGTTTTTTAGTTAGACCAGCAAATACACTTGATAAAATGCGTATTTCTTTTTTAGAGAGTTCCATTTTGTAAAAAATACTTCGTAAATTTTCTATCATAATAGGCTTTTTGGCCTTTTGTCTAAAAAAATTTTGGTTTTCTAGGGAAGATAGACAGAAATTCAGCATGCTAGATATTTCCTTCTTGGTAGCTGTTTGTATTTTTTTCGACTTTTTAAAATCAACTTTATTTATTGAGATTAAGTATGAGACTGTTTGAGCTACAATTACAAGGCTGTGTGACAAGTTTAGTGATCTAAATTTACTATTACTTGGAATTTGTAAAGTATAATCAGCATAACTAACTTCATCATTTGTTAATCCAGAAGCTTCGGAACCAAACAAAAAACTAACCCTCTTTGTAAAGTTTATTTTTTTTAACTTGTCTAATGAAACATGCTTGATATTTTTATTTCTAAACCTTGCTGAGGTAGCAATTAGAATATCGGTCTTGATTAATGATTTTTCTAAGTTTGAAAAAACTTTAGTTTTTTTTATTATATCCTTAGCTCCAACAGAGGTTGCTATAATTTTATCATTTGGAAATATTGGTTTTGGATCTATTACTGATAAATTCTTAAAACCAAAATTTTTCATAGCTCTTGCACATAATCCAATATTTTCGGATAGCTGAGGCTTATGTAGAATAAATGAAATATTATTAAAACTCATTAAGTACTTGCTGGAGCATTATCTTTAAATAACTTGTAATCAAGACTATCTATTAATGCTTTAAACGAAGCATCTATAATATTTGGTGATACTCCTATTGTAAACCAATTCTTCCCTTGGGAGTCTGTGCTTTCTATTGAAACTCTAGTTACAGCCTCCGTTCCTGTATTTAATATTCTTACTTTATAATCAACTAATCTTAAATCTTTGAGATAATCAGAATATTTAGATATCTTTTTAATGTTATTTCTGATGGCATTATCTAAAGCATTTACTGGGCCATTCCCTTCACCTTCACACACAATTGTTTCACCATCTACTTCTAGCTCTGCTTTTGCTGATGAAACAATTTCTCCAGATGAATTTTTCTTAACAGATACATCGTAAGCTTTAATTATTAAATACCTTGGAATTTCACCTACTATTCTTCTAGCTAGCAGTTCAAATGAAGCATCTGCACCATCATAACTATAACCAATAAATTCTCTTCCTTTTACCTCTTCTAAGAGTTTTTTAATTTTTGGATCATTTTTTTTTATATTAATTCCTATAGTTTCTAATCTTGATAAAATATTAGATTGCCCAGCCTGATCTGAAACAACAATATTTCTTGTATTTCCAACTTCCTTAGGATCAATGTGTTCGTAAGTTTTTGGGTCTTTTTGAACCGCTGAAACATGCATCCCACCTTTGTGCGAAAATGCTGCAGCACCAACATAAGGTAAATGTTTGTTAGGTTTTCTGTTTAAAATTTCATCTAATAATCTAGAACATTGTGTTAAATGCTTAATATTCTCATCTTTTATATTTATTTCATAATTTTTAGAAAACTCATTTTTTAAATATAATGATGGAATAAGTGACATTAAATTGGCATTACCACATCTTTCACCTAAACCATTAATAGTTCCCTGTACTTGACGTACACCAGCCTGGATTGCAACTAAAGAATTTGCAACTGCATTTTCTGTATCATTATGAGCATGAATTCCTAAATTTTTACCAGGTATATGTTTTGATACATCTGAAACTATTTTTGATATTTCATGGGGCAAGGTGCCACCGTTGGTATCACACAATATAATCCATCTAGCACCTTGATCATATGCAGACTTGATGCAACTTAAGGCGTATTCTTTATTTGATTTATAACCATCAAAAAAGTGCTCAGCATCAAACATGAATTCTTTTCCAGAATTGATTATATGTTTTGCACTTTCACTAATATTTTTTAAATTTTGATCTTTGGATATGCCTAAAGCAACATCCACATGAAAATCCCAAGACTTTCCAAATAAACAAATTGAATTTGCTTTAGAATTTATTAAAGATGAAATCATTGGATCATTTTCAGCACTATGATCAGATTTTTTTGTCATACCAAAAGCTGTTAATATTGAATGATTAAAAGAATGTTGCTTGTTAAAAAACTCTGTATCCGTGGGATTAGCTCCAGGCCATCCTCCTTCTATGTAATCGACACCAAGATTATCCAATGCTACAGAGATTTTTTCTTTGTCATCTAAAGAAAAATCTACTCCCTGTGTTTGTGCACCATCACGTAAAGTTGTATCAAATATGTATATTTTGTCCGACATTATTTAAATTTCCACGAGGTTTTACCATCTTTATCCTCTATTTGAACTCCTTTTTCCAAAAGCTCATTTCGAATTTTATCAGCTAATTCGTAATTTTTATCATCTCTTGCCTGATTTCGTTCTTTAATTTTTGTTTCAATTATCTCATTGTTTAAATCAGATTTATTTTTTTTAAATTTATCCCATTCATCTTTAGTCTCCGTTAACAATCCTACAAAATTACATGCAGATACAAATTCTTGCTTATCTCCCAAATTACCTGATTGAGATTTTTCATATAGCTTATGAAGGTTGGCTATATATTTTGGTGTGTTTAAATCGTCATACAAAGGATAAAGATCATCATCAGAGATATGTTTGGGCTTATCCAGTTCTACATAGCTTTTATACCATTTATCGATTGTTTTTTGACTTTCCTCTAAAAGTTTGTCATTCCAATCTAAAGGCTGTCTATACTGTGCGCTAATTAAAGCTAGTCTTAGAACTTGACCATTCACATTGTTTTTAAAATCACTTATCTTTAAAATATTACCCTGTGATTTTGCCATTTTTTCATTTGATAAGGTTATAAATCCATTATGTACCCAATAATTTGAAAAAACTTCAGTATCATTAGCACAACGTGATTGTGCAATTTCATTTTCATGATGTGGAAATATTAAATCTCTGCCTCCCCCGTGAATATCAAACTTATCACCAAGATATTTTTTGGACATTACTGAACATTCTAAATGCCAGCCTGGTCTTCCCTTTCCCCACGGTGACGGCCAGCTAGGCTCATCTTCACTTGAGGGTTTCCATAATACAAAGTCTTCAGCATTTTTCTTATTAGTTGATACTTCTACTCTGGACCCAGATATTAAATCTTCTATTTTTTTGTTTGATAATTTTCCATAATCTTTAAATTTTTTAACCTCAAAATAAATATGCTTCTTGCTCTCATAAGCAAAACCTTTTTCAATTAAACTGCTGATCATATCGATCATTTCACTTATATTTTCTGTTGCTTTAGGTTGAAAGTTAGGTTCCTCACAATTAAGATAATTACAATCTTGTTGGAAATTTATGTTTATCTTATTGGTTAATTGAGAGATTGTAATTTTTTTATCTTTTGCAGATTGAATTATTTTATCATCAATATCTGTAATATTCCTGACATACGCAACATTGTCTTTACCATATTTACATTTTAAAACTTTAAAAAGAATATCAAATACGACTAATGGTCTTGCATTACCTATATGGGGATCATCATAAACAGTGGGACCACAAACATACATTTTAACATTATTTTTATCTATTGGCTGAAACTTTTCTTTTTTTCCACCATAGCTATTTGTTAAAAAAATATCTTTATTCATTACTCAAGGAATATACTTTAATTATAGATTTGTGAATCTATTTGATTAGCTTGGAATCTTGCAAACTGGAATTGGATCCATTTTATGCAAATTTGCGTTTCTTATTTGGATATATTTTTCTCTATTTTTTGAATTTTCATTTTCCATTGCTTCTTCAAGTTCTTTATAACTTAAACCAAGCTGACCTTCATCAGTCCTGCCATCATCCCATAAACCATCTGTTGGAGGTGCATCTATAATCTCTTGCAAAATTTTTAATTCTTTTCCTAATTCCCAAACTTCTGTTTTATTACAGTCAGCTATTGGAGATATATCAACTCCACCATCCCCATACTTTGTGTAAAAACCTACTCCAAAATCTTCAACTTTATTTCCAGTGCCAACGACTATTCCATTATTGGCTGCTGCAACTTGATACAAGGTTGTCATTCTTAATCTAGCTCTAGAGTTTGCCATACCATGCAAACTATTAAAATCTTTTAAAGTATTTTCAAATGTAGAAAAAAGACTGTCTAGCTCAACAGTAATACCTTCAACATTTTTAAAATTTTGTTTTAGCCATTCCTGATGCTTTAAACTTAAATCATGTTGTGCACTTTTTTGTTTTATTGGCATAGACAAGACAATAGTTCTAAGTCCTGTCATTGCACTTAGGGTACTCGAAACAGAAGAGTCAATTCCTCCTGAAATTCCAATTACCAGCGACTCGGCTTTTTTTGGCATCGAATTAACGTAATTCAATATCCAATCTTTAATAAATTCAACTTTTTGATCAGGTTTCATACTTAAAATATAATAATTAATTTAAAAAATTAAATGATTAAGATGCCGCTCTAATACCATTTTTAGCATACAAGGTATTCTTTTTAATCTCATCTGAAATTAAAAAAGCTAACTCTAGGGCTTGGTTAGCATTAAGTCTTGGATCACATTGAGTGTGATATCTACTAGATAAATCTGTATCTGATATTTTTTGTGCTCCACCAGTACATTCTGTCACATTTTGACCAGTCATTTCAATATGAAGTCCTCCTGCATATGATCCTTCGCTTTGATGTACGCCAAATACATTTTTAACTTCATTTAAAACGTTGTTAAAAGGTCTTGTTTTAAATCCTGTAGTTGATTTAATCGTATTTCCATGCATCGGATCACATGACCAGATAACGTTAAGTCCCTCTTTTTTAATTCCTCGTATAAGTTTTGGTAAATATTTTTCTACTTGATCGTGGCCAAATCTAGAAATTAATGTAATTTTACCTTTATCATTTTTAGGATTTATCAGCTCACAAATTTTGGCTATCTCTTCAGGTTTAGAAGTTGGACCACATTTAATTCCAATTGGATTTTCAATACCTCTACAAAACTCAACATGACCACCATCAATTTGTCTTGTTCTGTCTCCTATCCATACAAAATGTGCTGAAGTATCATGATACTCACCAGTGGTAGAGTCTATCCTAGTCATAGTTTCCTCAAATGGTAAATGCAATGCTTCATGAGATGTCCAAAAATTTACTGTATACAGTCTTCTATTAAAATCAGATGTAATCCCACAAGCCTCCATAAAAGAAAGGGCATCAGCAATTTTGTCTTCTAATTCCTTAAATTTTTTAGCTTGTGCTGCTGATTTAATATAACCTAAATTCCATAAATGGACTTTTTTTAAATCGGCAAATCCACCATTAGAAAATGCTCTAATTAAATTTAATGTAGATGCTGACTGAGAGTACGCTCTAAATAGTCTCTTTGGATCTGGTATTCTAGCTGCTTCAGTAAATTCCATACCATTTATGTTATCTCCTAAATAACTTGGAAGTTCTATATCTCCTTGTTTTTCAGTAGGAGCACTTCTAGGTTTAGAAAATTGACCTGCAATTCTCCCTAGTTTAACTACTGGTAAAGATGCTGAATATGTTAGCACTAATGACATTTGAAGCATTAACTTAAAATAGTCTCTTATATTATCTGGATTAAATTCCGCAAAGCTTTCGGCACAGTCTCCACCCTGTAATAAGAATGCCTTACCATCAACAACGTTTGCAAGTTGGTCTTTAAGATGTCTAGTTTCACCCGCGAATACTAAGGGAGGGAAATTTTTTAATTTATTCAAAACTAAATTTAATTCCTCTTCATCCTTATACTCAGGGATGTGCTTAACTGGATGGTTTCTCCAACTATTTGCTTTCCATTTTTTCATAATACAATCAGGGAGTGTATATACGTATGATTTAAAAAAGTAAATTATTTAAATTATGAAGATAATTTAAAAACAATAATACCAATAATTTCTCTAAAAAATAAGTTAAAATTAGCAAAATTCCTACTTATGTTAAAATCTTGGTAAATATTTATCAATGAACTATGGCGATTTGTTTTTGGGTCAACAACATAAGGTATTAACTTTAAGCCAAAATCTTTTGCAATAATTGTAGATCTCTTCATATGGTAAGCAGATGTAATTAAAATTGTTTTTGAATTAATAAGGTTTAATTTTTCAATTTCTTTAAAATTTTCTATTGTATTTCTTGATTGACCAACAAAATTAACTCTTGTCATATCAAAATTCAACTCCTCATAAATTTTTTTAGCTTTGTTTATTTCATCATTTATATCTTTATTTATTAGGTATGAACTCCCACCAATATAATAGATTTTTGTGTTTTTATATTTATTTCCTAATTTTACTGAAGCCAGCAATCTGTAATCAGAGCCTGATAATACCACAATGTTATCAATATCTTGATAACTTGCTTTATTTAAAAAATCTTTTTCAAGATAGCTTAATCCAAAATTTCCAATAGGTAGAAAAGAAATAATCGATATTAAAAAGATAGTGATAGTTAATAATTGAAAAATAATCTTTTTTTTATTTTTACGATAAATAATAAATAAAATTATTAGTGCTAAAAATAAAAAATTCGTTGGATTTAATAATGGTGCTAAAATTTTTGATAAGTAAAAGTACAAATTATTCAACTGTTACAGATTTTACTAAATTTCTTAGTTTATCTATCAAAATTTTATATCCTTTGGATTCTCACAATCCACAGGAGCAATAAACTCGTTAAATATTCCATTGCTAGCGTCAAGAGTTGGTAATATATCGGTCAGCGTTTCTTCACTCATAGCTAGATCTTTGTATGGCTCTAAAGCTTCTTTATAGTTAGCATTATGAAATTCTTCTCTGTTGTACCATTTTTTTGTTTTTAAAAATGAAAGCATTGGTAGCTGCGTTAAAATTCTATACTCATCTTTTGAACAATTATATTCTGAAACACCATAAATTTTTACAATTACATCGGATGATTCACAAGTTGTTAGAGTGAATAAAAATATAAATAAAAAAAATTTTTTTAAGTTATTCATTTTTTAATTATATACAAATAATTATTCAACAGTAACAGATTTTGCCAAATTTCTTGGCTTATCAATATCATAACCTTTTTCTAAAGCTGAATAAAAAGCTAGTTTTTGTAATGGAATTGTTATTAAAAATGGAATTAATTCATCATCGAGTTTGTCTACTTCTATCTTTTCCCAAATATTTTCTGAAATTACTTCATCTTTATTTTTATTTGTAATTAATAAGACTTTTGCCCCTCTTGCAATCACTTCTTGCATATTAGAAATTGTTTTTTTGTAATGCTCATCTCTTGGTGCTAAAACAACTACAGGCATTCCTTCTTCAATTAACGCTAAAGGACCATGCTTCATTTCACCAGCAGGGTAACCCTCTGCATGTACATAGGCTAATTCTTTAAGTTTTAAGGCTCCCTCTAAGGCGATGGGAAATGAATAACCTCTACCTAAAAACATTGAACCTTTTGCATTGGCAAAAGCTTTGCTAATATTTAAAATTTTTTGATCTAATTTTAAAGTTTTTTTAGCAGAATTAGATAGTGTTAATAAATTTTTTATCTTAGATTGATACTCTTCTCTTGTAATACATTTTTGATCAAAAGAAATTTTAGTAGATAAAATATACAATACTAACATTTGGCCAATAAATGCTTTAGTTGAAGCAACTCCAACTTCTTGACCACAATAGATTGGTAATACTAAATCTGCATCTCTTGCTATTGAACTTTCTACAACATTCACAACTGCACAAGTTTTCATTTTATTTTTTTTACATAAATCTAATGCTGCATAAGTATCAGCTGTTTCACCTGATTGTGAAACAACTATATAAAGACATTTTTTTTTAAATCTAACTTTTCGATATCTAAACTCTGAAGCTATATCAACACTGACATCTAAAGTAGTATTTTGTTCAATCCAATATTTTGCAACTAAACATGAATGGAATGCAGTTCCGCAACCTATTAATACCACAGATTCAATAGAATTTGTTTTCCATGGAAAGTTATAAATATTTATTTGTTTGTTATATTTATCAACATACTCATTTATGCATGCATTAATCGTTGAAGGTTGCTCATCAATTTCTTTTTCCATAAAATATTTATAATCACCTTTGTCGTAGTCAATTTCATCTTTAGATAAATTCATCACTTTTTTATTTACTTTTAAGCCATCAGTATCAAAAAATTCTATCTGGTCTTTTTTTACAATACAAAATTCTCCATCATCTAAATAAGAGATTTTATTTGTCATAGATTTAAGTGCATAAGAGTCTGAACCAAGATAATTTTCATTTGGTCCATATCCAACCGCCAATGGAGAGCCTCTTCTTGCTCCAATCATTAAATCATTTTGACCTTTAAATATTATTCCTAGTGCAAAACTTCCGTGAAGTTTTCTAAGAACTTTTATTATTGTGTCTTTCAATGAATTCTTTTTTAGATATTCGGTCACTAAATGAGCAATTACCTCGGTGTCTGTTTGTGATTTAAATAAGTAGCCTTTTTTTTCTAAAAATTTTTTCAGTATTGTTGAATTTTCAATAATTCCATTGTGCACGACTGAGACCTTTTCAGATGAATGAGGATGAGCATTAATTTTACTTGGTTTGCCGTGCGTTGCCCACCTTACATGACCGATACCAATATCTCCTTTAAGATTAAATTTTGATATATCTTTTTCTAATACTTCAACTCTACCTTCGCATTTTACTTCATTAATATTTCCATCGGCTATTGTTGCTATCCCTGCAGAGTCATAACCTCTGTATTCCAGTTTCTTTAATGAGTTTATAATTCTTCCAGTAACTTCTTTAGAACTAATTATACCTACTATTCCACACATTTATTTTTTTCTTTTGTAATTTTTAATTTCAATTTGCTCAGTTCTGGTTAATGCTAATGAACTTTTAGAAACTTTTTTTGTTATAGTTGAACCAGCGCCAATTATACTTTTTTTTTCAAGTTTTAAAGGAGCAACTAGTGACGAATTTGAACCAACAAACACCTCATCATCTATTATTGTTTTATTTTTTTTAACACCATCATAATTGCATGTAATTGTTCCTGCGCCAATATTTACTTTTTTACCTAATTTTGAATCTCCTATATAAGATAAATGATTTAATTTTGAGTCTTTGCCGATAATACTCTTTTTCACCTCTACAAAATTTCCAACTTTTGATCCTGACTCTATTACTGTGCCAGATCTTAATCTTGCATATGGTCCAACATTTACATTATTTTGAATTTTTACACCTTCTAAATGAGAGAAAGATAAAATCCTTACATTATTTCCAAGAGATACTTTATCGGCAATTACTACGTATGGTTCTATAGTTACATTTTTTCCTATTTTTGTATTTTTAGAAAAAAAAACTGTATCAGGTGCAATCATTTTAACGCCATTTTTTAAAAATTTGGTTCTCAACTTTGATTGAATATTTATTAATTTTTTTTGTTTCATTTGATATTTTTATATATTTGGGTATTAGTTTAATTAATTCACAATATATTTCTTAATAATACTTTTAAATGACACAAAAATTCACCATTCTTTTTGATTTAGACGGAACTCTGATTGATACCGCTCCTGATTTAATGAATGCCCATAACCATGTGATGAAAAAATTTGGTTATGAAACTAGGTCAACAGATGAGATCAGAAATTTAGTTGGTAAAGGCGCAGCGTCTATGATCGGTCGATCTATGTGGAATCAAGCAAAAAAGGAATTAAAAAAAATTGATGATAAAGAAATTAAATCTCAAATGGTTAAAGAATTCATAGATTATTATGGTAAAAATATTGCTAATGAGAGCAAACTTATCAAAGGTGTAAGTGAATTCTTGGTTTGGTGCAAAAATAATAATATTTCTATGGCTGTATGCACCAACAAAACAGAACATTTAGCAGTTGATCTTCTTAAACAAATAAAAATTTATGATTATTTTGAATATGTTGCAGGCTATAATACTTTTGAGTACTGCAAACCTGATCCAAGACATTTAACTAGTGTAGTAGAAATTTTACAAGGCGATGTTAAAAAAACAATTATGGTTGGTGACAGTGAAACTGATGCTGAATCTGCAAAAGCTGCGAATATGCCATTTATTTTAATCAAAGATGGTTATACCGATAAAAATCCTGATGAAATTTACCATAATTATCTTGTGAAAGATTTTATTGATTTGGAAAAATTAGTGTTGCCGTATATTAATTAATTAAAGGAAATATTTTGATATTACATAAAGTAAAAGTTTACCCATCAACAATTACTCCACCAAAGAAAAAACAATTGGCATGGAAAATTGCAGAGATTGCGTCTGATAAGGCTAAGTTAAACAGTGATGCAATTGAAATGTCAATTAATAGAATTATAGATAATGCTTCAGTTGCAATAGCTTCATTAAATAGAAGTCCAGTAATATCAGCAAGAGAAATGGCCAAAGGTCATTTAAGAAATAATGGATCAACTCTATTTGGAATTAATTCAAAAATAAAATTTGATGCAGAATGGGCAGCTTGGGCAAATGGAACAGCTGTTAGAGAATTAGACTTTCATGATACCTTTTTAGCAGCTGACTATAGCCATCCCGGTGATAACATTCCGCCAATTTTAGCAGTTGGTGAAAAGCTTAAAAAAAGTGGACTAGATATTTTAAGAGGAATTATTACAGCATACGAGGTTCAGGTAAATTTAGTAAAAGGAATTTGTCTTCATAAACATAAAATAGATCATATTGCTCATTTAGGACCTAGTGTTGCTGCAGGAATTGGTTCAATGTTAAGATTAAATACTGAAACTATTTATCAAGCTGTTCAACAAGCGCTTCATGTCACAATTTCAACTCGTCAATCGAGAAAAGGTGCAATATCAAGTTGGAAAGCATATGCACCAGCTCACGCAGGTAAACTAGCTATAGAAGCTGTTGATAGAGCTATGAGAGGCGAAGGCGCTCCTAGTCCTATATATGAGGGAGAAGACAGCGTTATTGCCAGAATACTAGATGGAAAAAATGCACAGTATAGTGTTCCTTTACCAAAAAAGAACGAGCCTAAAAAAGCTATCTTAGAAACTTATACAAAAGAATATTCAGCTGAATACCAAGCTCAAGCACTTATAGATATTGGTAAAAAATTAAATAAAAAAATTTCAAATTTAAAAAATATAAGAAAAATTGATATCTACACGAGTCATCATACACATTTTGTTATAGGAACAGGAGCAAATGATCCACAGAAAATGGATCCAAATGCATCAAGAGAAACTTTAGATCATTCAATAATGTATATTTTTGCTGTAGCTTTAGAGGATGCAGATT
>CACJFS010000020.1 GCA_902592715.1 uncultured Pelagibacteraceae bacterium
TAAATGAAATAAATGAAAGATATGGTGCTAAAGAATTTTTAGTACTCACCTACTCTCCACAAAATAAAATAAATTCTGAGGAGTCTTTAAAAAAACTTTCTGAATTAAAAAATGAGTTACAACGTTTATATTGGGTTCATAACGTTGTAACACTTTTAGACATTCCTTTGCTTGAGGCAACAGATGATAGTTTGGTTGAACGTATTCAGAATTTTAAAACATTAAAAAGTGAAGATATCGACAAAGAACGTGGATTTAATGAAATTTTAAATAGTCCTGTGTTTAGAAATTTTGTGATAAGTGAAGACGGGAAAACAAGTGGTATAATTGTATATATTAAACCTTATAAAATAGATAAAGAAATCAGAACAGAGAAAGAATTAGAGACCTTTAAAGATAAAGCTAAAAAAAAGAGACACCAAAATATCCTAGAAATTAGAGAAGTTATAAAAAATCACAATCAAAATATCCAAATTTATCTTGGAGGTATCCCAATGATTGCCGATGATATGATGACTTTTATAAAAAATGATATTGTTACCTTTGGAATAGGAGTATTGCTTTTTATCATCTTAACACTTTGGTATGTATTCAGAAAAATAATTTGGATTATAATTCCAATTAGTAGCTGTTTTTTTTCAGTTGTCTTTATGACTGGTTTCCTTGGATTGGTTGGATGGAAAGTTACAGTAATTTCATCAAACTTTATCGCTTTAATGTTAATTCTTACAATGGCAATGAATATTCACATGAGTACTAGGTTTTTACAATTAAACAAACAGTTTCCAAAAAAGAAAAAATTTGAAATTTTAATTTTGACAACAAGAAAAATGATTTGGCCAATCTTTTATACTGTCTTAACAACGATATGTGCTTTTATGTCATTAATTTTTAGCGAGATAAAGCCAATTATAGATTTTGGGTGGATGATGACGTTTGGTTTAATAACCTCATTAGTAATTACATTTACACTTCTTCCTACTTTGCTAAATTTTGTTCAAAACTCAAAAGTAAAATTATCTAAAGAGAATGACTCTAAAATAACAAGCTATTTAGGAATACTAGCGGTTAGAAACAAAAACTACATATTTGGTTTAACTGGATTAATTTTATTTTTAAGTATTTTTGGAATCTCAAAATTAAAAGTTGAAAATAGTTTCATTAATTATTTTGACAAAAATACAGAGATTTATAAAGGTATGAAATTAATAGATGAAAAGTTAGGTGGCACAACTCCATTAGAAGTAATTTTAAAATTTCCAAAAGATGAGGATGGAGAAACTGACAGTGAGAATGATTGGGGAGATGAAGATGAAAATGATGATAAATATTGGTTTACTAAAGATAAAATTAATAAAATAACTCGAGTTCACAACTATTTAGATGGTATTGATGCTGTAGGAAAAGTTTTGTCTTTTTCATCAATAATTCAAGTTGCAACAAAATTAAATAATAATAAACCACTTGGAACTTTGGAAATGGGTGTTCTGTACACTAAAATTCCAGACAATATTAAAAAAGAAATAGTAGACCCGTATATATCTATAAATAACTCTGAAGCTCGGATTAGTTTAAGAATAAAAGACTCTTTAGATGGATTAAGAAGAAATGACCTTATCAATCAAATAAATTTTGATTTAGAAAATAAATTAAATATTAGTAAAGATGAATTTAAACTTGGTGGAGTACTTATATTATTTAATAATCTACTTCAAAGTTTATTTAAATCCCAAATCCTAACTCTTGGTTTTGTGATGATTGGAATTTTTATTATGTTTTTAATTCTTTTTAGGAATATAAAGATTTCATTTATAGGTGTAATACCAAATTTTATTGCAGCATTTTTTATTCTAGGAATAATTGGTATAGCAGGTATTCCTTTGGATATGATGACAATCACAATTGCTGCTATTACAATTGGTATAGCTGTAGATAATAGCATCCATTATATTTATAGATTTAGGGAGGAGCTGGCTAAAATAAAAGATTACAATAAAACACTTAAATATTGTCATTCCACTGTGGGAGTAGCAATACTAAATACATCTATAACAATTGTATTTGGATTTTCTATTTTAATTTTATCTAATTTTATTCCAACTATATATTTTGGAGTCTTTACTGGAATAGCAATGCTGCTGGCTATGATATCAGTTTTAACATTATTGCCATCTTTACTTTTAGTGCTCAAACCTTTTAAAATTAAATAATTAATGGAAGTTCTAAAAGATATTTTTAGTGATCTATATACCTTTGATATTATTTACTTGGTTTTCACGGCACTATCCTTGATTACATGCACAAAAAAGGGTTTTTTATTGAGCATTTTGTCAGCCTCTAAATGGCTTTTAGCTTATGTTGTTACTCTATTTCTATTTCCAAAAGTAAAACCATTCTTTGAAGATATAATTGATAGTGAATATGTGCTTGATCTAGCAGTTGGTATAGGATTATTTATAATAATTATTTTCTCAATTTTATTAATAAATAAAGGAATAAATAGAGCAGTCACATACTCAGGATTAGGGAATTTAGATAGAATCTTTGGTTTCTTTTTTGGATTTGTTAGGGCTTACATAATAGTTGTATGTATTTATACAACTATAAATATCGTCTATTACCATAAAAAATGGCCAATTAACTTGGATGATGCTTTTACATATGCATGGGTTGAAAAAGGTAGTAACTATCTTATAAAAGAATTTCCTGATAAAAAAGATTATGAAGAAACTAAAGAAAAAGTTCAAGATATATGATCCTAAGATAAAGGAAGAGTGTGCAGTATTTGGAATAAGTAATTCTACTGATGCCTCTACTCTTACTGCATTAGGTCTTCATGCTCTTCAACATAGAGGACAAGAAGGTTGTGGCATTGTTTCATATGATGGAGAGAAATATCATTCAGAAAAGAGATTTGGGTTAGTAGGCGATAATTTTAATGATGAAAAAGTTTTAAAAAAACTTCCAGGAAAATATGCAATTGGCCATAATCGGTACTCCACAACAGGTGGAACTGCTTTAAGGAATGTACAACCTTTTTTTGCCGATACAAATGCTGGAGGTATTGGTGTCGCTCATAATGGTAATCTTACAAACGCCATAACATTAAGAAATAAACTAGTCCAGGACGGAGCTATATTCTATACAACATCTGATACTGAAACTATTGTTCAGCTAATTGCAAAGTCAAAACGAAATAAAACAATAGATAAAATCATTGACGCTATATTTCAAATTCAAGGTGGTTATGCGCTTGTTATGATGACACAAAATACTCTTATAGGTGTAAGAGATCCATATGGAATAAGACCTTTAGTAATTGGTAAATTAAAAAACTCTTATGTCCTAGCATCTGAAACTTGTGCATTTGATATAATAGGAGCCAAGTTTGTTAGAGAAGTTGAAAATGGAGAAATTGTATTTATAGAAAATGATGAATTAAAAAGTATTAAACCTTTCCCGCCAAAAAAAATCAGGCCTTGTGTGTTTGAATATATTTATTTCTCTAGACCAGATAGTATTCTAAGTGGCAAAACAGCATATGAGTACAGAAAAAAATTTGGCTCACAATTAGCAAAAGAAGAGAAAATAGATGCCGACTTAGTTGTGCCTGTGCCAGACTCAGGGAACGCTGCAGCACTAGGATATGCAGAGGAAAAAGGGCTAAAATTTGATCTAGGTTTAATTAGAAACCATTATGTTGGCAGGACTTTTATTGAGCCATCCCAACAAATTAGAAGTTTAGGGGTTAAGTTAAAATTAAACCCAAATATATCTGTAATTAAAGATAAAAGAATAATTCTAGTTGATGACTCGCTTGTTAGAGGTACCACTTCATCAAAAATAGTTAAAATGTTATACGATTCTGGAGCAAAAGAAGTTCACGTGAGAATAGCAAGCCCTGAAATAAAGTTTCCTGACTTTTATGGGGTTGATACACCAACGAAAAAAGAGCTTTTAGCTGCAAACAAATCTACAGCTGAAATATGTGAATTTATAAAAGCAAAATCATTAAAATTTTTAAGTTTAAATGGTTTATATTTAGGAATGGGTTTTGATAAAAGAAATGATAATTATCCACAATTAACTGATCACCACTTTACTGGGGAATACCCTGTAAAAATAATTGATGAACTTGGTGAAGATAAAGTAACCCAACTTTCTTTATTAAGCACAGCATCAAATAATTAAAATGAAAAAAGTAAGTTTTACAGAAATGAAGAATGGTACTAAAGATGACTATCAACTTTTAGAAAAATTAGAGAGTGAATATGAAAGAAAAACAGCAGATAGAATTTTAGATTATTTAGCAGCTCAAACTACTACCCTTGAAGGTTATCAAATCACAAGACTAGAACATTCATTGCAGGCAGCAACAAGAGCATATAAAAATGGAGAAAATGAGGAAATGGTTGTAGCTACATTATTACACGATCTAGGAGATGAATTAGCTCCAATGAATCATTCTCAATACGCCGCATCAGTAATTAAACCTTATGTTTCAGAAAAAACTTATTGGATTATTTTACATCATGGTTTGTTTCAAACTTATTATTCTGCAGAACATTTAGGTAAAGATAAAAATGCAAGAGAAAAATATAAGGGCTCTCAACATTATCAAGCGACGATAGATTTTTGCGAAAAGTATGATCAATCTTCATTTGATCCAAATTACAAATCAATGACTTTAAAAGAATTTGAGCCAATGGTTAGGAATATTTTTTTAAGAAAACCTTACTACCATCACTAAATTGTCTAATATTTTAAGAAACGAAAAAAGTCCTTATCTTCAACAACATAAAGATAATCCAGTTGATTGGTTTCCTTGGAATAAAGAAACCTTAGATAAAGCAAAAAAAGAAAAAAAACCTATATTTTTAAGTGTAGGATATGCAAGTTGCCATTGGTGTCATGTTATGGCCCATGAGAGTTTTGAAAACGAAGAAACTGCCAAACTCATGAATGAAAAGTTTATTAATATTAAAGTTGATAGAGAAGAAAGACCTGATTTGGATTATGTCTTTCAAAAAAGCTTATCAATATTAACTGGTGCTCAAGGTGGATGGCCATTATCAATGTTTTTAGACGAAAATGGCGTACCATTTACGGGTGGAACTTACTTTCCACCAAAAGAAATTCAAGGAAGACCAGACTTCAAAAAAGTTTTAGATAATGTTCATAATGTTTACAACGAAAATAGAGAGAAAATTCTAGCTCAGGCACCACAAGTTAAAGATATATTCTCAAAAATTAATCAAAGATCTGCAGTTTTAAATCAACCATTGGAGCCATTTGTTGAAAAAATTATTAATTATTTAGACGAAAATAACGGTAGTTTCAAAGGAGCGCCAAAGTTTCCACAATTTTATTTGTTTGATGCAATGTTTTATTTTTATTTAAAAACAAAAAATAAAAACTATTTTAAACCTGTCGAAATTTTACTTAATAATCTTTGTTCAAAAGGTATTTACGATCATCTTGAAGGGGGAATTTCAAGATATGCTGTTGATGAAAAATGGATAATCCCTCACTTTGAAAAAATGCTTTATGACAATATCCAGTTCATAGATCTCTTAACCAAATTTTACCAGAATACCAAAAATGATTGGTATAAAAATAAGCTTTTGCAAACAATTCAATATTTTAATAATGAATTTAAAAATAATGAAGAATTATATGGATCAGCGTATGATGCTGACAGTGAAGGTGTTGAGGGAAAATATTATGTTTGGTCATATGAAGAATTAAAAAATATTTTAAAGGATGATATTAAATCTTTAGAAAATAATTATGAAATAACTGAGAATGGTAATTTTGAGGGTAATAATATTCTAGTAGAAAAAAAATTAATTTCTGAGGGAGATCAAAATAAACTAGATCAAATAAAAAATAAATTACTTGAAGTTAGAAAAAAGAGAATAAAACCATTTTTTGACGACAAATCACAAACTGATTTAAATGCATATATGCTCCAGGTTCTTCTTAAAACTTCGGTAAATTTGGATGATAAAGATTTACAACAGAAGACGATTGAAACAATTGAAATATTAAATAAAAAATTGCATCAAAAAATTATTCATTGTTATGAAAACAAAGAAATAGAAACTTTTCTAGAAGACTATGTATATTATGCTCTACTAATGATAACTCTTTATGAGGTTAATGCTGATAAAAAAGCATTAGAGAGATCTATAGAAATAATGAATAATACTTGGGAATTATTCTTTAATAAAGAAACTCAGTTGTTTCAAAAAAATATTATTAAAGAGAATGATTTGTTTGCAAGTCCACTAGACTTAAATGATAGTAATATCCCAAATGGTAATAGTGTTTATTTATTAATTTCAAATAAATTATATTCAATTACAAATGATAAAATATGGTCTGATAGAAATGAGATACTTAAAAAATCATTTCATCAGGTTATAAACTCTTATTATTCACAGATGTTTAGCTTTATTAAAACCCTTGATATTTGCGATAATAGCTTATCATTCACATTCCACGGAACTTCACAATCTATAAAGGAAATTCAGGTTTATTTACAAAAAGAATATTTGGGGGTTGCAACCTTTGTTTACCAATTAAACAATGATGAAAAACCTAGTGTTGTTATATGTAAAAACCAAACTTGTTCTAACAAATTAAGTAACTTAAACGAAGCAGTTGAATATCTAAGTAAGAGTGATTAAATCATTATTATGGACAAAGATTATATAATAAATCACTTTAAAGCGGGAATTAAAGAACCCATAAATATTAAAATTGGTGTTGAGCATGAAAAATTTCTTTTCTATAAGAAAAATAATAAAAGAATTAATTATTCTACTATTAAAGAGATTTTCAAAATTTTATATGAATTTGGTTGGAAACCATCTCATGAAGGTGAGAATGTAATAGCATTAAATAAAGATAATAAAAGTATAACTTTAGAACCAGGTAATCAAATTGAGCTTGCTGGTGCTCAGTTAAATAATATTCATGAAGTTTGCTCTGAAGCAAATAATTATTTATTTGAACTTAAACAAGTAGTTGAAAAATTAGATTTAAAAATAGTTAGTGCTGGTTTTGATCCAATATCCAAATTGTCTGAAATTCCAAATAATCCAAAAAAAAGATATGGAGTAATGACAAGGGATATGCCAAAAGGTGGGCCTCTTAGTTTAGACATGATGTATAGAACATCTGGAACACAATTAAATCTAGATTACACTTCTGAAAATGATTTTACAAAAAAGTTTAAATTGGCAAATAGTTTAGTTCCTTTAAGCATTGCACTCTTTGCAAACTCATCAATTGTTGAGAAAAAAGACAGTAAATATTTATCATACCGATCAAAAGTATGGCAGGAAACATCAAGAGGTGGTCTTCCAGAAATTTTTTTAGAAGATGTTGATTTTGAAAAATATGCAGATTTTGTAATAAATTATCCAATATTATTTTTAAAAAAAAGATGGTAAATATTTATCAGGTAAAAATTATAAATTTTCTGACTATATGGTTGGAAATATTAATGAGATAGACAACTCTTTACCAAATAATGATGATCTTGTTTTACATTTAAGTACAATTTTTACAGAAAACAGACTGAAACAATATATAGAATTAAGATCTATGGATACTTGTGGATGGGGTTGTATATGTGCTGGTCCAGCTTTTTTTACAGGTCTTTTGTATGGTAATCTAGACGAAGCTTTAGAATTAATTTCAAAATGGGAAGAAACAGATTTATTGAATGCTTACAAAGATTCACCTAAAAAAGGACTTAATACAAATTTAATGGGTAAAGACATGATTTATTGGATTTCCAACTTGTTAAAAATTGCTGAAGAAGGTTTAGAAAAGAGAGATTTTATTGGAAAAAGTGGTTCAAATGAAGCTAAATACTTAGAACATCTTAACAAGATTATCAATAATAAAGAAACAGTCGCTAGTCATGTTATAAATAAATTCTCTAAATATCAAAATTTAGAGGATTTATATGACAAATAAAATTATAGGCATACAGGGTGATAATTTAGATAAAATCAATATATCTTCTGACACATCAATATTTTTAGCTCACGAAGGTCAGAAGTTAGGATATAAAATATTTTATTATACTCCTTCAAACTTATCCATTATCAAAAATAAAACTTATGCAAGTGGTGTATTTGTAAAATTTAATTATGAAAGAAAAAAATTTTACAAAATTTATAAAAAACAAAAAATTGACGTTGAAAATCTTAAATTTATTTTAATTAGACAAGATCCACCATTTAATTCAGAATATTTAATTACTACTCTTATTTTAGATGGCTTAAAAAAAGTAAAAGTAATAAATAATCCAACTGCTATCAGGAATGTGTCAGAAAAACTATACTCAAAGCATTTTACTAAATATATGCCTAATACTTTATTTTCAAATAATATAGAGGAAATTAAGAAATTTTATGAACAAAATAAAAATATGATTATGAAGCCTATTAATGGATATGGAGGTAATCAAATTCATCTGATTAAAAATAAATTTAATAAAAAACTTATAATAAATTTTTTAAATAAAAATGGTCATTCAATGTTTCAAAAATTTTTAAAAAATATAACTAAAGGGGATAAAAGGGTTTTTATTATAAATGGTAAAGTTTGTGGTGCAATCTCAAGGGTTCCAAAAAAAGGTTCATATTTAAGTAACATGAGCAAAGGTGCTGTACCTAAACTTACTGAACTTACAAAGAAAGAGATAAAAATTTCAAAACTAATAGGTAAAAAATTAAAAAATGATAATATTTATTTTGCAGGAATTGACTTCATAGATCAAAAATTAAATGGAGATATTAATGTTACATCTCCTACTGGATTAAAAACATACTATGACCTATCTAAAATCAATCTAGCTAAGATATTTTGGAAAGGTTTAAGGGCTTGAATAAACTATCAGACCAAAAGAAAGGTTCATTGCTAGCCTTCGTTGCTGTAATGTTCATTACACCTGACTCATTACTGATCAGGCTTTCAGATATAGAAACCTGGGGAATGCTATTTTATAGAGGAGCAATACCTTTTTTTATCGTTTTGATTGGATTGCTCATATTTTATAGACAAAATTTTATCAATGCCTTCTTTAAAGTAGGTACTATTGGAATATTTTATGCAATTAGCTTTTCTATTTGCAACATCACTTTCATTATATCAATTCAAAACACTAATGTGGCCAATACATTGATTATGATTGCCCTAGCCCCAATGCTTTCTGCAATACTTGGAGCGATATTTTTAAAGGAAATGCCAAACAAAGGAACCTGGATAGCAATTTTTATAACATTTTTATCAGCTTTATTCATTTTTTATGACTCTCTTCAAATGGGCAATCTATTTGGGAACATTATGGGATTTGTAACTGCAGCAGGACTTGCAATAAATGCTGTTCTAATCAGATATGCCAAAGATAGAGATCTTTTGCCCTCTGCAGTAATGGGTAAGCTAGGAGTGGCAGTTTTTGCGTTCTTTTTTGTAGAAAATTTCAATCTAATTGGATCTGATCAAATTTATATTCCATTAATGTGTATTGTATGTGTAGCTCTACCTTTTGTTCTAGTTACAATTGCTCCAAGATTCATACCCGCAGAAGAAGTAAACCTCTTTTTCTTATTAGAGACAATCATAGGTCCAATTTGGGTTTGGTTAGTAATTAAAGAACAACCATCATTTGAGACGATCATAGGAGGTGCTATAATAATAATAACCTTAGGTGTCCACTCATTTATAAAACTTAGAGAACCTCAAAAAATTATTAATTAATTTCTTGATTTAATTTTAAATCGGCGTAGGAAGCGGAATCATGCAAAAAATATTAAGAAATTCGTGGGCTCTTTTCACTGGAATGGGTCTAATAATGATAGCTCATGGGTTTCAGGTTTCTTTACTTGGGGTAAGAGCGGTGCATGAGAGTTTTAGTATTACAGCAACTGGGTTTATGTTATCTGGTTACTTCATTGGATATTTTGTCGGCGCAAAAACAATTCCCATATTAGTATCTCGTGTAGGTCATATTAGAGTTTTTGCGGCATTTGCTTCAATTGCTTCTATAGTTGTATTGCTTCACTCTATAATAATAAATCCATTTACATGGTTTATTTTAAGGGTCATATCTGGGTTCTCAATGGTTTGTTTATATACAATCGCAGAGAGCTGGCTGAATGACAGAGCAAGTAACAAAAATAGAGGTAGCGTATTATCCTTGTATATGATCGTCCTCTATGGATCGATGGCTGTAGGAATGTTTTTTTTAAATTTTAGTAAACCAGAAAATTTCCAACCTTTTATTTTGGTCTCCTTATTTATGTCTCTTTCTCTTGTTCCAATTTTACTTACCAAGAAAAAAGCTCCTAAATTTAAAAAAATCATAGGTATGAATTTAAAAGAGCTCTACAAGGCTTCTCCTTTTGGTATCGTTAGTGCTATTTTATGTGGCATTTGTCACTCTGCAATGTTTGCTTTAATTGCAGTTTATGCGGCTTCAATGAATTTTAGTATTTTTGAAATATCTTTTGTAACTTTCTTAATTGCAATATCTGGTGCAATTTCTCAATGGCCTATTGGAAAATTATCTGATATTTATGATAGAAGAACAGTTACTGTTTACTCAACATTTGCCTCAGCTTTATTTGCATTTTGCGCAATTATGTCAGTTGGAACAATGCATTTGCCTGATGGTTTAGCAAGTTCAAAATTTTGGTTTTATGTATTTACAGGCTTGTATGCTTTTTTTAGTCTACCTATGTTTGCATTAATTTTTGCACACACAAATGATTTTGTAGCAAAGGAAAAGTTTGTTGCTGCAGGAGCGGGTTTGCAATTTGCTTTTGGTATGGGTGCTATCAGTGGTCCTTTTGTATGCTCATTATTTATGGATATTGTAGGAGAGAATGGTTATTTCATTTTTTTAATTATTTTTCATTGTTTAATTGGAATATATGGAATTTATAGAATGAAAGTTAGAGAAGTTATTGAAAATCCAGACTCTCAATTTACACCTCTACCTACTACAATTACACCTATTGGATTAGAATTAAATCCAGCTACTGAACCGATTGAGGACCCAGTAAAACTAGAAACAACACAAGAAACGATTATTGAAGAGAATAATCCTTCACAGTAATTAAAATCTTATTTAAAATTTTTAATCTGCTAAAATAGTTTATGGCTAAAACTGTAAATATTGGAGTATTGGGTATTGATCATGGTCATATCTTTGACATGCTTGATGAGATGTTTAAAGCAGGATGTAGTTGCAATTATTTTTGGACAGAAGGATCACCATTAACACTAGATGAGTTTAACAAAAAATATCCCCAAATAAAAAGAGTAGATAAAAAAAGTGATATTTTAAATGATGATGAAATTGATATGATTTTAATTTCATCTATTCCAAAAGATAGAGCTAATCTATCTATAGATTCATTAAAAGCTGGCAAAGATGTTATGGTTGATAAACCAGGATGCACAACACTTGACCAACTGAATAACTTAAAAAAGACTGTCAAAGAAACTGGTAAAATTTGGTCAATTAATTTTTCGGAAAGATTTCATGTTGCTGCTGTTGCAAAAGCTGAGAAATTAGTTGCTGAAGGTAAAATTGGTAAAGTTAAACAAACAATGGGAACTGGTCCACATAGACAAGGAAATTACAAAAGACCTGATTGGTTTTATGATCGTGATAGCTATGGTGGAATAATAACAGATATAGGCTCGCATCAAATTCACCAATTTTTGGTATTTACAAATTCAAATGAAGCTAAAGTAAATCATGCATTGGTTGAAAATACGACTAAGAAAGAATTTGCAGGTTTTCAAGATTTTGGGGAGGTCAACCTTACTGGCAATGGTGGTCATGGATACATTCGTTTAGATTGGTTCACTCCTGATGCACTACCTACTTGGGGAGATGGGAGGTTATTTATCTTGGGAGACAAAGGTTTTATTGAAATTAGAAAATATACAGATTTAGCAAAGTCTAAGAAAGGAAATCATCTGTTTTTAGCAAATAATGATGATGTTAAATATGTCGATTGCTCAGACGTTACACTCCCCTACTTTACAAATTTAATCAATGATGTTTTGAATAGAACTGAAACTGCTTGTTCTCAAGAACTTACTTACTTATCAATGGAACTAGCAATCAAAGCTCAAGAACTAGCAGAAAAAAAATGAAAAAATATCAAGTAGCGATAATAGGAACCAATATAGGAGCTAAGCATTTTGAAGATTTTCAAAAAGTATCAGACCGTTTTATTGTTCATACATTGTGTGGTTTAACAAGAGACGCAATAGATAAAATATTGGTATCAAACAATGATACAAAAATATCATTAAACTTTGATGATGTATTAAAAGTAAAGGAAATAGATATTATTGATATTTGTCTTCCACCCCATTTACACTTTTCTGCGTGCAAAAAGTCTCTAGAAGCAGGAAAGCACGTAATTTGTGAAAAACCATTAGTTTCAAGCCTTAAGGAAGTAGATGAGCTCGAAAAAATTAGCAAAGAAACAGGTAAGATAATCTTTCCAGTTTTCCAGTATAGGTATGGATTAGCATTTTCTAAATTTAAAGCACTTATCGGGTCGGGACTGGCTGGAAAACCTTTAATTGCTTCATTGGAGACTCATTGGAATAGAGGAAAAGATTATTATTCAAAACCTTGGAGAGGTACTTGGGATGGTGAACAAGGAGGAGCAATATTAAGTCATGCTATACATATTCATGATTTAGTGAGTATGATATTAGGGCCAGTTTCAAATGTATTTGCAAAATTAACCACAAGAGTAAATGATATTGAAGTCGAAGACTGTGCATCTTTATCAATTGAAATGGAAGATGGAACATTAGTCACTAGCTCTATTACCCTTGGCGCAGCAAATGATACCAGTAGACTGAAATTCTGTTTTAGTGGACTAACAGTAGAATCGGGAGCATCTCCAGACAAACCTTATAATCCTGCTGATGATGAATGGGTATTTTTGCCAAGAGCTCCTATTACGCAAAGGCAAATTGATGAGGTATTATCAAAAGTTGAAAAACCTAAATCCTGGTACGCAGGAATGTTTGATGAAGTAGCTAACAAACTTGATGGAAAAATCAGTGATGAAGTGACTTTATTGGATGCCAGAAAATCATTGGAATTTGTAACAGCCGTTTACAGCTCATCAAGACAAAATAAAAGTGTCAAACTTCCGATAAACATTGATCATCCTTTATATAGTTCTTGGTTACCAAAATAAACTAATAACCTAAATTAGGATCTATTTGATTAAGCAAATCTTTTTTATCAATAAATAGTTTTAAATTCTTAAAAAATTTTTCTAAAACCATTTCGATATAATTTCCTTTGCTATCTGAGGATATGTGAGGTGTAATTATCAGATTTGGAGTATTCCAAAATTTAGAATTTCTGTTTATAGGTTCTTCTGAAAAAACATCTAAAATAGCTCCGGCAATTTCATTTTTTGTTAATTTTTTTCTTAGATGTTCGTAATCCATCACAGACTCGCGACCAATGTTAACAATTCCACACGTAGTTTTAAGA
>CACJFS010000021.1 GCA_902592715.1 uncultured Pelagibacteraceae bacterium
ATATAAAATTTTTTTAAATCGCTATTAAATTCAAACTTATCATTGTTGATAATTTTTTTTTCTAATATGACTCTTTTTTTCCAAAAAGTTGGAATACCTTCAATTAAAGTTTGCCAATCAGATCCATCCTCTTTTTCAGCAGAATTATAATTTAAAGACGTGTTTATATAAATATCACAATTTTTTTTGGGAAGATCTGAATAGAACACTTTTAAAGGATTTTTTTTAAAAATGTTTTTTGGAATGAATAGAGGACTCACTTCATTTATACCCATTCCAATATGAGAATAACCATGAAAATGTCTTGATATTTCAAACTTTGGAATTATTTTATTATAAAGAATATTATTTATTCTCTCTGTTTCGTCTGGCCTTCTAACTAATTTATTTTTATTTAATAAGAATTTTTTAATCAAATTTTGATTTGCAATTATTCGATTTTCTGGCTCTCTTGTTTTAAGTGTAAAAGATATTTTATTTTCACTCTTAAATTTATATAAATTTTTATTAAACTCAACATTGGAATAATATCTTAAAGATGGTTGCCAATGACTATATTCTAGCGCATTTAATTCATCAGATTTTATTTGATTTAAAAGCTGTTTAAAAATTATTTTATTGTAATTTATAAGAATATGATCATGGTCACATGCAAGAAAAACTAAGTCATTTTTTTTTTTTATTTTTGAAAATTTTGTATTCCAGTCTGATGAGCTTTTGATTTGAAAATTTTCTATTGACGGATTATCAAAATTTTTTTTTATAAAGTTATTTAAATAATTAAACTTTTTCTTTGATTTAAACTGCAAATCATAGTTGATGAAAACCTCTGACCATCTTATAACGTTTAAACTTAGCAGAGAATATTTAAATATTTCGATATTTGAATATTTTTTATACAGACCTGTATCATAATAAGTACCAAAGTTTGAATTGTCTTTCTTTTCAGTCAAAAATGTATTAATTAACAAAATCACAATGAAAGATTATTACTATCTAAATTCAATTAATAATCAATTTAAATTCTGTTATTACAATTGGGAAACCTGGTATTACACTTCTTGGAGTGATCTAGTTTCAAAATATAAAAGAACAAAACTTGGATTGGGATGGAATGTTTTGGCTATGCTAATCACTATATCGATAATGTCATTTGTTTGGTCAAAGATTTTTAAAATGGATATGGTTGTTTTTTTTCCATATATTTTTAATGGATTTGCAGCTTTTTTTTTTTTGAATGCATCTATTACATCTAGCTGTGTACTACTTTCACAAATTAATAAAGATATTTATCTAAATTTACCACTACCTTTCTTAGTATTGATTTTAAGAAATATAGGACAACACTTTTTTAATTATATTCATTATTTGCCGATTATATTTTTTTTACATTTTTTTTTGTTAGAATTTAGTATTTTCAGTTTATTTTTTTATTTTTTAGGAATAGTTTTTTTAGTTTTACATGCAACTTTGCTTTCAGCTATATTTTGTATAATTTCAACCAGATACAGAGATGTCTATCCATTAGTTGTATCTATTATGTCAGCAGCAACTTTGCTAACACCAATTATGTGGAATAAGGATATGCTGGGTTCAAATGCAAATTTTGCTTATCTAAATCCATTTACTTTTATAATTGAAATAGTTAGAGAACCAATACTTAATAATGTACCAGGACCAAGTGTATATTTTTTAAATATAATCTTTTTATTTTTTTCTTATTTGATTTTGCACTTAATAGTTAAATACAAAGGGGATAGGTTAATATACTGGGTGTAATAATGGCTTCAATAAAATTAAGTGATGTGAGTTTGAAATTTCCATTGAGTTATGATGCTAGAAGCTTAAGGGCAGATCTGTTAACTGGCTTCAAAACTCAAAATAAGAATTTTTCATTTATTTCTGCTCTTCAAGATATTAACCTTGAAGTAAAAGATGGAGAAAAAATTGGGATTGTTGGATCTAATGGGAGTGGTAAATCATCTTTGCTGAGAATAATCAGTAAGATTTTTAAACCAACAGAAGGAATTGTAAAAACTGAGGGAAAGTTGTTAACAATGTTAGATTTGAATACTGGATTGCAGATGGAGTCCTCAGGTTTAGAAAATATTTATTTAATATCTTACTTAAGAGGCTATAAAAAAAAAGATATAAACCAATTTATAAAAAAAGTTATTGAATACTCAGAATTAGGTGAAGCGATTTATAAGCCAGTAAGAACATACTCTTCAGGAATGATAACAAGATTGTCAGCTTCTATGGTTTTATGTTTTCCATCAGAAATATTAGTATTAGATGAATTTATTTCTGCTGGTGATAATGACTTCCATAAAAAATTCGAGAAACACATGTTAGAAAAAATTGAGGAGGCAAATATATTGTTATTTGCTTCTCATGATCATAATATGGTAGATAATATATGTACAAAAAAAGTTTATATGAATCATGGAAAAATAGTAAGGATTGTTAATCTAAAAGAAACTTTTTAATTTTTTTTCAAACTTATTCGCATTATATTTTTTTAAAGCCAAATATCTTTTTTTTTGAAAAATACTATAATACTTTTCATAATTATTTAATATTTTGTTAATATTACTATTTAAATATTTTGTTTCAGAAATAAAAGCAAAACTATCTAATTGATCTTCATTAAGACATTTCTGTATTAAAGGTATAATATTTTTTTTAATAGCTAGAAATGTTCTATTTGTTGAAGATTTATTTTGAAAATTGTTTTTAGATAAGCAAATTAAAATTTTTGAATCATTATATAACTTATCACGTGTCTTGTAGTTTAAAATACTTTCTACGTGAATTTTTTTATCTATGTTAGAAAATATTTTTTTTCTATAATTATTAATTTGTCCAGTAAATAAAACATCAATTTTTTTTTTATTTTCATTTTTATTTTTAAAATTTTTTTTATCAAATAAATGAGGGATAAATATATATTTTTTTTTAAACTTTTTACATATATTAAAGAAATTATTATTATCGTAAGTAGATATTATCCCATCACAAAATGGAAGTAATTTTAAAAAAAATAAATATCGATCTTTCATCATTAAATCAAAATCATTTAATTTATAAGTTTCTAAAAGTTTATTAAAAATACTTTTTTTTATTCCAATATCTAAAAGTTTATTTTTTTTTTCTAAATTATAAAAATAATTTAATAATTTTAATTTTATATATTTAATTATATTTGATTTATGACTAAGAATTTTATAGTGATTAAATGTAAAATCTTCGTTTTTAGCCCAATTAGAACAAGTAAGCTCTTCTGTGACCACGATATAATTTTTTGCAATATTTTTATTTTTTAATTTATTTTCAACATTTTGCCAATAACTCGGATGATGTCCCTCGTAAATAAAATTTATGTCAGTTTTGTTGATATTATTTGAAATTTTAACATTAATTTTGTTTGATTTTAATACTTGATATAACATTTCTGCGTTATCTCTTAGAGCCTCATAATCATAATGACCGTAAGAGGAAATATTAATTTTTTTTGTAAAACTCATTAATTTTAAGTGATATTTTTTTTATGTGTGTCATATTAATATGATGACCAATTGGTAGGCACAAACATTCGTCAAAATATCTTCTTGTTCCACTAAAACTATTTCTAACTTTTATTTTTTTTAAATTAATTTTATTTACAGGTTTTCTGTTCCACTGAATTTGAGTCTCTATGTTATTTTTAATTAAAAAATATTTAAGCTTATCTCTTTTTTTTACTAAAACTTCAAAATTTTGAAAAACGTCTTTGTATTTATTTTTTTTTTCTCTTTCTTTAAAAGGAAAGTATATATTTTTATTATTTTTTAATTCTTGATAATATTTCTCTGCTGATTTTCTTCTATGTTTAATTACATTATTAATATTTATTAATTTTTTATTTAGTATTACTGCCTGAACATTATCAAGCCTTGAGTTAGTACCATTGGATATAACTGAACCTTTAAATCTTCCGTGGTTTGCGAAAGCTCTAATCTTTCTCCCCAATTTTTTATCATTTGTAACTAAACATCCGCCGTCGCCATAACCACCTAATATTTTTGTTGGATAAAAACTAAAAACAGCAAAAATTCCAAAAGATCCACTTTTTTTATTATCATATTCTGCCCCAAATCCCTGGGCACTTTCTTCAATAAGATAAAGTTTCTTTTCATTGCAAATTTTAAGCACCTCTTTCATTTCACAAATCATACCGTTTAAATTTACACAAATAATTGCTTTTGTCTTTTTGTTGATATAATTTCGAACTTTTTTAACATCTAAAAGTCCATATTCATTTATGTCTGCCACAACTGGAATATGTCCTGCAGAGATAATGCTATTAATTGTTGCGATGAAAGTATGTGATGGAACAATAATCTCAGAGTTTTTTGGTAAATTTAAATTTATGAGTCCAATTTCTAAAGCAGATGTTGCATTGCCACAGGTGATGACATCTTTTACGTTTAGATATTTTTTTAAATTATCTTCTAGCCTGAATATTTCTTTTCCAAGTATAAATTCACCCTCTTTCAAGTTGTTTATAATATATTTGGAAATATTTTTTTCATATAGTTTTGGGTAATTATAAAATTTAATTTTCAAATTCAGATCCAATTTTTTAAAGTTTTTTTAATGCCTTCCTCAAGCGTAAATCTTGGTTTCCACCCGATACTTTTAATTTTCGTTAAATCAGGAACTCTTCTAGGTATATCTTCATAATTTAATCCTAATTTTTTCTTCGCATTACGATATTTTATTTTTGATCTAGATTTCGATATTTTAACAACTAATTTTGCAAATTTGCTAATAGATATCTCATTATCATTCCCAATATTATAAGTTTTATTATAATTTTTTTTACTTTTTAAAATTTGATAGAAAGCACTAATACAGTCGTCAACATATAGAAAGCATCTCGTTTGTTTTCCATTTCCATAGATCTCTAAATCTTTGTTTTTAATGGCTCTTTTTATGAATCCGTCAACAACTCTTCCTTTTAAGTTTGGTCCATAAATATTAAAAAGCCTAACACTAATAAAATTTATTTTTTTAAACATGCTTGTTGCATGTAGATAATGTTCAACCATACTTTTTGCAGTTGAGTAACACCATCTTGATGTTGAAGTTGAGCCAAGTAATCTATCATCATCTTCTTTAAAAGGTATTTTAGGATTTTTTCCATAAATTTCTGAAGTAGAGGTGTAAAATAATATCTTTTTAGTATCCTCACAATGTTTAATAATTTCTAAACTTGGCTTTAGGTTAATATTAATTACTTCTAATGGATTAGTTAAATATCTTTCAGGTTCTGCAATTCCAGCAAAGTGAAAAATTAAGTCATGATTTTTTATTATTTTTTTTAAAAATTTATCATCCATTATACTTCTTTTCAAATAAGTTACATTTTTACTTTTACTGATCGATTTTGGTGCTGACTTAATATCGACAGCAGTAAATTTTATATTTTTTTTAATTAAAGACATGCTTAAATGATACCCAAGAAAACCAGTCGCACCAGTTATTAATATTTTTTTATTATTAATCATTAATTTTCTCTTCTCACATTATCATATATAAACTTTTCACTATCTAATAAATGTATCTTTGAGCTTCCAAGCATCTCTTTGGTAATCAAAAGATTTTTTTTAAATAGTTTTAATTCTTTAGGTGTAATTGACATTTTATGATCTGGACCTTTTAAATTTTTATTTAAAGTAAAATGCTTTTCAAAAAATCTTGCTCCAAGTGCAAATGCTAATGTTGCTGATTTAAAACCAAGGGTATGATCTGAATATCCTAATATGTAATTAGAAATTTTTGATAAATTATTCAATCTGTAGATATTGGCGTCTCCATCTAATGTTGGATAACTAGAAATACAATGCATTAAACAAATTTGATTCTTATTTTTCTTAAAAAATTTATAAATTCTATGGATTTCATTTTTTTTATTTTGTCCTGTTGATATAAATATAGCTTTTTTAAAGTTTAATAATTTTTTAAGAAGTTTTCGGTTAGTAGTTTCAAATGAAGCAACTTTAATTGCATCAACATTATTTTTTAAACAAAAATCAACACTTTGTGAGTCAAAGGGAGTAGAAAATATTTTTTTTTTAAACTTTTTAGCATAATCCCATAAAATTTTTTCTTTATCAAAAGATAACTCCATATCCTTAAAAAAATGAAGAAACTTTAGATTTTTATTCTCAAACCTCTCATCTGTTACATAAGTTTGAAATTTAATAGCGTCTGCACCATTTTCATATGCCGCCTGTATTAGTTCTTTACCTAAATTAACGCTGCCATTATGGTTAATTCCCAATTCAGCAATAATAAATGGTTTGCTAGATAAAGTAATTTTCAAATTTCCAATATTTATTGCTTTGATCATCAAAAAAATTTAGGGTATTCCTTTATTATTAAAATCTCATTATATCAATGACATATAATAAATCTAGTTTTAAAATTTTTTTACAAGCAAGGTATGACTCAAAAAGACTTTATGGCAAATCCCTACTTAATTTTCCAGAAAAGAATATTTTAAATTTTTTAATTAAAAGACTAAAAAAAAAATAAATTTAATATCCCAATAGTTTTATTAACTACTAACAGAAGTGTTGATAAAAAAATCATTAAATTAGCAAAAGAAAATAAAATCGATTATTTTGCAGGTTCTTATAAAAATGTTTTTAAAAGATTTTTTGATGCATCTAAAAAATTTAATACAGAAAATATAATAAGAGTTTGTGGAGACAATCCTTTAACAGATATTAAATTTTTAGAGGAATGTATTAATAAATATAGCGAAGGTGTTTGTGATCATTTATCTACATTTCACAGACCCAGGGTACCCTATGGTACTGGGTGTGCTATATTTAAATCCTCTTTATTAAAAAAAAGCAATATTAAAAAATTAAATAAATTTGATCTTGAGCATGTTGAACCATTTTTTTTGAGATCAAAAAAAATTAAAACACTGTTTTATAAGTCAAAAAATAAAAAATTTAATAAATCTGGGTTATCATTTACAATAGATACAAAAAAAGAATATTTTTTTGTAAAGAAAATATGTGAGGATATTTATAAAGAAAAAGGTTTGAACTTCGATATAAGAGATTTAATCGACAAAATTGAAAACTTAAAAGTTATTTGTTTTTTAAACGGAAATTTAGGTCTTAAAATTTTAAGAAGATTAATAAAATTAAATATCAACCTTACATCTGTAATCTTACATCCAGCCTCCAACGCTTTCAAAGACAAAGAAATTGCTCAACTTTGTAAAAAAAATAGAATTAAAGTAATTCAACCAAATAGTTTAACAATCAAAGAAAAACCTTTTAAAAAAATTATAGAAAACCAAAAAGCAGACCTTTGTTTATCCATCTGGTCTAGTTATATATTTACAAAAGAAGTTATTGATCTTTTTCCAAGAGGGATCGTGAATCTACACAATTCATTTTTGCCTGAAAATAAAGGTTCAAATGCCAACATTTATTATATACTCAAAAATCAAGATCCCGGTGTAACTATTCATTATGTTTCAGAAAAAATTGACTCAGGTCCAATTATAGATCAACACAGATTTAAAAATAATATTTTAGATACTGGATATAGTCTTCAGAAGAAAATGGAGAAAGAAATGGTAAAAATTTTATTTAAGAACTGGGATAATATTAAAAATTTTAATTATAAAACATCAAAAATACAATCGTATAAAGGTAATTATAATTTTAGAGGAAAAATTTTAAAATCAAAAATAATAAATTTAAATAAAAATTATAAAGCTTTAGATTTAATTAATTTTATGAGAGCTTTTACTTATAAAGGTTATCCAGGAGGTAAACTCAAATACAAAAATATTTATTATGAGTGCAAAATATCTATAAATAAAATATGAGATTAATTTATTTATTTAATGATTTTAAAAAAATCTTTCTCAAACAAAAGAAAAATAATTTAGACTATAATTATGTAGTTAGGACAAAAAAATTTAGCAACTCAAGTAGACAGAAGACAGAACACAAATATATAAATAATATTTTAAGAAAAAATGATATTAATGATGTATTAGATTTTGGATGTAATGATGGTAGATTAGCTCTTTCTATAGATAAAAATATTAAATATTTTGGAGTAGATATTAATACCAATTTAAAGAGGACACATTTGCATTCAAAAAATGTTCGAATTTATAACAAAGAAGTTTTTTTAAAAAAAAAATTTAAATGTATAATTCTATCACATGTAATTGGTCATTTAGATAACCCTATAAATATAATTAAAAGATTAACAAATAACTTAAAAAAAAATGGAATCATAATAATAATTACACCAAATAAATATTTTAAATTTTTTATTTCATTTAAAAATTTATTTAACAATTATTTACCAGATAATACTGTTCTAAAATATTATTCAAAAAAAGAAGTTTTGGATATTTTACAAAAAATAAATTTAAAATTATTTTATTTTAAAAAATATTCTATACACAACAACTTGATATTAAAAAAATTAATGGGTGAAAGATTAATTTTTGTTGTAAAAAAATGACTATAACGTGTGTTCTTATTATTGAATATAAAAAAAGTTTTCTTCTACAACTTAGGGATAATAAAAAAAATATACCTGAGATGAACAAGTGGGGTTTTTTTGGAGGAAAAAAGGAGAAGACCGAAAGTAATGTAAAATGTATCAAAAGAGAAATTTTAGAAGAATTAAATTATAAAATATCTAAGCCATTTTATATTGGAAAGATTAAACATAAAAAATATTTAATTAATATTTTTTTTAAAAAGACTAGAAGAAAATCTTTTAAAATAAATGAAGGTTCTGGCTATGGTTTTTTTAAAAAATCTCAAATAATTAATAATAATTGTAAACTAAAAAGTTCAGGTAAGAAATATTTGTTAGGGAAAAGCTCATTAAAAGTATTTAAATATTTTACCAATAAAAGTTGATTTTTTTTTTTTTTTATTAAAGTGTATTTTTTTGTAAATATTTTCTATCTTGGGACTATTTTTTTGAATTATTTTAAAGAATTTAGGATATTTTTCTTGAGTAAATTCATAATTAATATTTTCATAATCTTTAAAAATATAATTCTTCAATATAGCTATTTTTTTTTTATAAAATAATTGATTAATAAGAGTTAAATAATTGTTATAATTATTAATTTTAAATTTTTCTTTATCAATCTTATTTGAAAAAATGAAGCTATCAAATGTATCGATATAAGAAGAAAATAAATTTTTGTAACTAAGAGCTTTGACTAAATTGAACTGATTATAGTAAAAACCATTTTTAATAAAAGACCAAGGAAATGTTTTGGGAAGTATATTGGTAAAATAGTAATAAAAAACTTTAGCTCTTAATATGTTATTTTTGCTAATTGTATTGTTTTTTTTTAATAATGTTTCTATATTACTAAAATATTCTTTTTTATTTTTAGGTTTGCATATATATTTTTCATCTGAATAAGAAGTATTAGTGCATACAATAGGTTTTTTGCCGATCATTGCCATTTCTAATCCAGTAAGTGATGTATAAACTATACCTAAATCTGCTAGTTTTAATAAATCATAAGTATTAATCTTATCAAAAGGTCCAATAATTTTTAAATTTTCGTGATTATAAAATTTGTTTTTTTTTAATACACTAAGCGATGTTTCATCTGAAGATTGATAATTTATTACATCTTTGTTTGGGTTGTAAGGAAAAGGATGACATCTAACAATAATTTTAATATTTTTTCTCACTATTAATTTATTTATTGTTAGGTTAAGCCATTCTATATAATTTTTAAATATTAGATTCTTCATTCTAAAGTGTTGTTCGTAACCATGACTAGGTAGTAAGAGAATTATTTTATCATTTTTATTTATATCTAACTTTTTCAATAAACTTTGAATATTTTTTTCTTGATTAACTATTTGCGTACCTGGAACTGTGTTATATTTTTTATTTTGCCAATAACTCGCATAAGATGATTTAAATGTCTTATTTATTTTATTAGTACTTTTTATTATCTCATTTTTCTTTTGTATGCTCAAAGTTTTAAAGTACTTTTTAAATTCTCTAAATTGAAAATCATCTTTTATAACAGATGAATAATTCCATGAAACTGACAATTGCTTGTCGCTTGCTCCAAATATATTGTAATCAATTGAACAACAATCTATATTTAAGTATCTTAAAGTTTTAAATACCACTCCCCATTCATATAAGAATGAACCTGCGGGTACTATCGCGCTTGAATATTTATATCTTTTCACAACAGAAACAATCTTCGAGGAAAGATCTATATTTTGATTAAGTTTATTAAGGTAAATTTCCTTATATCTTTGACTTTTTTTATCTAGATTAATTTTTCTTAAGTGGTTTGAAGCGTCGATTTCTGATTGTTTTTTTATAATATTAAGTAGTTTCAGACTCAGTTTAGTTTTTTTAACTTGTTTTATATCAAAAAAATTTAGGTTTTTATTTAATTTTTTCCTATCAATATTTTTAAAAAAAGTACTAATTTGTTTTTGATCATCTTTTGTGTCCTTATTATCATGAGTATAAAAATC
This sequence comes from uncultured Pelagibacteraceae bacterium, assembly GCA_902592715.1. GTDB lineage: Bacteria > Pseudomonadota > Alphaproteobacteria > Pelagibacterales > Pelagibacteraceae > Pelagibacter. The sequence continues at coordinate 10,575 of CACJFS010000021.1, forward strand.
ATTCCAATAGTAATCTAT
>CACJFS010000022.1 GCA_902592715.1 uncultured Pelagibacteraceae bacterium
TAATTATGAAGTTTAAACCGTTACACGATAGAGTATTAATTGAAGTTTTAGATAGCAGTGAAAAAACTGCTGGTGGAATTATCATCCCTGATTCTGCACAAGAAAAGCCCCAAGAAGGAAAAGTTGTTGCTATTGGCGGTGGATCAAAAACTGAGGATGGAAAAATTATACCAATGGATGTTAAGGTTGGAGACAAAGTTCTTTTTGGCAAGTGGTCAGGAACTGAAGTTAAAATTGATGGTAAAGAATATAGCATAATGAAAGAGTCAGACATTATGGGTATTTCTACTGCTAAATAAATTAAAAAAAGGAGAGTTTAATAATGGCAAAAATAGTAAAATTCGACTCAGATGCTAGATCGGCAATGCTGAGGGGAGTAGATATACTTGCAAACACGGTAAAGGTTACTCTTGGTCCAAAAGGAAGAAACGTAGTTATAGACAAAGCGTACGGAGCACCAAGAACAACTAAAGATGGGGTATCAGTTGCTAAAGAAATTGATTTAGAAGATAAATTTGAAAATATGGGTGCTCAGATGGTTAAAGAAGTTGCGAGCAAAACAAATGATGAAGCGGGTGACGGTACAACGACTGCAACTATTTTAGCTCAAGCTATAGTAAAAGAAGGCTGTAAATATGTTACAGCTGGTATGAACCCTATGGATGTTAAAAGAGGTATTGATGCAGCAGTTGAGCAAGTTAGAAATACTCTTATATCCTCAGCTAAAAAAGTTAAAGATAGCGATGAGATCGCTCAAGTTGGAACTATTTCTTCAAACGGAGATAAAGAAATAGGAAACATGATTGCAAAAGCTATGCAAAAAGTAGGTAACGAAGGTGTTATCACTGTTGAAGAAGCGAAAAGTATTGAGACAGAACTTGACGTTGTTGAAGGTATGCAGTTTGATAGAGGATATTTATCACCATACTTTGTAACGAATGCAGAAAAAATGACTACAGAACTTGAAAATCCATTAATTCTTTTACATGAAAAGAAATTAACTAACCTTCAACCTATGGTACCATTACTTGAAGCAGTTGTTCAAGCAGGTAGACCTTTAATGATCATCTCTGAAGATGTAGAAGGTGAAGCTTTAGCTACTTTAGTTGTAAACAAACTAAGAGGTGGGCTTAAAGTTGTAGCAGTTAAAGCTCCAGGTTTTGGTGATAGAAGAAAATCAATGCTTGAAGATATTGCGATTTTAACTGGTGGACAAGTTATATCTGAAGATCTTGGTATAAAATTAGAAAATGTCAAAATCACTGATCTTGGATCTGCTAAGAGAGTAAAAGTTGACAAAGAAAATAGCACTATTGTGAGTGGGACTGGAAAAAAATCAGACATTGAAGCAAGGTGTGATCAAATAAAACAACAAGTTGAAGAAACTTCATCAGACTACGACAGAGAAAAGCTTCAAGAAAGACTTGCTAAATTAGCAGGTGGTGTTGCAGTAATCAAAGTTGGTGGTGCAACTGAAGTGGAAGTTAAAGAGAAAAAAGACAGAGTTGAGGATGCTTTAAATGCTACTAGAGCAGCTGTTGAAGAGGGAATAGTTGTTGGTGGTGGATGTGCTCTTCTTTATGCTTCTCAAGATCTTGATAAAGTAAAGGTAAAAGGATCTGATCAAAAAGCAGGAGTTGCAATTGTAAAAAGCGCTTTAGAAGCTCCAATAAGACAAATAACAACTAATGCTGGTGTAGACGGTTCAGTTATAGTTGGAAAACTTTTAGAAGCCAACAAATCTTCTCAAGGTTATGACGCTCAAACAGAACAATACGTTGATATGTTTAAAGAAGGGATTATTGATCCTGTTAAAGTTGTAAGAACAGCTTTACAAGATGCAGCTTCAATTTCTGGATTATTAGTAACGACTGAAGCAATGGTTGCTGATAAACCTGAAGAGAAGGATGCTGCTGCTGGAGGAATGCCTCCAGGAGGAATGGGCGGCATGGGCGGCATGGGCGGCATGGGAATGTAACCTCAAAAAGTCTAACTAAAAAATTTAAAAGGGCAGATTCTTCTGCCCTTTTTTTTTGTTTTCAATTCAAGGTTTAGATGTATAAGAAACTCAACTATGAATAACAATATTCGAAATATCACTATTATTGCTCACGTTGATCATGGAAAAACAACGCTGATTGATAATTTGATGAAACAGAGTGGTTCATTTAGAGAAAATGAAGTAGTTGATGAAAGATTAATGGACTCTGGAGAACTAGAAAAAGAACGTGGAATCACGATTCTTGCTAAGCCTGCTTCAATTAATTGGAAAGATACTAGAATAAATATTATTGATACTCCTGGTCACAGAGATTTTGCAGCAGAAGTTGAAAGAGTTTTGAGTTTAGCAGATGGTGCATTACTTTTAGTAGATTCTGCTGAAGGCGTTATGCCTCAAACAAAATTTGTATTAAGCAAAGCATTAAAGCAAGGATTGAAACCAATTGTTGTTATAAATAAACTAGATAAAAGCGATCAAAGAGCAGATGAAGTTTTAAATGAGACTTTTGATTTATTTGTTAGTTTAGATGCGGATGAGGAACAATTAGATTTTCCTGTGTTATATGCAAGTGGAAGATCTGGTTGGGCTTCTAAAGATATTGACGGACCAAGAGAAAATCTTAACCCGCTATTAGATTTAGTTTTAGATCACGTAAAACTGTCTCAATTTGATAGATCAAAACCATTTGCGATGCTATCGACCCTGCTTTATGCTGATAGCTTTTTAGGTAGAAGCTTAGTGGGAAGAATTTCACAAGGAACTGCAAAAGCTAATCAACAAATTAAAGCCATCAATTTAAATGGTGAAAAAGTTGATGAAGGTAGACTTACAAAAATTTTTAGATATGAGGGTACAAAAAAAGTGCCAATTGAAGTTGGAGAGGCTGGAGATATCGTAGTTATAGCTGGATTAGAAAAAGCAAATGTAGCAGATACTATTTGTGATTTAGAAGTAAATGAACCCATTGAAGCAACACCGATCGATCCACCAACAATGTCGATAAAAATAACGGTGAATAGCTCACCATTAGCAGGAACTGAGGGTAAAAAATTAACAAGTACTCAGATAAGAGATCGTCTTATTTTAGAAGCTCAAAATAATGTTGGAATTTCTTTCTCAGAAAATGCAAATAAAGATGCATTTGAGATAAGTGGTAGAGGAGAATTAATGCTCGAAATATTGTTAACACAAATGAGACGTGAGGGTTTTGAAATGACTGTAAGCCCTCCAAAAGTTTTATTTAAAAATGACGAAAATTCAAAAAAACTAGAACCAATTGAAGAAATTACTATGGATTTAGATGAAGAATATTCATCAAGGATTATAGATTCTATGAATAGAAGAAAGGGTAAATTAATTGAGTTAAAGGATACTGGAAAAAATAAAAAAAGACTTATTTTTCAGGCACCAACAAGAGGTTTAATGGGATACACAAGTAGATTTTTAACTTTAACAAAAGGAACAGGCGTTATTAACAGAATTTTTCACTCATATGGAGATTTTGAGGGAGATATGGAGGGAAGAAGAAATGGTGCTTTAATTTCTATGGACCAGGGTAAGGCCGTTGCTTTTTCAATTTTTAATTTGCAGGCTAGAGGAGAAATGTTTGTCACACACAATGACCCAGTTTATACAGGAATGATTGTTGGCTTAGCTCCTAAACCAGGCGATATGATAATTAATGTTATGAAAGGAAAAAAACTTACGAATATGAGAACACAGGGTACTGATGAAAATATTGTTCTTACACCTGTAAGAAAAATGTCGATTGCAGAACAATTAAGTATGCTAAATACTGATGAAGCATTAGAAATTACCCCTAAGTCTTGCAGACTTAGAAAGGCAATTTTGGACCCTCACGAAAGAAAAAGAAGCGAAAAACAAAATAATGCTACTTAGTTCATTATTCTTTCAATAATATATAAACTTAAAGCAATACAAGGACCAATTCCAAAAGCAAACATTAAAGTTCCAATTCCGATTGTTCCTCCTAAATACCAACCAACTGAAGCTACAGAAATTTCAATAAAAGATCTTACAGCAGCAATTGGTAGGTTAGTTTTTTTTTGTAAACCAGTCATTAAACCATCCCTAGGTCCTGGACCTAAATTGGCAATTAAATATATACCGCTACCCACTCCGACTATCATTACGCCGGCTGCAGCCATTAGTAATTTCATAATGTAAGTTTCAGGGGTTGGTATTAATGCAATTGTTATATCTAACATTGCTGCAATAATTACGATATTAAATATGGTACCAAGTCCAGGTTTTTGTTTTAAGAAAAACCATGAAAATAAAACGACAACACTTACTATAAAAGTGACAATTCCAATTGATAATCCTGAATTAATTGAAATTCCTTGTGCCATTACAGTCCATGGAGAATTGCCAATAAATGAAATAACGACTAAGGCTTCACCAAAACCAAATAATATAAGGCCAAAACACAGAAAAAATAATGTTGATAATTTTGGCTTTAAATTAAAAGTCTCTTGAGAACTCCATGAGACTTTAGGAATATTTTTGATAGTAAGGAACATATATTTAGCTATTATTTATACTTTCTTTAACTAAAATCTATGAAAATGAAACAATTTATAACCGCATTAATAATTATTATGTTTGCATCTAAAGTGATGGCACATAGCAGTCATTATGAAGGTCTTAAAAAAATTGAGATGGATGTTCTAAGAAATAATGAAATTATTGGAAGCACCAGCTACTTCTTTGAATTCGACGAGGATTTGTTTGTTGTAAAAAATTATACTAATTTTAAAGTAGAGTTATTTGGCGTAACAGTTTTTTCAATATTAAGTGAAACAATAGAAAAATATAAAGATGAAAAATTAGTTTTTTTTAAATCAAATACTTTTCAAAATGATAAGGAAAAATATGTTAATTTAAATTATGATAAGTCTGTAAATAAATTCGTTATAGATGGATCGTCATACAAAGGTGAAGCTAGTTTAGATTGTACAATTGGAAATTGGTGGAACCACAAAATTTTCAATTCGGATAAACAAATCAGTCCTTTATCTGGTAGTATTAAAGAACAGACTGTAAGTTTAATTGGTACTAAAAATATTACCATTAATGGCAAAGAATATTTAACTGAACACTTTAATATTAAGTCAAATGACGAAAGTCTTTCTGATGAAAAAAAATTTGAATTTGATGTTTGGTATAATCCTGAAAATAATTTAATATTAAAAGTGACTTATAATAAAATGGGAAACTGGGAATATAGATTAAGGAGTTTTGAATAATGGCAATATGGGGAAGCATAATTGGTGGCATGCTGGGTTTTTCAATTGGCGGACCTTTTGGTATGCTTTTGGGATCCTTAATTGGCGGAAAAATGTCAAGAGCCAGATCAAGAGGTGGATTTAGATCTTTTGCACAGCCTCAACAAATTTTTGCACTCTCACTAATTGTTTTATCAGCAAAGCTAAGTAAAGCAGATGGACAAGTTAGTCGTGAAGAATTAATTGCAGTTAAAGATAAATTAAAAATACCTGAAAGCGAATTAGATCAGGTTGGTAAAATTTTCAATAAAGCTAAAGAGGAAAGTGCCGGATATGAACCATATGCAAAACAAATTGCAGAAGTTTACAGAGGTAATTTAAATATTTTAGAAGAGGTAATTAATACTTTATTTTATATTGCAGAAGCTGACGGACACGTAAGTGATAATGAATTAATGATGATAGAAGATATAGCAAGAATTTTTGGATTAAATCAGACACAAATTAACGGAATTAAAGAAAGCAGAAAGTCATCAGACAAACTTAATCCTTATATTGTTTTAGAGAGTAAGCCTAATGATTCATTGGAAACAATAAGAAAGCGTTATATTAAACTTAGCAAAGAGCACCATCCGGATCTATTGTTAAGCAAAGGTGTTCCACAAGAAGTTATAGATGAGAGTAAAGCTAAAATGAGAGCAGTAAATTCTGCGTGGGATCAGATTCAAAAATTAAAGAATTAATCCTAATAAACTCGCCATAAAATACATAGAAAATACAAAAGCAAGGACCACAATAAAATACATTATTGTAACAATTTTATCTCTTTTCCTTCTTTTTCGTACAAATGGCTTATCATCCAAGTCACAGATATCTCTTATGCCAATAACTTTATAATCACAGGTATAGCGCCAAATTGAGTCAGGCATCCTAGGATCGGTTTGATTATAATATTGGATCCATTGAACTGTATATTTAAATAAAAGATAGCTTACTATTAAAAGAAGACCGCTAGTAAACATTAATCTATCATCTAAAACTGTTCTGACTCAGTTGAGCCTTCCATTGCCGTAGTAGAGCTTTTACCTGAGCTTATTGTATTTGAAACTGCATCAAAATAAGACGTACCTACTTCTCTTTGATGTTTCACACTTGTGTATCCATCTTTTTCTCTAGCAAATTCATGCTGTTGAATTTTTGAGTAAGCAGTCATACCTTCTGATTTATATTTTTCAGCTAATTCAAATATTGCGATGTTTTGAGTGTGGAAACCTGCTAATGTAATGAATTGAAATTTATATCCCATTTCTCCAATCTTTCTTTGAAATGATCCAATTTCTTCATCAGATAAATGTTTCTTCCAATTGAATGATGGTGAACAATTATAAGCTAACATTTTACCAGGAAATTTTTCATGTATAGCATCAGCAAATTTCTTTGCCTCTTCTAAATTTGGAGTAGCAGTTTCACACCAAATTAAATCTGCGTATGGTGCATAAGCAAGACCTCTAGAAATTGCCTGCTCAATTCCATCTTTAACATAAAAGAAACCTTCAGGTGATCTTTCGCCAGTTAAAAATGGTTTATCATTATCATCAAAATCATTTGTGATTAATTTTGCAGCATTTGCATCTGTTCTTGCTAAAATTATTAGTGGTACATCTGCAATATCGGCAGCAAGTCTAGCAGCCTTTAAATTTCTAACCATTGTTCCAGTTGGAACTAAAACTTTTCCACCCATATGACCACATTTTTTCTCACTAGCTAATTGGTCCTCAAAATGAACCCCAGCAGCACCTGCTCTAATAAATTTTTTAGTTAATTCAAATACATTTAGTGGTCCACCAAATCCTGCTTCACCATCAGCTATAATTGGTAACATGTAATCGGTTCTCTTGCTTTTATCCATGTCACCATCTATCATTTCCATGTGTTGAATTTGATCGGCTCTAACTAGGGAATTATTCATTGTTTCAACTAATTTTGGTGCGCTATCATATGGATATAAAGACTGATCAGGATACATTTCTCCAGCACTGTTAGCATCAGCTGCAACTTGCCAACCACTTAAATAAATTGCTTTTAAACCAGCTTTTGCATGTTGTACTGCGTGATTTCCTGAAAGTGACCCAAGGGTGTTAACGTAAGCTTCTGTATTAAGCAGTTTCCAAAGCTTTTGGGACTGCATTTTACACATAGAATACTCAATTTTGATTGATCCTCTTAATCTTTCAACTTCTTCGGGAGTATAATCTCTTTTAATCCCTGCAAATCTTTGTAAATCGTATGAAATATTTTCAGCTGACACTTAAACCCCTCTCTTTTGATTAAATGACTAGAAATGACTAATTACTATTTTGAGCTGTATTCTTCAGTAAATTCGTTCATTCCGCTAGATCCCCAATCGCAATGATCGTCCCTGATGTAAATACCTTTTGACTTGTGCTCAGAATGCTCTTCTTTATTAGTAATTTGGTAGTTATTTTCGATATTGTTAATTTTGTTTTTTTCCATGTAAACTTTATAATTTACAATATTTACAAAATCTACAATTAAATTGATTTTGCTTGTAAAATTGAATAATTTTGTGTAAATTTAAATTTACAAAATTTACAAATTATAAAATGAGTCAAATTGATACAAAAATTGGTCCAAAAATCAAAGCTTTTAGAAGGCAACTAGGAATTCAAGCTAACAAATTAGCTGAAGAAATGTCTATTTCACCAAGCTATTTAAATCTAATAGAGAGCGGAAAAAGAAAAATTGATGGAGACTTACTTTTAAGGGTTTGTGATAAACTTAAAATAGAGCTATCAGATCTTACAAGTAAAACTGACATAAATCTTGAAAATAATATTTCTGAATTATTGGGTGATGAACTTTTTGAGGATCTTGATATTCTTGGACCAGAAGTAAAAGATTTAGTTAATACAAATCCCAAAATTGCTAAAGCTTTAATTAAACTAGGTGACAACTTCAAACAAAAAGATCATGAAATTTTTAATAAATTGGAAAATATTTCAGGCAAAATTATTGATGGGAGAAAAAACGCGTTTCCTGGAGAAGTAATTTCAGATTTTTTACAAGAAAATAAAAATTTTTTTCCAAAATTAGAAGAATTTGCAAATCAGATATTTGATAAAGTAAAACAAAATAATAGAACAAGATATATTGCACTATGTGAGTTTTTAAAAGATGAATATGGTATAACTGTAAAGGATGTAATACCTAAAGAAGGAAAACCATTTTCAAAAATATATAAAGTAAAAGATAAAGAATTATTATTATCTGACTATCTTTCTCTTGAAACTAAAAAACTTTTTGCTGCAGCACAAATTTCACAAGAAGGTGCCACAAAAGAAATTGATGAATACCTTGCTACATTTAATTTTCCAACTGAAGAGTCAAAAAAATTAACTAGAGTCGCACTTTTAAATTATTGTGGAGCTGCAATATTAATGCCGTACTCTCTTTTTCATAAAGAATGTAAAGAATTAAAATATGATTTAGAACTTTTACAAAACACATTTGCTACTTCTTTTGAACAAGTAGCGCATAGAGTAACATGTTTACAAGATCCAAAACTTCCTGGAATACCTTTTCATTTTTTAAGAGTAGATGTTGCTGGAAATATTTCAAAAAGATTCTCATTATCAGGTATAGAGATACCAAGATATGGGGGAGCTTGTCCAAGATGGAATGTCTACTCAGCTTTTTCAAGACCAGGTGTTATTCAAGCAGCAGTTAGCAAAATGACTAATGGAGAGAAATATGTTTGCATAGCTAAAACAGTAGAAAAGGGTGTTGGAAGATATGGACAAAAAAAAAGTATGTTGTCTATAGGTCTTGGTTGTGAAGCAAAATATGCAAAAGAATTTGTATACACTGAAAATTTAGATCTTAGTGACAAAAAGTCAGAATTACCTATTGGAGTGTCATGCAGAACATGTGATAGACTTGATTGTTCACAAAGAGCTTTCCCCCCTCTTCATAAAAAATTTGATGTGGACATTAATTCTAGAGGAGTTTCAGTTTACGTAAATGAGTAAAAATCGCTTACTGCTGTTTTTGCCTTTTCTTTGAAATAAGCTGAGTAAGAGAGTCTACCATCAAGTCTGAAGCTTTAAATATTTCATTGGCTTTAAATTCATGAGACATATTTTTTTCCTCATTTGTCTTATCTTCTATTATTATTCCTTTATCAGGTGAATTATCCTTTATATATATTAAAATTAACCACTCATCATCAGAGGACTCGTCCCATTTAATAAATATTTCTCCTGTCTCAAACCTTTTGTCTATACACCTAAAAATAGACATGTGTCTCGTGATATATCTTTTATTTAATTGAAAAACTAAACTGTTGGCACTCCTATAAAAACTTTCTAAAGCAAACTCAATTTTCTGTCTTGCTAAATTATATTCCCTCTCTTTTTGAATGAGAGCCGATCTATCATCAGTCTCATCTGTCTTTACACCAAGAGCCTCAACTCTCTCTCTAATTTTTTGGTCTCTTATAAGTCTGTACTTATTTTTTAAATTTTCTATTCTTTGCTGTAATTCTCCATAATCTTCTCTTTTTTCTTTTAAGGAAATTTTCTCAAGTTTTTCTAATTCTTTTACTTCTCTAATTCTAAATCTTTCAATCTGTTTTTGTATCCTTAATTCTTGTAAAAATTTCTTTTGTCTCTCAGATTGCTCTTTTCTTAAGAGAGCTTGTTCTTTTCTCAAAAATAATTTTAAGTCTTTTGCTCTTAATTTTTCTATTCTTTCCTCATCCTTT
>CACJFS010000023.1 GCA_902592715.1 uncultured Pelagibacteraceae bacterium
CTGATCCAATTCTTTTAATTTTATTAATATTGTAATTTTTATAATATTCACCACTGATTTTACTTAGAATTTTATCTACATATGTTCTACTTCTTTTAGAAACTGTGAACCATTGCGGTCGATCTTTTAATTTAAATAATCCATGATTTTGAAAAAATTTAAAAAAAAATTTTAATGGCATTTGTTTTGCCTCGTAAGGGGGCATTGACCATATAGCTGATACCATAGGAATTATATGGAATTTGATAAAATACTCTGACAATTTTAAATTGTCTAAATAACTGCCTAAAGTAATATTTTCGTTAATTGGATCTTGGTTTTCACTTTGTTTATAAAAACTAATTATAGTAAAAAACATCTTCAAAAATTTTATATTTAACAAATTTGATTTATTACTAAAAATTCCAGAAATACCTTTTCCACAATATTCTATATTTGAGTCTCTAACAGATACTGAGAATGACATATTGCTTTCTTCTATAGCAATATCATTTTCTTGAAAAAAATTTATTAAATTTGGATAGGTTTTTTTATTAAATACAATAAAGCCTATATCAACAGGGACTATATTATCTTCAACATTTACATCAATAGTATGAGAATGACCTCCAAAATGATCTTCTTTCTCAAATAGATCCACTTTATATTTTTTAGATAAACTATACGCTGCACTTAGACCTGATATACCAGAGCCTATAATAGCTAATTTCATTATTGAGGATTATATTTATTTTCTTTTATAAAGGATGAGACAAATTGTAGAAAAACTGCAAAAATTATAATACTTCCTCCTATTAATACGTAGAATGAAGGGTTTTCATTTACAAATAGCCAAGCCCAAAGAGGACCAAGTATTGCCTCTGTAAGCATTATTATGCCAACCATAGCTGATAGAGTTTTTCTCGCACCTATTGTTATTAATATAAAGCCAAGTCCTATTTGAAATGTCCCAGACAAAAATGCCAAAAACATATCATTTATTGATATAGAAATTTTTGTTGAAGCTAAAAAACCTATTATCATTGCAACTATTCCTGCGATTAATTGTAGGGGTACCATATCCACATGAGGATATCTTCTTACAATTAAAATTAGAGTTGCAAAGGTAATAGGCATAACAAAGGCAACAATATTTCCAGACATTTGTCCACTTGATAGAGTATTTCCTAGCATTAAAATTAATCCAGAAATTGCTAAAATAATAGAAGCTAAAGTAATTTTTGAAATTTTTTCTTTCAAAAAAAAATATCCAAATATTGCTAAGAAAATTGTTTGTGTTTGTATTATGAAATTTGTATTTGCAACTGTAGTATTGTACATAGCAAAGACATAACTGCTAAATCCAATACCCAATATAATTCCACCAATTAAGCCAGGAATTCCTGATACATAAATTTTTTTAAATACCTCTCTTTTGTAAGTTACAATTAAAAAAATAGTTACAACAATTATAAAAAAAACCTGTCTCCAAAATAAGATTTGCCATAAAGTTGATCCTTCAAATGATTTAACAATCAACCCACCAAAACTTAGACAAAATGCGCCAAAAAAGATTAATAATGGACCTGGTATCTTTGAAAGAAAATTCATTTAATATTGGAAATCAAATTTTGAGTTTCCATCTCATACAACTTAAAAATAGTTTCTGCATCTTTTAAATTAATTTCTTTGAATTTAATTTTTGATCCTGGAGGTATTTGTACTAGTTTGTCATAATCAGCACTTATTACAACTGCAATCTTAGGGTAACCCCCTATAGTTCCATGATCAGATAGCATAATTATTGGATCCCCATCTGCAGTGATTTGGATAACACCCTTCACTAACCCTTCTGACTTTATATTTGTATTTTTAATATTACTAATCTTAGGTCCTTTAAGTCTTATTCCCATACGGTCACTTAATTTTGTCACATTAAATTCATTACTAAAAAATAAATCTATTGCATCCTTTGAAAAATAATCAAAATGAGGTCCTTTTATTATTCTAATATTTTCAATTTTTGGATTTAGGTATTCTATTTTATTTTTTGGCAGGATTTTTTTTATATTTTTTAATTGAATTATTTGTCCTTTCTCAAGTTTTTCTCCACTATTTGCGCCAATTTTAGCCTTAGTATTTGTAGAACAGCTGTTTAAATAATAATCTACCTCAAATGTACCTCCAATAGATAAATAGCCATATACTGATCGATTGGTAGAAAGTATATCTAAGCAATCATTATTTTCTAAAACAATATTTTCGTAACAACTAAATTCTAAATTTTTGTTTTTTCTTATAATTTTAAAATTAACATCTCCAGTAACATTGATGGAGATATTTTCTCCTATATATTTTAATTTTGGACCTTGATATGCAAATTCTAGCACCGGGTTATTTATTCCATTGTTAGAAATGGTATTTGCTAATAAAAAATTCCTATTATCCATTGCTCCACTGAAAGGTATGCCTATGTGATAAAAGTTATTTCTACCATTGTCTTGAAATGTAGAATTGATTCCTGGTCGCAATACCTCAAAATAGTTTTTATTCATATTTTTTTTCATACTCTAGTTTAGAAATTGGATAAAATGATATTGTATCACCTGGGTTGATTAGATTTGGTTCAGTATTTTTTTTATTATCAAAAATATCAACTGGAGTTTTGCCAATTATATTCCAACCACCTGGACTTTCAAAAGTATAAATATTACAAAACTGCTCTGTTATACCTATAGAATTTTTTGGGACCTTAACTCGTGGTGTTTCTAAACGCTTTGCAAAAAGAGATTTATCCATATCTCCTAAGAATGGCATTCCCGCAATAAAACCTGTCATATAACAATAATAATTTTTTGAAAAAAATGTTTCATAAATTTTTGCTTCATTTATTTTTAATAATTTTTGTAAACGTTTTATATCTAATGCAAATTCCTCCGTACAACAAACTGGGATTTTAATTAGATTATTTTTTGAATTATTTTTTTTTTTTAACTCTAGATTTTCAACTTGTTTTTTTAATTTAGTAAAACTCGTAATTTTTAAATCAAAACTAATTACTAGTTTATTATAACTTGGTGTAATATTTGTAATACCTAAAAAATTACTATCTCTTAAATTATTAAAATAATTTATAACATTTCTGTTTATTGCTTTATTTACCTCAGTACCAAAGTCACAGTACAATGCTGCGTCACCAAGATTTGATATATTTTTAATCATGTCATGTTATACTTTAAGCTTTATAGTATGGAAATTAATTTAAATTGTGATTTAGGTGAAAAATCAAAGCATCATTCAAATGAGAATGATCCCGATTTACTCAAAATAGTAAATTCTGCAAATGTTGCTTGTGGGTACCACGCAGGCGATGAGGAAACTATGAGAGAAGTTGTAGAGATTTCAAAGCAAAATAATGTAAGTATTGGTGCACATCCATCTTTCAATGATCCAGAAAACTTCGGAAGAAAACGGATTAATCTTGGTGCTGATGAGATTTCTAAACTTTTAATAGATCAATATGAAATATTGCAAAATATTGCCATTAAATTAGATGAAAAGGTATCTCATATTAAACCACATGGAGCCTTGAATAATATGGCCTGTGAGGACCTTGAACTAGCAACAATTTTAGCAAAAACTATTTATAGTATTGATAAAGATATAATTTATTTAGTACCAACAGGTTCAAAAATGGAAATTGCAGCTAAAAAATTAAATATGAAAATCGCATGTGAAATTTTTGCAGATAGAAATTATGAAGACGATGGAACGCTTGTGTCAAGAAGTAAGGATCACGCCCTAATAACCGATCCTGAGCGAGCTAAAGAACATGTATTCAATATGGTAAAAAACCAAACTCTTAATTGTCACAGTGGAAAACAAATACCTTGTGAAATCGATTCAATTTGCATACATGGAGATAATGCGAGTTCTCTTTCGACCGCAAAACAGGTAAAAGAAAACTTGATAAAAAATAATTTAGAATTAAAGCCTCTAAATAAAATGAAAAAATTTATATAATTATGATTAAAAAACTATTTACTCTTTTTATATTCTTTTTTTTAACTGTTGAAACTTTTGCTGCTGGAACAAGTTCATCAGATAAAAAACCGAGCTATAAAAATGCTGTAAAAATAATTGAAGCCGCTAAGAAATATGAATCCAAAAATAAAATGGATAAAGCATTAAAAAGATACGAAAAAGCTCAAAAAATTTTATTGAAACTCGACAAAGAAAAGCCCTTACAAGCTGATACACTAAACTACCTAGGCTTTACAACTAGAAAACTTGGAGACTTTGAAGCAGGAGAAAAATATTATTTGCTAGGTTTGCAAGTCGATCCAAAGCACGTTGGTATAAATGAATACCTTGGTGAATTATATGTTGTAACCAACAGAATTGATTTAGCAAAAGAAAGATTGGAAATTTTGAAAAGCTGTAATTGTGAAGAGTATCAAGAGCTAAAAGAAATTATTGAAGGAACAAAAAAATCAAAATACTAATTGATATTTTGAATCATCTGTTCGGGCATCCATAAAGCGATTTGAGGGAATAGTACAATCAATAGAACTGCAAAAATCATTAATAAAAATAATGGAAAAGCACTCTTTGCTATAAATCCCATATCTTTATTTGCCATTCCTTGAAGAACAAATAGATTAAAACCAACAGGTGGTGTAATTTGAGCCATTTCTACAACTATAACTAAAAATATTCCAAACCAAATCATATCAAAGCCTGCCTGCCTTATCATTGGTTCAATTATTGCCATTGTTAGAACAACTGCAGAAATCCCATCAAGAAACATCCCAAGAATTATGTAAAAAATCATTAATACAAATATTAATACATATGGTGATAACTCCATATTCTGTATCCACAACGCTAGATTTCTAGGCAAACCTGTAAATCCCATAGCAAGTGACAAGAAAGTTGCCCCAGCTAAAATAAATGCAATCATACACGAGGTTTTAGTTGCTCCTAACAAGGAGTCTTTAAATGTTTTTAAAGTTAAGCTCTTTTGAAAATAAGAGAGAATTAAAGCACCAACAACACCTAAAGATGCAGCCTCAGTTGCTGTTGCTATTCCAGTATATATTGAACCAATCACGCCAAGTATTAATAAAATTACTGGAATTAATTGTTTGGATTTACTTAGTTTATTTAAAAATGAAAAATTTTCATAGTTAGTTGGCATTTTATTTTTATTTAATAAAGACCAAACAATTACATAGCCCATAAAGATCAGAGCAATCATTATCCCTGGAATTATTCCAGCTATAAACAGTTTTGCAATTGATTCTTGAACAGTCACACCATAAATAATTAAAATTATTGAGGGTGGAATTAAAAGACCTAAAGTTCCTGAGCCTGCCAAACTTCCAAGCAAGATTTTTTCAGGATATTTTCTTTTTCTTAGTTCTGGAATTGACATTTTTCCAACTGTAGCAACTGTTGCAGCAGATGATCCGGAGATAGCGGCAAACAAGGCACAACCAACAACATTAACGTGTATCAAACCTCCTGGTAACTTCTGAAGCCAGGGTGCCAATCCTTCAAATAAATTTTCTGATAATTTAGTTCTAAAAAGAATTTCACCCATCCACACAAATAATGGTAATGCTGTTAGTGTCCAGGATGATGAAGCTCCCCATATAGTTGTAGCCATCGCATCACCTACTGGTCTAGAAGTAAACAAAATCATACCTATTGAAGATACTCCAACCATACTGATGGCTACCCATATCCCAGATCCTAAAAAAAATAGTAAAACGCTAATAAAAAAAAATGCTAATAAAATTTCAATCATACTTATTAACTATTCTTAAAATTAATTGATGAAAGACACATATAAAAAATAATAATGAGCCAATTGCTACACTTGATTGAGGTATCCAAATTAAAATTTCGTCGGCACCTTCACTTCTTTCTTGAAAATCATAAGATATCTTTAACATTTTAAGAAAATAAAAGGCCATATATCCTGAAAAAATAGATGCAATGATTAAACTCCAAATTTCTAGAAACTTTTTTCTAAGATCAGTAGCTTTTTCTAAAAATAATGTAATCCTTATATGGCCTCCATTTACAAAAGTGTATGAAAGTGCAAAAAATGAGGAAGCTGCCATACAGTAACCAGAATACTCAGCTAAACCTCTTATATAAAAACCAAACATTCTTGAGGCAATTCCAGTTAAAATAAAAACTGCTATCAAAATTAAAAAAAACGCAGCGATATACCCTGAGAAATTATAAAGATTATTTAGAGATTTATTAATTTTTTGTAACATAAAAAAGGCCGTTTTTTTAAACGGCCTTTCTCATTATATTAATTTTATTTGTAAGCAGCAAGTACGCTAGCTCCTGTTTTGCCAGCCTTTTTCTTCCATTCCTTTGCCATTTTTTTTCCAACTTTTTGGAAATGTTTTTCTAAATCAGCGTTTACTTTGCCTACAGTCATACCCGCAGCAGCTAAAGCTTTTTTATCCTCAATATTTCCAACTCTAGAAAGCATCCAACCTTTTTCTTCTGCAGCAGTTGCTTCTTTCATTATTAGTTTTTGAGTGTCTGCATCTAGTTTGTTCCAAGATCCTCTATGCGCAACTACCATATTTTTTGGGAACCAAGCAGCTATATCATAGAAATATTTTACTCCGTTCTCCCAAATTTTACTATTTTTTCCAGTAGTTGGTGAAGTAATCATACTCTCAACTGCCCCTGTTGAAAATGCTTGGCTTATTTCTGCAGCTTCAATTTTTGTTGGAGCCATACCAGTAAGTTCAGCAATTCTAATTGTTGCTGAATTATAAGCTCTAAATTTTAAACCTTGTAAATCTGAAACACTATTAATCTCGTTTTTACTATACAAACCTTGTGCGGGCCATGGCACAGCATACAAAAATACCAATCCTTTTTGGCTTAAGCTTTCTATGATTGCTGGTTTCGATGCTTGGTAAAGTTTCATAGCATCATCGTAAGATGTTGCTAAGAATGGTTGTGAGTCAATCTCAAGAATAGGATCTACTTTTCCAAGAGCCGACATAAATCTCTCTCCCATTTGAGCTTGACCAGTTCTAACAGCTCTAAAGATTTCTCCACCTTTAAATAATGATCCACCAGGATGAGTTACAATTGTTAATTTACCTCCACTTTTTTCTGAAACGTTTTTAGCAAATTCTGCAGCATTAGCTGAATGAAAATTGCTTGCACCATAAGCTAAAGCCATATCCCACTTCTCAGCAGCATTTACGTTAGCGGTTAACAAAACAGAAAATAAAATAGAAATTAAAGTTTTTAAATTTTTCATTAATCCTCCTTATTTTTAAAAAAACACATCTGATTATGTATTATTTATTAAATCAATAAAAATTTCATGTGTTTTATTGAAAATTTTTAAATAATTACTATTATATAATCATCTTGATAGAAGAATCCCTTATTTTACTACAAATTATCTTTATAGATATAATCTTAGCTGCTGATAATGCTATTATAATTGGTTTAATTGCAGCTAATTTTGTACCTAAAAATAGAAAAAAAATAATTTTTTGGGGAGTAGTTGGTGCTCTAGTTTTTAAAGTTCTATTTGCGGTATTTGCAACATATTTATTCAAATTCTACTTTATAAAAATTTTGGGAGGGTTACTTTTAATTTGGATAGTCAATGATTTGAGAAAAGATCTTTTTCAAATTCAGAAAAAATCAAAATCACCCACAAAAAAATCATTAGAACCTTCATTTGCAAAAGGTATGTATAAAGTGCTCTTTGCAGATATCACAATTAGTTTTGATAACGTTATAGGTGTTGTTGGTGCTTCCAAGGGTAACTTTGGGTTTATGATTTTTGGTTTGTTGTTATCAGTAGTCCTTACTGGAGCAATGGCCACTTACTTGGCTAATTATATACAGAAACATTTATGGGTTGTGTATATTGGTCTAGCATTTATTCTTTTAGTTGCAATACAACTTATTATTGGTGGACTTGTGGATTTAGAAATTTTAAATATTAACGAAGGATTTAAAAAGTATTTTTAGTAGGAATATTTAGCTGAGGGGTATGACCCACTTTTAACATCTAATTTAAACTTTTTAACTGTATTTCTTACACTACTTTTCAAATTAGTATATTTTTTAACAAATTTGATTTTCGTATTTGTTAAACCCAATAAATCATCTGTAACTAAAATCTGACCATCACAAAAATTTGATGAACCTATCCCTATTGTTGGAATATTAATTGATTTTGTAATTTCTTTTGAAACTTTTTTTTCAATACATTCTAAAACAATTGCAAACACTCCAGCATCTTCTAAGGACTTAGAATCTTTTAACAAGTTTTTTTTTTCTAAATCTGTTTTACCTTTGTATCTAAATTTACCTCTTACGGTTTGTGGTGTTATACCTATATGACCCATTACAGGAATTTTAAATTGAGTTAAATATTTTATAATTTCTATAATTTTTCTGCCACCTTCTAATTTTATTCCATCACATTTTGTTTCTTTCATTACTTTTTTACAATTTTTAAGTGCTTGAGATTTATTTTTGTAAGTATTAAAAGGCATGTCTACAATCATTAGACTTTTTTTAACCCCTTTTCTTACACTCTTGGAGTGCTCAATCATCATTGATAAATTTACTTTTCTTGTAGTGTCAAAATTATACAAAACTGAACCCAACGAATCTCCCACCAGTATTAAATCTGTGTAGTTATCAATCTCTTCGGCTATATTTTTTGAATAAGCAGTTAAACAAACAATTTTTGACTTATTTTTTTTTTTAAGGACAAGCCTACTTATTTTTGTAAGCATAAATACCTGCTTACCAAGTACCTATATTTTCCATAGATTTCCAAGGTTCTATGGGATCTAAGTTACCTTCTTGAAGAATTTCAACTGATATTTTATCTGGAGATCTAACAAAAGCCATATGACCATCTCTAGGAGGTCTGTTAATTGTGTAACCCATATCTTTTAATCTCTGACAAGTCTCATAAATATTATCAACTCTGTAAGCTAAATGTCCAAAATTTCTTGATCCTTCACCTAAATTGTCTCCATCCCAGTTATATGTTAATTCAATTTCTGCTTTTTCATCATTTGGAGCTGCAAGAAAAACTAGTGTGTATCTTCCTTTTTCATTTTCCATTCTTTTTGTTTCTTTTAATCCTAAGCCATTACAAAAAAATTTAAGTGAGTCTTCAATATTTGAGACCCTAATCATTGT
>CACJFS010000024.1 GCA_902592715.1 uncultured Pelagibacteraceae bacterium
AAATCAATTTTTAATAAATATAACCTATTTTTTATTGATATTTGGGGGGTAGTTCATAATGGAATAAAACTTTATAAAAATGCCGTTAATGTTTTAGAAGAATTATCTATCAATGAAAAAAAATTCATATTACTTACAAATGCTCCAAGACCCAATCTAACTGTAATTAATACTTTAAAAAAAATGGGTTTAAATAATTTTTCAAAGACTGTTTTTACATCTGGAGAAGCCTCAAAAAGGTATCTTTTAGAAAATTTCAATAATAAAAAATTTTTTCACCTAGGACCACCAAGAGATTTTGATTTGTTTAAAACTTTTGAGAATAATAAAGTGCTTAATATAGATGACTCAGATTATTTATTATGTTCAGGTCTTTTTGAAGAATATGAAGATGACTTAGGTTATTATAAAAAACTTTTATCGAAACATACAAATAAAAAAATGATATGCACAAACCCTGATTTAATTGTTGATAAAGGAGACAAAAGAGAATACTGCGCAGGCTCTATTGCAAAATCTTTTGAAGAAATTAATGGTGAAGTGATTTACTTTGGTAAACCCCATCCTCCTGTTTATGAAATCGCAGCAGATATAAATAATAAAAAAATATTATGTATTGGTGACAATCTTAATACTGACATAAGAGGTGCTAACATTCAAAATTTTGATTCATTGCTAATTACAGGTGGTATACATAGACGTGAAATTTCAAAATTATCAATTGAAAATGTACTTAAAAATTATAATGCAAATATTAACTATTTTCAGAAAGAGTTAAAATGGTGAATAAATTAAAGATTTTTAACAATTTTAATATTCCAAATAAATTTAAAAATTCAATTATATTGATTGGTAATTTTGATGGCTTACACTCAGGTCATCAAAAATTATTTGAATTAGCTAAAAAATATAAAACAAAATATAAATCTAAAGTAGGAGTAGTTACCTTTGATCCTATACCAAAAATGTTTTTTAATACAAAGATTAAAAACTACAGAATATCAAATTTTAATCAAAAGGTAATTTACTTAAAAAAATTTGGTGTTGACTTTGTAATTAATAAAAAATTCGACAAAAAATTTTCAAAAATTAATTACCATAAATTCATAAAAGATATTTTATCAAGAAAATTAAGATCAAAATTTATCTTTGTTAGTAATAATTTTAGGTTTGGTCACAAAAGAGAAGGTGATGTATCAAAGCTTAAAAAATATGAGAGTGATTTTGGTTATATTTTAATTAACCCAGTGCCTTTGATGAAAAATAAAAAAATAATTTCATCAACTGTGATTAGAAAGTTACTTGAAGATGGAAAGCTATTAAAAGCAAATACTTATTTAAAAAGAAACTGGGGTATTGAGGGAAAAGTTCAAAGAGGTAGAATGATGGGACAAAAAATTGGATTTCCCACCTGCAATATAGATATTGATGATTATGTTATAGCAAAACCCGGTGTTTATGGAGTAAAAATAAGAATTAATGATAGAAGAAAATTCTATAAAGGAATTGCTAATTTAGGATATAGACCCACATTTAATCAAAAAAAAATACTTTTAGAGGTAAATATTTTTAATTTTTCAGGAAATCTTTATAATAAAAAGTTATCTGTAGAATTTTTAAAATTTATAAGAGGAGAAAAAAAATTCAAAGGTATCAGTGAGTTAAAAAATCAAATTAAAAAAGATATTTTAAAAGCTAAAAAAACATAATGAGCAAGGAACACTTAAATTTACCTAAAACTGCTTTTTCTATGAAAGCAAATCTACCAAATAAGGAACCAGAATATTTAAAATTTTGGGATAAGATTAATCTATATGAAAAACTTAGATCTCAAAGCAAAGGCAAAGAAAAATTTATCTTACATGATGGACCTCCATATGCAAATGGAAATATTCATATGGGTACTGCCTTAAATAAAATTCTAAAAGATATAATAATTAAATTTCACCAAATGGATGGTAAAGACTCAGTTTATGTGCCGGGATGGGATTGTCATGGATTACCAATTGAATGGAAAATTGAGGAACAATATAAAAAAAATAAAAAAAATAAAAATGATGTACCTATTATTGAGTTTAGAAAAGAATGTAGAGATTTTGCAAGTAAATGGATTAATATTCATAAAGATCAATTTAAAAGATTAGGAGTAATTGGAGATTGGGAAAACTATTACTCAACCATGAGTTTTGATGCAGAAGCCCAAATTGTAAGAGAACTTGGAAAATTTTTAAAAGAGGGTAGTTTGTACAAGGGTTACAAGCCTGTTTTATGGTCAACAGTTGAAAAAACAGCCTTGGCAGATGCAGAAGTTGAATATCAAGATCATGTATCTGATACAATCTATGCGGCCTTCCCAGTTAAAAAATCCAATATCAATGAACTAATTGGTTCGAATGTTGTTATTTGGACAACAACTCCATGGACGATACCAGCTAACAAAGCATTAGCTTACAATCAAAGCTTGGATTATGTTTTATGCGAAATAGATAACAATGATATTTTAGAAAATGAAAAAATAGTTATTGCAAAAGAACTATTGGCGTCTGTTGCAAAAGATACTGATTACAAAATTGAGATATTAAAAGAATTTAAAGGAAAAGAATTGGATGGAACTATTTGTAGTCATCCATTTCATAAAATTGGCTATCACTATGATGTTCCGATGCTCGAGGCAAGATTTGTAACAACTGAACAAGGAACAGGAATTGTTCATTGTGCACCTAGCCACGGACCTGATGATTTCAATTTGTGTATCAATAATGGAATAAAAGCAATTGAAACAGTTGATGATGATGGAAGGTACACTAAACACATACCCATATTTGAAGGAACCCACATTTTCAAAGCAAACGATATTGTTATTGAAAAGCTTAAAGAACTAAAAAGTCTCTTAAACAATGGCAAACTAACACATTCCTACCCACATTCTTGGAGGTCTAAAGCTCCTTTAGTTCATAGAGCAACACCCCAATGGTTTATTTCAATGGAAAGTCATAAACTAAGAGACAAAGCACTTAAAGCAATTAATGACACTACTTTTTATCCCAGCAAAGGAAAAGAAAGAATTAAAGCTATGATCGAGACTAGACCAGATTGGTGTGTCTCTAGACAGAGGGTATGGGGAGTTCCACTTCCAATATTTATTTCAAAAAAAAATGGAGAAATTCTTATAGACGAAGAAGTTTTTGAGAATATTGCAAAAATTTATGAAAAAGAAGGCTCAGACTGTTGGTTTGAAGATAATTTTCAGAGACTGCTTGGAGATAAATATAAAGCAGAAGATTTTGATAAGACTAGTGATATTGTAGAAGTATGGTTTGATAGTGGATCAACTCATTCTTTTGTTTTAGAAAAGAGAGAAGATTTAAAATGGCCTGCTTCAATGTATCTAGAAGGTTCGGATCAACATAGAGGATGGTTTCACTCCTCATTGCTAGAGTCTTGTGGAACAAGAGGCAGAGCACCATTTGAAAGTATTTTATCACATGGGTTTGTAGTTGATGGAAAAGGTCTAAAAATGTCAAAATCAACTGGAAATGTGATAGCTCCAGAAGATATTTTAAAAAAATATGGTGCTGATATACTTAGAATTTGGGTTGCCTCATCAAATTATGCCGAGGACTTAAGAATAGATTATTCAATTTTAGACCAACACTCAGAATCTTACAGAAAAATTAGAAATACTTTCAGATATCTTTTAGGGAATATTCAAGATGAATATACAAAAGTAGATTTTGATAAAATTGATTTAAATAATATTCCTGAATTAGAAAAGTATATGCTACATAGATTGTATGTAATTGGTGAAAGTTTTAATGAATACTTTAAGTCCTATAATTTCCATAATTTATATAAAGAATTATTAAATTTTTGTACTGTAGAACTTTCAGCATTTTATTTTGATATTAGAAAAGATCTTCTTTATTGCGATCCAAAAGACTCAAAAAAGCGTTCTGATTGTATTTTGATACTAAAAGTAATTTTAGAGTGCTTATTAAAATGGTTTGCACCGATCTTATCATTTACCACTGAGGAAATTTATCATTTAATTCATAAGGAAGATAATAATGGAAGTATTCATTTACAAAAATTTGTGAAAATTCCAAATCAATGGAAAAATGAAGAATTAAATAGTAAGTGGGATAAACTTAAATTGATTAGAGACGAAGCAAACATTAGTATTGAAAGTAAAAGAGCTGACAAAATTATTGGCTCAAGTTTAGAGGCAAATATTCAAATAAAAATCAAAGATAAAGACATGTATAGTTTAGCTCAGAACCATGATTTCTCTGAAATTTGTATTACATCCTCTGCCTTAGTCTCAAATGATAGCAATTTAGAAAAAGAAATTGAGATCACTAGTTCAAAAGCTGTTGGAGATAAATGTCCTGTTTGTTGGAAAATTAGCAAGAAAACATGTGAAAAACACGGACATTTAAGTGTTCAATGAAAAATGAAAATATAAAAAAAATTGCAATAAGCATTTTTATTTTATTATCAATTTTCCTATTAGATAGAATATCCAAAATACTTATCTTAAATATATTAGAAGAAACTGGACGAGTAGATATTTACATAAACTCATTTTTAAATTTTTACCTAGTTTGGAATAAAGGAATAGGTTTTGGTTTATTATCCTCAGACCAAGATTATTTTTATAATGTAGTCACTATTTTAATTGTCCTAATTAATTTTGTGATAATTTATCTGTTATTTAAGGAAAAAGGGCTAAAGTATTATTTCTTAATTGTTATTTTAGGAGGCTCATTAGGAAATCTATTTGATAGAATATATTATAGAGCTGTCCCAGACTTTTTTGACCTAAATTATAATGGATATCATTGGTTTATCTTCAATGTTGCCGACATATTTATAACAATTGGGATTATTTTGCTTATTTTGGCCGAATTAATAAGTTATAAAAAAGTAAATGAATAAATTCTTTAAATTTTCAAAATTATTATTACTCTTATTATTTTTATATTCATGTGGTTCAGTAGGAGAGGCTTTGCAAGGAAAAAAAAGATCTGATCAAGGTGATGAATTTTTAATAGATAAAAAAAATCCATTAGTCATGCCTCCTGACTTCGATAAATTACCAAAACCAGGAGAAGATAATGTAAAATCTACAGAGGATATTGAAAGTGACCAATCAAATATAAAAAATTTACTCAAGAATAGTGATGATGTAAGTGTTTCTAACAAAGATGAATCAACATCTATTGAAAGCTCTATTTTAAAAAAAATTAAGTAAAAAATGTTTTCAAAAAACATAATTTTTAAAAATTTCCAATTAAAAAAAAATATAAAAAATATAAAAAATATAAATAAAATTTTAAAAAAAGAGTTAAATTTGAGTTCCTCATTACTTAATTCATTTACAGCTGATTATAAATATAGTTTTAAAAAAAATATTATTAAGAAATATAAAAATTACAAAAGTATCAATTTAATTGGAATGGGTGGTTCAATATTAGGTGCCGAGGCAATCCACGATTTTTTAAAATTAAAGGTTAAAAAAAAAATAAAATTTTTTAACAATTTAAATAATCAAATTAAACTTGAACCAAATGGCAAATCAGTAAATATAATAATTTCTAAATCAGGGAATACACTTGAAACAGTGTCAAATTTAAATTTAATTCTTAAGTCTCAAAATAAAAATAAAAACATAGTGATTACTGAGAATAAATCTAGTTTTTTAACTTCGTTAGCAAAAAAATTAAAAGCAGAAATAATTGAACATAAAAACTATATTGGAGGAAGGTATTCTGTGTTGTCCGAAGTAGGAATGTTACCTGCTCAATTGTTGGGCCTAAATGAGGGAAAATTTAAAAGATTTAATAATTTAATTAAAAATAAAACTTTCTTAAATTCATTAACTAACAATGTAAGTTTTATATCAAGATGTGTTTCAGAAGGAAAAAAAAATTCTGTAATTTTAAATTATGACGAAAGTTCAGAAAACTTTTTTAAGTGGTATCAGCAATTAACAGCTGAGAGTTTAGGTAAAAAAAATAAAGGTATTTTTCCCATCATATCGTCTATGCCAAAAGACAATCATAGTTTACTGCAGTTATACTTAGATGGGCCTAGAAACAACTTTTTCACATTTTTTGGAGTTACAAATGAAAAAACGAATAAATTAGATAATAGCAATTTATTTGGTAAATTTTCGACTTTAAAAAATAAAAGTTTGAGTCAAATCATTCAGGCTCAAAGGCAAGCAACCCAAATAGTTTTCAAAAAAAAGAAAATACCATTTAGAAGTTTTGAAGTTTTGAAAAGAAGTGAAGAAACTTTAGGAGAGCTTTTTTCTTTTTTTGTGTTAGAAACAATTTTACTTGGAAGAGTAATGAAGGTAAATCCTTATGATCAACCAGCAGTTGAGCTAATAAAAACAGAGACATCAAAAATACTTAACTAAATTAATTTACAAAAAAATATTTTTGATAAACCATAATTTTTTTCATCTATAACATTAAGATATTGTGAAATGTTATCCTCTGATTTCTTATTTCTATGAATTACTAATAAAGAATTTTCATCAGCAACCTTAAGTTTCTTTATTTGGTCTATTAAACTTTTTATTTTTCTATCTTTAAAAGGAGGATCTAAAAATATTATATTGAATATCCTATCCTCTAAGTTTACCTCTTTTAAATTATAAGCACTATAATCAAATACTATACTTCTGTTTTCTAATTTTAGGTTAAAGATATTCTGTTTAAGAATTTTTAATGAATTATAGTAATTTTCAAAAAAAATTACTTCTGCTGCACCTCTCGACAAACACTCAATTCCAAAAGATCCAGTACCAGAAAATAAATCTAAAACTTTTGAATTATAGATTTTTGTAGATACTTTGTTTGAGTGATCTAAGATATTGAAAATTGACTCCCTCACCATATCTTTTAATGGTCTTGTAGATTTATCTAATGGAACTGTTAATTTTTTTCCTTTGAGCTCCCCTGAAATAATTCTCATTTATCTATAATTCTAAAACCGATATCTTTTCTATAAAAACCATTTTCCCAATTTAAATTTTCAATTTCATGTATAACCGACTCTCTCGATTTCTTTAAATCATCAGAAATACTTACAAAATTTAGCACACGCCCTCCTGTTGCATAAACTTTGTTATCAATCATCTCAGTACCAGCATGATAAATAAGAGTATTATTATTACTTGTAATTTTATCTAAGTTAGGAATTTCTATGTTTTTTTTATAAGTATCGGGATATCCATTTGAGCACAGCACGATGCACATACTTTTTTTATCTCTCCAGTTTATTGGTTGATTTTTTAAGTTTCCTTCACAGCAAGATAGCATTAATTCAAGCAGATCTGTGTCTAATAATGGTAAAATTGTTTGACATTCTGGATCTCCCATTCTTACATTATATTCAACTAGATATGGATTATTATCCCTAATCATAAGTCCAACATACAAAAATCCCTTGTATGTTTCGTCCATATCCTTAATTGCTTCAAAAGTTGGTTTAATGACAGTTTCAATAATTTTTAAATCCAATTCTTTGTTTATAAGTCCTGAGGGAGAATATGCTCCCATACCACCAGTGTTTTTACCTTTATCACCTTCGCCAACTCTTTTGTGGTCTTGAGCAGTATTAAATTTTCTAAATGTTTTTCCATCAGATATTACAAAATAGCTCATCTCTTCACCTTGCATGAATTCCTCTATAAGAACCTGATTTGCTGTACCAAATTTTCCATTAAAAATTTCAACTACTGCATTTTTTGCACTTTCTGTATCCACACAAATATAAACACCTTTACCTGCTGCTAAACCATCTGCTTTAACGACAATTGGCTTATTTGATTTTTCCAAATATTTGTGTGCATCCTTAACAGAATTAAAAACGCCAAATTGTGCTGTTGGAATTTTATATTTTTCACATATTTTTTTAGTAAATATTTTAGAACCTTCAAGTTGTGAAGAAATTTTGTTGGGCCCAAATACCTTTATTCCTTTATTTGTAAGAAAGTCAACAACCCCATCAACGAGAGGTTTCTCTGGGCCTACAATTACTAAATCTATTTTATACTCATCAACAAATTTTCCAAGTTTATTAAAGTCATAAATATCAAGCTTTACATTCTCAGCAATAAGTTCAGTTCCAGCATTACCTGGTAAGCAATATAGTTTGTTAAGTTTTGGAGATTTTGATAATTGATCAGCTATAGCGTGCTCTCTTCCACCATTTCCAAGAATTGCAATTTTCATATATTCAAATATATATCCTAAATATCATGAACAAGTTAGCAAAATTAAAATATCTTCCAAATAATTTTGAAATAATGGAAGAGGGTGACCACGTGATATGTGCAATTTCTGGAAAGAAAATTCCTTTAGAAAAATTAAATTATTGGAATGTTGATGAACAAGAAGCTTATTTTTCTTATGTGGAGGCTTCTGTCAAAAAAGAAAGTAACTAAATTATAATTATTTTCTCCACCTATCGTGGGTCCAAATCCACTGGTCTGGGTTTTTTAATATCATTTTTTCTAATATTTTATTTAAATGTATAGAAATTTCTTCATTGGATTTTTCTGAATTTATAACAATTGGCTGCGAGACATACATTTTGAAAAAGTGTTTCTTAGTTCTCTCTATATAAATTGGAACTAAATCACATTTATATTTCTTGATAATTTGTGCAGGTATCGTTGTGGTAGACGCTAAATCTCCAAAGAAATTTATTCTAATCCCTTCAGTAACCCTTTGATCAATCATTAATGCAATTGAGTTACTTTTCTTAAGATTTTCCAATATTTGCCTTGTTCCTGACCTTCCTTTTTTTATTTGATTTTTACAAATATAATTTGTTCTAATATGTTCCATATTTTTATTTAAAAAAATATTATTTAAGGGTCTATATATTGTTGCTAAATTAATCCCTGATTTTTCTATTTGCATTGCCATCAACTCAAAGTTATTGAAATGACCCGAAATAAATACTACTGGTTTTTTTCCATTTTTTATCTTTTCTAAATTTTCTTTCCCATCAACTTCAATATATTTTTCTAATTTGTTATACCTAAAATCTTTTAAAAAAGGGTATTCAGCTAAAATTCTTCCATAATTTCCAAGTACATTTTGTGCAAATTTATTTTTGTCATATTTAATTAAGATTTTTGATTTTTCTAAATTATTAATAATTAATTTTTTTGTTCTAAAA
>CACJFS010000025.1 GCA_902592715.1 uncultured Pelagibacteraceae bacterium
CTTTTTAAATTTTTATAATAATGTCAGTTATCCAATAAGCTTGTCTAGAGGCGCATATTGGCTAGGTAAAACTTATGAAAAAATTGGAGATATAGAAAATTCAAATAAATGGTTCATTGAAGGATCAAAATATTTAACAACATATTATGGTCAACTCTCACACATGAAAGTGAAACCTCAAGAGAAATTTGAGCTAGACAAATTGATGTATATAGAGGACGACTATGAACAGGAGTTTTACTCAAAAAAACTTGTCGCAATTGTAGATTTACTTGATTATTTAAATAAAGATAAATACACAAAACACATATTAAGATTTTTAGCAAATGACAATGTAGAAAAAGGTAGTGAGGCTTTAGCTGCTAAATTAGCATCTGATATATCACGTTTTGATTTTGCTATACAAGTTTCTAAAATCGCTTCATACCAAAAAAGATTTCATAACCAATTTAATTATCCAATAATGAGTGTACCAAAATTTGTAGGTGGAAGAAAGATTCCTGATCCAGCATTAATTTTATCTATTATCAGACAAGAAAGTGAATTTGATACCTCTGCTAGGAGTAGAGTTGGCGCTCAAGGATTAATGCAACTTATGCCTTATACGGCCAAGACTGTATCAAAACAAGCAAAGTTGGGATACTCGAAGTCTAAATTAACAACTGACCCTGAATATAATATTAATTTAGGATCACATTATATTGCGGGTTTAATTAATCAGTATAAAGGGTCCTACCCATTTGCGACTGCTGCATATAATGCTGGACCTAAGAGAGTAAAATATTGGAAAAAAATTAATAAGGATCCTCAAAAAAAACAGGTTGATTATGTTGTTTGGGTTGAGCTTATTAAATTTAAAGAAACTAGAAATTACGTACAAAGAGTTTTAGAAAATTACAATGTTTACAGGTACATTTTGTCTCAAAAGCCAATTTATCTAAAAGATTTCTTCAAAAATCAGAACCTGTATTAAATGGCGGAAGAGAAGGGATTCGAACCCTTGGAAGGATTGCTCCTTCGGCAATTTAGCAAACTGCTGGTTTAAGCCAACTCACCCACTCTTCCGTTAATACATGTGTAACTTGAAATCATTGAATATTCAATATTAATCAAGTAATTTCTTGCAAATATGAAAAACAAATACTCTATTTTTTCACTAATAAAAAATGCTTTTTCGCAGCATCAAAACTGGAAGCAAGCTTGGGGCAATCCTGAACCTAAAAAAGAATATGATGCAGTAATTGTTGGAGGTGGTGGGCATGGGTTAGCCACAGCATACTATCTTGCAAAAAAACATAACATGAAAAATATTGCAGTTTTAGAAAAAGGTTGGATTGGTGGAGGAAACACTGGAAGAAATACAACAATCATAAGATCAAATTATTTATGGGATGCTAGTGCTGGATTGTATGACCATGCTTTAAAACTTTGGGAAAATTTATCTCAAGAATTAAATTACAACATAATGTTTAGTCAACGTGGAGTTATGAATTTAGCACATAATCTGCAAGACGTTAGAGATTTAAAGAGAAGAACTCATGCAAATAGGTTAAATGGAATTGATGCTATTTGGTTAGACACAAAGGAAGTTAAAGAATTCTGTCCAATAATAAATACTTCTCCAGATATAAGATATCCTGTGCTTGGTGGAACTCTACAAAGAAGAGCTGGAACTGCAAGACATGATGCAGTTGCATGGGGTTATGCAAGAGGTGCGGATGAAATGGGGGTAGACATAATTCAGAATTGTGAAGTTAAAGGAATAAAAAGAAATAGAGACCAAGTAGAAGGGATTGAAACTACAAAAGGATTTATCAAAACAAAAAAAATCGGTGTAGTAGCCGCAGGTCATTCAAGTGTAATTGCAAATATGGCTGGCTTGAAATTACCACTTGAAAGTAAACCATTACAAGCATTAGTTTCAGAACCAGTCAAACCAATAATAGATACTGTTGTAATGTCTAACGCTGTTCATGCTTATGTTAGTCAATCTGATAAAGGAGAATTAGTAATTGGAGCTGGAACAGATGCTTACATTTCATATACACAAAGAGGAAGTCATGATGTGGTAGAAGGTACCTTAAAAGCTATATTAGAGCTGTACCCTATTTTTAGTAGAATGAAGATGCTAAGACAATGGGGTGGTATTGTTGATATTTGCCCAGATGCAAGTCCCATCATTAGTAAAACTAATATAAAAGGTCTTTATTTTAACTGTGGTTGGGGCACAGGAGGATTTAAAGCAACACCTGGATCTGGCGATTTATTTGCTTACACAATTGCTAATGATGAGCCACATAAATTAAATGCAGCATTTAATCTAAACAGATTTGTAAGTGGAGATCTTGTTGATGAACATGGCGCAGCAGCCGTAGCACACTAATGTTTATAATAAATTGCCCATATTGTGGAGAAAGAGACCAAAGTGAGTTTTCGTGTGGTGGTGAAGCACACATTGTAAGACCCAAACAACCTACAGAGTTAAGTGATGATGAATGGGCAGAATATTTATTTATGAGAAAGAATATTAAAGGTGTTCAGTTTGAAAGGTGGAACCATGCTCATGGATGTAGAAAATGGTTTAATATGGTTAGAGACACTTCAAATGACAAAATACATGCAGTTTATAAAATGGGTGAAAAACCTCCTGTAATTTAAATGACAAAATATAGAATTAGCAAAACAAAATTTGTTGATCAAACAAAAACAGTTTCTTTTACTTTTGATGGAAAGTTATATCATGGTTATGAAGGTGACACTCTAGCTTCTGCACTTCTTTCAAATGGCATTCATTTAGTTGGTAGAAGTTTTAAGTATCACCGCCCTAGAGGTATAATGTCGTGTGGCTCTGAGGAACCAAACGCAATATGCCAAATAAATGATAATACTAATTTAACAGAACCTAATGTAAGAGCTACAGAAATAGAGCTTTATGAAGGATTGAAAGCATCTAGTCAAAATTGTTGGCCAAGTCTTAACTTTGATGTAGGAGGCATTAATAATTTTATATCACCATTTATTCCAGCAGGATTTTATTATAAAACTTTTATGTGGCCTAAAAGTTTTTGGAAAAAAGTCTATGAACCATTAATAAGAATGTCTGCTGGCCTTGGGAAGTCACCTACCGTACCAGATCCAGATATATATGATCATAAGCATGAACATTGCGACGTGTTAGTTATAGGAGGTGGAATTTCTGGAATTATCTCAGCAAAAATAGCTGCTAAAAATAATCTAAAGACAATATTGATTGACGATAAAAATGTACTGGGAGGATCAACAATTTATCAAAATAACAAGAATTTTCTCATAGACAATAAAAAATCAAGCGAATGGCTATTGAATGAGATCTCTGAATTAGAAAAAATAGATAATTTAACAATAAAAACAAGAACAAGTTTGGCTGCTTATCATAGTTATAATTACCTTTTAGCAAAAGAAAATATATCAGATCATTTACCATTGAATAAAAAGAATGACAGTATAAGACAAAGATTATGGAAAATAAGATCAAATAAAGTAATTGTAGCCACAGGAGCAATAGAAAGACCGCTTGTATTTAACAACAATGATAGACCGGGAATAATACTTGCCAACTCTGTTAAAAAATATTTAGATTTTTATGGTGTATCTAGTGGATTAAAAAATATTATTTTTACAAATAATGATAGCGCATATGAAACTGCACTTTCTTTGTTTGAAAAAGGAATATCAGTAAAAATTATTGATATTAGAAAAAAATCTACATCGAATATTGTTAAAAATGCTGAAGAGCTAGGAATTCAAATATTTTGGAACTCCACAGTGGTAAATACGATTGGTTATAGAAAGGTAAATTCAGTAGAAATTATGGATTTATCAGAAGATGGATCAAATGTTACGGGAAATATAAAAAAAATTGAATGTGATTGCTTAGCGATAAGTGGGGGTTGGACACCAATGGTCCATATGCATACACAATCAGGTGGAAAATTAGATTTTAGAGAAATTGATCAAGTATTTGTTCCGAATGAAAAAAATGAAAATCAAATTAATGTTGGATCGTGCAATGGTGACTTTGAATTAGAAGAAATAATTAAAAATACAAATAATAAAATTAAAAAATTTCTAAATGTTAATGAAACAGATTTTGATAAATTATCAGTTTTAGGTTCAAAAGAATTTGAGAAAAAAAATATATGGCTATTACCAAATACTATTTCAGAAGGCAAAACTAAATCTTTTATAGATTTTCAAAACGATTCTACGGCAAAAGATATAAAACTAGCACTAAGAGAAGGTTTCAAATCCATTGAACATGTAAAAAGATATACAACTACTGGTATGGCTACAGATCAAGGCAAATTATCTAATATGCATGCTTTAGGTATTATTGCTGACACTGCAGGAGTAAAAATGGGTGCTTTGGGTACTACTACTTTTAGACCTCCATTTACACCATTAACTTTTGGGGCATTAGTAGGAAGAAATGTTGGAAAATTTTTTGAAGTTATAAGAAAGACTCCAATTCATGAATGGCATATTAAACACAATGCGAAATTTGAAAATGTAGGACAATGGAAAAGGGCCTGGTATTACCCTTTAAATGATGAAAATCTTCACGAAGCTGTTCAAAGAGAGAGTAAAGCCGCGAGAGATAGTGCTGGAATTTTAGATGCTTCTACACTTGGAAAAATAGATATACAGGGAACAGATGCTTCTGAATTTTTAAACAGAGTTTATACTAACGCTTGGTCAAAATTAGGAATTGGAAAATGCCGATATGGCTTAATGTTGAATGAAGATGGTATGGTCTACGACGATGGAGTTACCACAAGGTTAGGTGAAAATCATTATTTAATGACCACTACAACTGGTGGTGCAGCTAATGTACTTTCTAAACTTGAAGATTATTTACAAACAGAATGGCCAGAGTTAGATGTTTACTTAACCTCTGTTACTGATCACTATTCAACAGCAAGTATATGCGGTCCAAATTCAAAAAAAATATTAAAAAAACTATTTCCCGATAAAGATTTTAGTGATGAGGCTTTTCCTCATATGTCTTATCAAAGTGCAAAAATTGACAATGCCGAATGTAGGATAATGAGAATAAGTTTTACTGGAGAGCTTAGCTATGAAATTAATATCGAATCGAAATATGGTAAATCGTTATGGGAAAGCTGTATAATAGCAGGGGAAGAGTATAAAATTACTCCTTATGGAACAGAAACAATGCATTTGTTAAGGGCAGAAAAAGGTTTTATTATTGTTGGTCAAGATACGGATGGAACTATGACTCCAATTGATCTTCAGATGGATTGGATAGTAAGCAAAAAAAAATATGATTTTATTGGCAAAAGATCACTTTATAGAAGTGATACTATAAGAGAGGATAGAAAACAGCTTGTTGGATTGCTTACAGATAATCCTAATGAAATATTAGAAGAAGGAGCTCAGATAGTTTCTGAATTAGGTAAAAAACCTGTAGAAATGATTGGACATGTAACGTCAAGCTATTTTAGCCCTAATTTAAATAAATCAATCGCTCTAGCAGTTGTTAAAGGTGGGAAAAAAATGAAAGGCCAAAAACTTTTTGTTCCTATGGAAAGTAAAAATATCAACGTAACAGTTTCTGATTTTATTTTTTTAGATAAAGAAAACAAGAGGATCAATGCTTAATACTGAATATCCTAACTTTGAAAAAAAATCATTAGATGATCTTGAGTTGTCATTATCTGAGCCAATTAAAAAGATTAATATTAGAGGAAAAAAAAAGGAATTTTTTACAAAAATAGGCAAAAATTTATCAATCATCTTACCAATCGAACCAAATACTAGTTCCTCAAATCAACAATTTAATGCTCTATGGTTAAGTCCTGATGAATGGCTAGTATATTTTAATGAAGAGGATAACAATGTTTATGATAATCTTTTTAATGAAATTTCAAAATTAAATTTTGGCTCAATAGTAGATGTTTCTAATCAGTGGATTTGTATTAACATAAAGGGGAAAAAGACTTTTGATTTACTATCATCTGGATCTCCTTTTAACTTTAATAATTTTAGAAATACAAAAAACTCAGTAACGCAGACATTGCTTAATCACATAGATGTAATTATTCATCATACAGAAATAAATGAAATAAATCTTTTTGTAAGAAGATCATTTTCAGAAGATTTATGGTTGTGGATTAAGGATGGCGCTAGGTTTATCTAATTTTTTTTTTATATAGTAGCTCACAAAAGCAAATAAAAGTATAGAGAGCGACCATTGAAAAACAAACCATAACCAAAAGAAGCTTTCAAAGTCTGCGGATAGATATTTTGCTAAGTAGAAAACGAAAATTGGAACAAGAACATTTCTCATCATATTATTTATCATTGCATAATTTGATTTTTTTAATCCCATAAAAAAACCATTTGATAAAAAGAAAATTGGATATGCGGGCAAAATGAATGCTGCAATTTTTAAATATCTGCTTCCATAATCTATGACTTCTTCGTCACTTGAAAAGAACCTTGGAACTACATCTGCTGTGAAATAAACTAGTATTCCAGAAAAAAACATTAACAGCAGACCATATTTGATAGACGTATAGTAAGTCTCTTTAACTCTATCAAAATAATTTGCACCATAATTTTGAGCAATAATTGAGATTATAGCAGTATTTATTCCTAATATAGGAAGTAAAACAACTTGCTCAATTCTTGTAGCTGCGCCATATCCAGCAACTGCTAATTCACTAGTTTGGCCAACATAAGTGAATATAAAAGTAGCTGCTACTGCATATCCGCATATAGCAATCGATATTGGCATTGATTGAAAAAAAATATTTTTTAAAAAAATTAATTTGATTTTAAAAAATTCATTGGTGATTTTTTTAACTCTAGGATTCTGTAACACCTTGTATAAAATAATTAAAAAAGCAATAAATTGAGCAATAATAGTTGATAAGCCTATACCCATAAGTCCCATCGCTGGTATAAATAAAAAACCAAATATTAATATAGGATTTAAAATTATATTTAATAGAAAACTTAAAACTAAAACATTTCTGTATGTTTTTGTATCTCCTTCAGCATGTAATAGAGAGTTTAATGAGACAACAAGAAAAAAAAGGAATGAACCGTAAAACATAATATTTGTATATTGAAGTCCTAAATTTGTAATTTCTTCAGTCGATCCCATTATGTTAAAAACGCTTTCAGCATAATACAAACCTATAAAAGTAATAAAAACTGATATTATTAATCCGTAGATAATAATATGGGTAAAATAATAAGAAGCATTTCTTTCATTTTTTTCGCCAATACTATTCCCTATTAAAGAAGTTCCTCCAACTGTTACTCCAATTGATGTTGCAACAATAATAAAATATATTGGAAAAGATTTACTGAGTGCAGATAACGCCTCAGGAGAAATTAATCCAGAATAAAACGTATCAACAATATTGTACAAAGTTTGAAAAAGAGTTCCTACACTTGCTGGTATTGCAAGTTTTCTTACAAGTAGAGGTATGTTTTCTTTTAGTAAGTCCATAAAGATTAAAATTTTAATATTCTTTTTTAAAGATATGTCTCTTGCCTGTTTTTTTTGCAAGTATTATTTGTTTTTGTCTCATTGCAAATCTAGATTTTTGATCATCTGTTAAATAATCGTGACATTTTGGACAATGA
>CACJFS010000026.1 GCA_902592715.1 uncultured Pelagibacteraceae bacterium
CCCTAATGATCCAGTTCCAATTACAACAACTTTTTTACTATCAATTGGATTGCTTAACAAAGTTACAAACCTTTTTTTTTTTTGATTAGTAATTATTCTTGTCATATGATTTTGAAGCATCAAAATACTCATTAATCCAAATTCACCAGCCTTTTTCGAGTGTATACCGCTACTATTTGTTAAAACTAAATCTTTTTTAACCCAATCAAATGGGTAAAGATGATTAACGCCTGCTGATACGATATGTATCCATTTTAAATTAGGTGCAATTTTACTTAAATTATTTGTTGGAAAATTCCATGTAAGCAAAATATCTGCCTCCTCCATTGAAGATTTCCAATTGTTATCGTCCCAATCGACTAAATATGAAACCTTTTCTTTAATCTCATGATGTTTGTTAAGGAAATTTTCAAATAAACCTTTTGGAACACTACTATTTTTTTCACCTTCTAAATCACAAGGCAAAGATCCTTTTTTCCAGTGATTATTTCTTATATGAATTTTAATTTTACCTTTATGCATTTAAAATTAAAATATACTAAAATTTTATAAAGTATAATAATGAATAAAGAAAAGGTAAACAAATTAGCTTTAACAAAGGTTGTTCTAATTCAAAAATACATTATTATGAGGAATATTAAAAAATTATGCCCTCATTTGATGTAATAAGTAAAATTAATTATCAAGAATTTGATAATGCTCTTGCTAATTGTTTAAGAGAAATTACAAATAGATACGATTTTAAAGGACTTAATATTTCAATTGAAAGAAAAGAAAAAATAATCACTACGCTAGCGTCGGATGAACTAAAATTAAAACAAGTAAATGAATTATTACAAGTTCATCTTATAAGAAGAAAAGTAGACCCAAGAATAATAATTATTAAAAACTCAGAAAGTGCATCGGGTGGAGCCATCAGGCAAGTCAGTGAATTAGCAGAAGGTATTAGCCAAGAAAATGCCAAGAAGATTATTGCTGATGTAAAAAAACTAAAACTTAAAATTCAAATTAAAATTCAAGGAGAAGAATTAAGAGCTCAAGGAAAAAAAAGAGATGATCTTCAAGAAGCAATATCTGCAATAGAAGCTATTGATATTGGACTGCCAATTGAATTTATAAACTTTAGAGATTAATCCAAATTTAAGTTTATAGGCCGATAATTTTGGATTTAGCTGAACAACCTAACACAAATTAATCTAAATTAATTTACCCTAGTAATATGGAACATTTAAACCTCATTAAAAATAAATCACTTAAAATCTCTCCAATTTAAGAAAGACTAGAACTTTTTGGGATAAATCAAATAACCCATGTCAAAACGCGCTCTTTCTAATACAAAATAAAACTATAAGAACACTTCAAATGAATAATCCCAATAACCATTTAAATTCTAAAATATCTGATGATGCAGATGTTAGTAAACCATGGGATAAGGATAATCAGGCCTGGTGGGACTGGTATGTTAGTCTTGCAGATAATGATGTTAAAGAAGATGAAATCATTAATGCTGATCCTTTACCAGATATCGCAATACCCAGTGATGATGAGGTTATCTCTGAATTAGCTGAACCCTACAATTTAGCTGATGATCAAATTAATTTTTTTAAAAAAAATGGTTTCATAAAACTAAAGAAGGTTTTTTCACCTGGGGCTGTTCTAAAACTCAGAGCTGAGTTAATTAATCTATTAAAGGAAGAGTTTAAGGTTGACCCAGATAAGGGAGCACATGAACGTTTCCTCAGTCTTGAAATGATTTGGCCTAATAACACACTCCTTCGTGCTTACGTATTATCACCACGCCTGGGGCAAATTTCAGCTGATCTTCTTGGAGTACCAGCTGTTAGACTTTACCATGACAATGTACTAGCTAAACAAGCTGGTTGTGGTCGTACCCCATGGCACTTCGATGATCATCATTTTCCTCTGGATACTAATGACGTAGTCACTGCTTGGGCACCAGCACAGCCAATTCCTCTTGAGATGGGACCACTCTCTTTTGCTTATCCACTCGACGTCCACAAATTAGTTAACGCTGTTACTTTTAAAAAGACTGGTACTGGATATGACCGTGGTGTCTCAGACGTTTTTTCAAAAAATAATGTAAGTGTGAATGAAACTCCATTTGAACTAGGGGAAGTTAGCTTTCATCATAATTTAAATTTTCATACCGCTTCACGCAATCGTACTAATCGTAGCCGGGTGGCTCTAGCCAACACTTATTACCGCGACGGAGCGAGAGTAGTTAATTCACCTACAATGGTCTCTGGTGACTGGCAAAAATTTATGCCAAACGTCAAACCAGGAGACGTAGCTGCTAGTCCACTAAATCCAATTTGTTGGCCAGTTAAAGATAAATCATGAAAGAGATAAATAATCAGACGGGACTTAATTCGAATTGGACTGACAGTCTTGCTCGCAATCTATATCCTGATAGTGATGCTTTAGTTGATCATTTAAGAACTGTCCATCAAGAACATACAGGATTTACTGAAGCGTGTGCAACTACCTGTCGTGACGAAACTGGACGTAATAGTTATGAATGGCTAGCCGAACTTGTGCCTGATAATGAAAGTTTAAATGTATTAGATCTTGCATGTGGATCAGGTCCATTATTAAAAATCTTATTTGATCGCAATAAAAATTTAAATTTAAATGGTATAGACATGTGTCCTGAAGAACTAGGATTAGCTAAGAATCTTCTTTTAAACAGTGGGGTTAATCTTATTGAATCAAAAGCACAAAATTTGACAGCAATCAATGATAACTCTGTCGACATAGTGTTATGTCATTGGGCTTTAACATTGATGGACCCAATAGCTCCTGTTTTAGATGAAGTTAGACGAATTTTAACCTCTAAGGGTCAGTTTGCAGCGTTGGTTGATGGGCCAATGAATTCAGCACCAGGCTACAAAGAAGTACACGATTTAATTTATAGTTATGTGCAAGAAGAAATGCCTAGTTATGGAAAGATTGATTTAGGCGATCCAAGGATAAGAGGATCTGAAAGCCTGAGTAATCTCGCAAGTAAGGCTTTTCCTGAGGCAAAAGTGACTATCGAAACAAATGTTGTATCTATGGAGGGACCTGTTACTCAAGTAGCTGAAATTGCAGCAGGGTTTTTTTATGCTGCATTTGTATTAAAGCCAAATAAAAGAAAATCAATGATTACAAGTCTATCTAACATACTAGCAATATCAAATGGGAGCAATCATGCTGAAAGAAAAGGAAAATTTTCAATGCCAATTAGTCGTCTTTTAGTAATGCCAGATATAAAGTGAAAACATTTTTACAAGAAGTAAGTCTCGGATTAAGTAAGAAAAATAAGAAGCTAAGTTCTAAATGGTTTTATGACTTTTATGGATCAAAGCTTTTTGAACAAATTACTAGGTTAGAAGAATATTACCCAACACGAACTGAAAGAAAAATTTTAAAAGATAATAAAACTGAAATTGCTAATGAAATAGGCAAAAGTGCAGTTTTAATTGAACCTGGCGCTGGAGACATCAAAAAAATAGCTATTTTTCTAAGCAGCTTAGATAAGCCAAAAAAATATATACCCTTAGATATTTCTGAAGATTATATTACCAAATTATCACAAGGTTTTAAAAAAAAATTTCCAAAATTAGCTATTACTCCAAAAGGATATGACTTTTCGAAAAATAATAAACTACCTTTTAAGATTAACTCGTCAGAAAATATAATTATTTTTTTTCCTGGATCAACCCTTGGGAATTTTGAAAAAAAAGATGCTGTTAAATTTTTAAAAATGCTTAAATCAAAATTTAAAGCAAAAAAAATTATCATTGGTGTCGACTTAGTTAAAGATATTCCAACTCTAATTTCTGCTTATGATGATAAAAAAGGTATAACTGCAAAATTTAACAAAAACATTTTACAAAGAATAAACACTGAATTGGGTGGAGATATAAACTTAAATTCCTATAAACATTTAGCAATTTATAATAAACCAAAAAAAAGAATTGAGATGAGATTAAAATCTAAAAAAAATAATAATATTAAAATCAATGGATCAAAATATTTAATTAAAAGAAATGAAGAGATTCATACTGAAAATTCTCATAAATATACGATTAGATCCTTCAAAAACTTAACTGGTGAAGCTGGATGGAGAATTAAGAAAACTTGGGTTGATGATAAAAAACTTTTTAGTGTTCATTGTCTTCATCTAGATAAATTAGGCTAGATATTGTAATTGAGTAAAATGTCTCTATATACACAATTACATGTCCACTAATCAAATATCCATTAACAATCTTTCAAAAGTTTATAATAACGGATTTGAAGCTTTAAAAAAAGTTAACTTAGAAATTAAAAAAGGAGAGATTATAGCTCTACTAGGACCAAATGGTGCAGGTAAGACAACTTTAATCAGTATTATATGTGGTATTGTTACACCTTCCGCAGGAAAAGTAACTGTCGAAAACTTTGATATCATTGAAGATTATAGAGAGACACGTTCAAGAATTGGATTAGTCCCTCAAGAGTTAACATTAGAATTATTTGAAACTGTTTTTAACAATGTCTCATATTCAAGAGGGTTAAATGGAAAAAAATCTAAACCAGAACATATAGAAAAAATTTTAAAAGATTTGAGTATGTGGGATAAAAAAGACCTTAGATTAAGAGAACTATCTGGTGGAATGAAGAGAAGAGTTTTAATTGCAAAAGCTTTATCTCATGAACCTTCAATATTATTTTTAGACGAACCAACAGCAGGAGTTGATGTAGAGTTAAGAAGAGATATGTGGAAAGTAGTTGAAGATTTAAGAAAAACTGGAGTAACGATTATTCTAACCACCCATTATATTGAAGAAGCAGAAGCAATAGCAGATAGAGTAGCAGTTATTAACCAAGGGGAAATAATTATTATTGATGAAACAAAAGAATTATTAAAAAAGATGGGTAAGAAAAAGTTAAGTGTAAATCTTCAAAGTGAAATTACTGAAATTCCTGATAGTTTAGGTAAATATAATTTAGAAATAGGTAAAGATAACAAAACAGTAGAATACACTTATGATGTCAACTCAGAAAGCACTGGGATAACTAACTTACTTAAAGATTTAAAAGATGCAGGTTTAAAGCTACAGGATTTAAAAACTGAACAAACTACTTTAGAGAAGATATTTGTTAATTTAGTAAAAGAGAATAATGAAATTTAATTATTACGCATTTAGAGCCATGTATCTTCATGAAATGGATCGTTTTAAAAGAACTTTGTTGCAATCTCTTTTTTCACCGGTGCTTTCAACCTCTTTATACTTTATCGTTTTTGGTTCAGTGATAGGGGGTTATGTGGAGAATATTGATGGTATCAGTTATGGATCTTTTATTGTTCCAGGTTTATTAATGCTTACTTTGCTTACCCAATCAATTAGTAACACTTCATTTGGTATTTTTTTCCAAAATTTAACGGTACCATGTATGAAATTTTAGCAGCTCCAATTTCTACATTTGAAATTGTCCTTGCATTCGTTGGTGCAGGTGCCACTAAAACTTTGTTAGTAGGTGTAGTAATTTTTATTACAGCTACTTTTTTTGTAGAAGTTCAAGTGATGTATCCATTACTAATGATTTTTTTATTAGTTCTAGTGGCTTTTACCTTTGCTTTATTTGGTTTTTTAATTGGCTTGATGAGTTCTAACTTTGAGCAAATGTCAATTATCCCAACATTAGTGGTTACACCCATGGTTTTCTTGGGGGGAAGTTT
Source organism: uncultured Pelagibacteraceae bacterium (assembly GCA_902592715.1). Classification (GTDB taxonomy): domain Bacteria; phylum Pseudomonadota; class Alphaproteobacteria; order Pelagibacterales; family Pelagibacteraceae; genus Pelagibacter. The sequence goes on from CACJFS010000026.1 coordinate 5,729, forward strand.
ATATTCTTTAGATATGTTGCCAGAGTTCTGGCAAACCGTTACTTATTTTAATCCGGTAGTATATTTAATTAATGGTTTAAGATATGCTTTCTATGGAGTTTCTGATTTCAATATTTGGATCAGTATTAGCTCAATGGTATTTTTTTTAATAATTTGTGTAACAGCCGTATCTGTTTTACTCAAAAAAGGTTATAAAATTAAATCTTAGCTACTTGAATGATTGAAATTATTTTAGGTATATTCGTTATTGTTGTTGTAGGCTTTTATTTATTGAGACCTACCTCCAAACAAGAAGAGAAAGACTTCAAATCTAAAAATAATTGGCGAGGTGGATTTTAAATAAAAAACTTTTAGAGATAACAGTTCTAACTTATAGGATTAGATAGGATAACTCGTATCAAACTTGTAATAAAAGAGATAAATCAAATAGTCAATTCTAGAAGTATTTGATAACATTTCAGTATGAAAAAAATTTTAACAACTATTATTTTATTTTTATTGATAAGTAATATTTCTTATTCAAAAGATAATCCTTTAAAAATTTTTAAAAAAGAAATACTTGGTGAAGAGGCCAAGAAAAAAATGAGTCTCGCATACGATTCCCTTACCAAACATAATAAAATACTTAAATATAATGAAGAAGAAAAAGCTATAGAAATTACCCTAGACTATTCAATGGAAGGTCATCCAGAGGATTGGAATTTATCAGATGATCAAGCACAAAGATGGGAATTTGTTACAAAAAAGAAAAATTATCACAAGCTTGGTAAGGAAGTTTACTTAAAATATATATTTAAATTAAATGCTGGTCAAAATCATAGTGCCAATATCTGGCAAGTGGTTGGAACAAAAAAGGGAGGTGAAATTATTTATCCTTCTATGCAGATTAGATATACGACTGATGAAGATGATCTTCCTAATAGAGTACAGTTTTATTATAAGCAAATTGAGGAAGTATTCTGGACCGATATTGATCCATCAGCAAACAGATTTAAATCTACAACCTATAAATTCGATATAGGAAGCCTGCATGCATTTAACAAAAGATATCAGACAGCGCTATTCAAAATAAAACCTTCTAAAAAAGATGATGGCGAATTTATAATGTGGTTGAATGACGAAAGGGTAATTGAATTTTATGGACCAAATATGATTTTAGATAAAACTGGAGGAATTGCATTTAAGATCGGTTTGTATCGTTATTGGAATGCAAAATTAGACTCAAAAATGATTGAACCATCTACTTTATCGATAAAAGAATATGCAATAAGCAAAGATTGTCAAAAAATAATGGATAAAGATAAATGTAAATATAAATCTAAAGATAACGTTCCGAAAACAAAATATAAATATAGAGTAAGTGACAGACATTATATTCCTGAGGGTGCTAAAAAGATTAAAAGAATTACATCAAAGGTAGTTCCAAAAAAGATTAACTTTAAAGAAATGAAAGGAAATTTTCTTGCAATTATCAAAAACAAGAAGGATGACAAATATTTGTTAAAATATTTAGGATATAGCAAAGAGGGAGCGTCTAAAGAAGGTATGTCTAAATGTATAGAAAATTTTTCTAATTTTACGGAG
>CACJFS010000027.1 GCA_902592715.1 uncultured Pelagibacteraceae bacterium
TACCTCAGAGTTTAATAGAGAAAAGTCTAAGAAGTGGCAAAATTAAACTTAATAAAAAAAAAATCAAAAGCTCTACCAAACTTCAAATTAATGATTTGATTGAACTTCACAACTTTGAAATTAAAAAAGAAATTATAACCAATAAGATAAAATTTAAACCCTCAGATACTATAATTAAGGAAAACGAAGATTTCATCATCGAAAATAATGATGACTTTATTGTTCTTAATAAGCAGGCAGGTATATCTGTTCAGGGTGGAACAAAATCCAAAAAAAACCTTATAGATATTTTTTCTAATAGTGACATTTTTAAAGACGATAAGCCATATTCAGTTCATCGACTCGATAAAGAAACTTCTGGAGTATTTTTAATAGCAAAAAATAGACCAACAGCACAATTACTCACTACACTCTTTAGATTAAGAAAAGTTTACAAGACTTATATTGCAATATGTCATGGAGAAATCACCATTAAGGATAAAGGTTCAATAAAAAATAATCTTATAAGATACGATGAAACCAAAAAGATAGTCGAGAACGCAGAGACGTATTATGAAATTTTAGATAAAAATAATAATTCTACCTTTATTCAACTAAAACCTATCACAGGAAGAAAACATCAGTTAAGAAAGCAATTGTTTGACTTAGGTCACTCAATTATAGGTGACAAAAAATATAATTCATACAAAATACAAAAAAACAATAAAAATCTTATGCTTCATTCCTATGAAATTAAATTTAAAATTAATGAAAAAAAATATACATTTCGAGCTACACCACCTGAGTATTTTAGAAATATGCTTAAAGTAAAAAGACTTAATTTCTAATTTCTTTCAAAAATTTTTTAATTAATATTTCTGATATATTATTATATTTTTGTTTTTTAATTTTAATAAGATTTGTAATTGATTTATCTTTAATTCCGCAAGGAATTATTTTTGTGTAAGCATCTAGGTTATTTGAAACATTTAACGCAAAGCCATGGTAAGCGATCCATTTTTTTACTTTAATACCTATAGCTGCTACTTTTTCAATTTTAACATTATTAACTGTTTTGCTTTTATGCCAAATACCAACATTTTTTCTATCTGCAAAAACATTAATTTTAAATTCTTTTAATGTATTAATTATAGTATTTTCTACCGCAGAAATAAGTTTTCTAATATTTTTTTCTCTTCTGTTAAGATCAATTACAAAATAAAAAACTAACTGACCAGGACCGTGGTATGTTATTTTTCCACCTCTATTTGTTTTAATTAATTTTATTGATTTATCTAACAATTCGTTATTTTTATAACTTGTTCCTGCTGTATAAACTTCTTCATGCTCTAAAATCCATATTAGTTCATTTTTTTTTTTGGTGTTAATTTCATTTAATCTTTTTTCCAATAATGCTATAGCATTTTCATATTTTATTGGTTTTATTGACTTTTTGATCTCTATTATCATTATAAAATTGTAATATTAATATTTTGTATTAATAGTGCCAACTAAATTATAGATAAAATTATGACTTTAGTAAAAAAAATTAAAGATAAAAAAGTTAACTTTGAGTTCAATAAAGAATTTATTAAGGTAGTAACTGATAAGATTTCTTCTAATGATGCAGAATTTATTACTAATTCGTTTAATGATATGCACCCTGCAGATGCTGCAGACATTATTGAGCATCTAAGTGAAAAGGATAGAGAAGATTTAATTAAATTAAATAATTTTAAAGTTGATCCTGAAGTATTTGTTGAACTTAATGAGTCAATACAATCAGAATTAATTGCTTATTTATCGTCAGAATCCATTGTTAATATATTGAAAAACTTGGAATCCGATGATGCAATTAAAATTTTAGAAAATGTTGATGAAAAAGACAAGAATACTATTTTAGGATCTCTTCCACCAAAGGACAGATTTGCTTTATTAGAAAGTTTAAGCTATCCCGAAGATACAGCAGCAAGAATAATGCAAAGAGAATTTACTGCTATACCAAGCAATTGGTCAGTTGGACAAACTATTGATTATTTAAGAGAGAATAAAGAATTACCAGAGGAGTTTCTTGAAATCTTTATAGTAGATGAAAATTTTAAACCTATTGGAACTGTACCAGCTTCAAAGGTATTAAGAACCCCAAGAGATGCGAAAATGATGTCTATTATGTCTGAGTCTCAATTATTAATACCTGTTGATATGGATAAAGAGGAAGTTGGAAATTTATTTGAAAATTATAATCTTAGCTCAGCTGCTGTCACTGATAAAAATGATAAATTAGTGGGTATGATCGCCTATGACGATGTTTTAACGGTACTCAAAGAAGAAGCTGAAGAAGATGCCTTGAGACTTGCAGGAGTAGGAGATGAAGAAATAACAGATGGTGTTATTACAAAGACTAAACGTAGGTTTAATTGGCTTTTACTAAATTTATTTACAGCATTCTTAGCTACTTATTGTATTAGCTTATTTGGAGCTACTATTGAGCAGATGGTTGTTTTAGCATTCTTAATGCCCATTGTTGCTTCTATGGGTGGTAACGCAGGTATGCAAACATTAGCGGTAACCGTAAGATCATTAGCTACACAAGACTTAACTAAAAATAATTTTGCTAACAATATAATTAAAGAATTTAACATAGGTGTTCTAAATGGAATTATCTTTGCAATTATAAGCTCAGTAATTGTTTATTTCTGGTTTAACGACATTCAGCTTGCATTAATAATATCAATATCAATGGTTTTGACAATGATAGTTGCTGGACTTTTTGGAATTTTAATACCAGTATCTCTAAAAAAAATGAACATAGATCCCGCTATTTCCTCAAGTGTTTTTGTGACCACAATAACCGATGTAATAGGTTTCGTTTCCTTTTTAGGGGTAGGCGCTTATTTCTTATAACTAAAAATTATCAATCAATCTCACATTGTCAATATTATAAGCAACAAAAAGTCTATATTTATTTTTGAAATTGTTAAGCTTTAAATTTTTTTCGTTTCTAAATTCTAAATAATCTATTTTAATATTATATTTTTTTTCTAGTTTTTTTTTATAATCAGACATACTGAAAACTAATTTAGAACCATTTAATTTTGATTTATGCTTTATTTTTTTTAAAAAAAATGCAATTTCAGAAGCTTTTCTAAGGGAATTTTTTTTTAATAATTTATTACGTGTTGATAATGCTATATTTGAATTTACTCTGATAGTGGGGCATGAATTAACTCTGACTTTAAATTTTTTTGAAAGGAATTTTTTGATTAAATATAACTGCTGATAATCTTTTTCACCCATATACAAATCTTTTGATTTTATAAATGTCATCAGTCTATTCATTACATTTAAAACTCCTTCGAAATGACCACTTCTGAATTTAGCACATAATATTTTATCTTTTTTTTTTAATTGAAATTTTTTAGCTTTAAATTTATATATTTCCTCAGTATTTGGCGTGAACAAATATTCTACATTCAATTTTTTTAATATATAAATATCCTTCTTAATATTTCTTGGATATTTTTTAAAATCATCTTTTTTGTTAAATTGAGTAGGATTTACAAAAATACTTACAATAGTTTTACCTTTTTTGTTCTGTGAAGCTTTTATTAAAGATTTATGGCCGGCATGTATTCCACCCATTGTAGGCACAAAGCCTACATTTTTATAGTCTTTAATCTCTTTATTTAGATCAAAAATACTTGTAATTATTTTCATATTATAAATATATGTTTATAAATAAATTATCTTTATGATTAAACAAGCCATTATTCCACTTGCTGGATTAGGGACAAGACTTTTGCCTTTAACCAGTGTTTTTGCTAAAGAGCTATTACCTATAAATGGAAAGCCTGGAATCGAATATATTCTTGATGAATGTATTGAAGCTGGAATTACAGAAATAATCTTCATAATTTCAAAAAAAAAAGAAATGATAAAGAATTATTTTTATAATGATAAATTTTACAAATCATTAATTAAAAAGAAAAAAGATCCGCGTATAATAAAAGAATACAAAAAAATTTTAAAGTATAAAAAAAAAATTAAATTTGTTTATCAAAATAAACCATTAGGTACTGGTGACGCTGTCTTAAAAACTAAAAAATTAATTAAAAATAAATATTTTTTAATGCTCCTTCCAGATGACTTAATAGTGAAAAGAAACTGTTCAAAGGATATGATCAAATTACACAAGAAATACAAAGGTTCTGTCATGGCTAGCATGTCAGTTAAAAAAAATAATGTAAGTCGTTGGGGTATATTTTCAATATCAAAAAAACTGAATAAACAAAACTTTGTAATATCTAATGTTATTGAAAAACCAAGCACAAAAGAAGCGCCATCAAATAATGCAGTAATTGGAAGATATATACTGAGCAAGAATATATTTAAAATTTTAAAAAAGCAAAAAAAAGGGAAAGGCGGTGAGATACATGTTACTGACTCAATTAAAACAATGATTGATAATAAATCTTTATTTATTGGTCATAAGTTTTCTGGAAAATATTTAGATTGTGGCTCAATGAGTGGTTACATTAATTCAACATTAGAGATTGCAAAATTATGAAAATATGTATGATAGGATCAGGCTACGTGGGATTAGTCAGTGGAGCATGTTTTGCTGAACTTGGCAATAATGTTATTTGTGTTGATAATAATTCAAATAAAATTTCCAAACTTAAAAAAGGAGAAATTCCTATTTACGAACCTGGTTTAGAAGAACTTATTAAAAGAAATTTAAAGCAAAAAAGACTACAATTTTCAAAAAATATATCCGAATCTATCAAAAAATCAGATCTTATTTTTATATGTGTTGGCACACCTACAAAACCTAAATCTAATGAAGCTGATTTAAAATATGTTTATCAAGTATTAAAGGATATAAAAAAGAATTTAAATAAATATAAAATAATTGTTACTAAATCTACAGTACCAGTAACTACCGGTGATAAAATTCAGAAACTATTAACTACTAAAAAAAATAAAAAATTATTTGATGTCGTTTCCAATCCAGAATTTCTAAGGGAAGGTGAGGCTATCAGAGATTTTATGTTTCCTGATCGAGTTGTAATTGGAACAAATAGTAAAAAGGCTAATAATGTTTTAAAAAATTTATATTCTCCAATTATCAAAAAAAAGGGGAGATATTTCAATACATCTAGACGTGCCGCCGAGGTTATTAAGTATGCAGCTAACGCATTTCTAGCAACAAAAATTACATTTATTAATGAAATTTCAAATTTATGTGAAAAACTTAAAGTTGATGTTACCGATGTTTCTGTAGGAATTGGAGCCGACGAGAGGATTGGAGGAAGATTTTTAAGAGCTGGACCAGGTTACGGTGGCTCTTGTTTTCCAAAAGATACACGAGCTTTAGTTTCTACCTCAAAAAAATTTAATACTAAACTATCTATTGTTAAATCAACAATTTATTCTAATGACACTAGGTACAAATATTTATTAACTAAAATTATAGAAATATTAAATAATAACCTGATAGGTAAGAAAATTACTTTTTTAGGTGTTACTTTTAAGGCTGGTACTGATGATATGAGAGACTCAGCATCTCTAAAATTAATACCATATTTGATCAAAAAAGGTTCAAAAGTTTCATATTACGAACCTACAGGTATTAAAAATGATTTTGATAAAAAAAAAGTAACCTATTTTAATAATATCAAAGATGCATGTAAAAATAGCGACCTTTTAATTATTCATACAGAGTGGAATGAGTTTAAGCAGCTAAACTTCAATAGGTTGAACAATAAAAAGAAATTTAAGATTTATGATTTAAGAAACTTATATTCACCCTCAAAAATGAAAAATAAAAATATAGATTACTATAGTATAGGCAGATAACTATTAAATCTCGAATATTGCGTCAACTTCAACCGCTACACCTAAAGGCAAACTATTAGTACTTACAGCAGCACGTGTATGTGTACCCTTATCTCCAAAAACATCTTTAATTAAATCTGATGCACCATTAACTACTTTTGGTTGCTCAATAAAGTCTTCTGTAGAATTAACAAAACCTGTTAATTTAACGCATGATTTAATTTTTGATAAATCATCTGAGCATGCTTTTTTAGCTTGTGCAATTATGTTTAAAGCGCATCTTTGTGCGGCTTTGTAAGCTTCTTCCGTATTAAAGTCTTTTCCAACTTTCCCTTTAATTAATTTTCCATCAGCATCGATTGATATTTGTCCTGAAATATAAAGTAAACTACCAGAAATTTTTGTGGCAACATATGAACCAACTGGATCAGTTGCTTTTGGTAGAACTAAACCCATTTCTTTTAATTTTGCATCAATAGACATTATTTACCTTTCTTTTTCTTTTTATTTCTATCGTACTCTTTTCTTTTCTCAATTAAAATAAGAGCTTCTTCCATAGTCAATTCAATTGGGTCTTTTTCTTCAGGTATAGTAGCATTTAATGATTTGTATTTTATATAAGGCCCATATTGACCTTTCATAATTCTTACTGGTTTTTTATCTTCAGGGTGCTCACCAAGATCTTTGATCAAAGATGATGAAATTCTTCCAGGTTTTGCTTCAGCAATTAGAGTAACAGCTCTATTAAGACCAATACTAAATATTTCTTCAACATTTTCTAAACGTGCAGATTTATTTTCACACTTTAAATAAGGCCCAAAACGACCAACATTTATTGTAATATCTTTATCATTTTCAGGATTTTTACCTAGACTAATTGGTAGAGAGCATAAATATTTGGCTCTATTTAAATCTATACTTTTAATATCAATTCCCTTAGGGATAGATATATTTTTTAAATTATTTACTTCTTTTTTTAATTTTTTCTTTCTCTTTTTTTTTTCTTCAGCATCATCAATTTCTTTTT
>CACJFS010000028.1 GCA_902592715.1 uncultured Pelagibacteraceae bacterium
GTTATAAACCCAACTGAAGCTTTAGTTTCGATTGATATAAACTCAGGAAAATCGATAAAACAAAAAAATGTTGAGAGTACGGCATTAGACACTAACCTTGAAGCAGCTGAGGAAATAGCAAGACAAATTAAAATTAGAGATTTGTCAGGTTTAATAATTATTGATTTTATAGATATGCTTAGCTTTAATAATCGAAAACAAGTTGAAAGAAGACTAAAGGAAAGATGCAGAAATGATAGAGCGAGAATTCAAATAGGAAGAATTAGTAATTTTGGTTTGCTTGAAATGTCGAGGCAAAGATTAAGGGAAAGCAACATTAAATGGTCAATTAAGTTAACTAATGAAACTTTAGCGCTGAAAATAATTAAATTAATTGAAATAAAAATTTTTGAGACAAATTCAAAAATAGTAGATGTAAGCATTAGCAAAAAAATACTAGATTTTATTGAAACCTATTTTTCTGAGGATTTGAATTATTTCAAGAGAAAAAATAAGATTAAAATTAACCTTGGCGTTGGTGAAGATTTAGGATTACAAGATTACCTGATTGAATTCAAATCAAAAACAGGCAAATCATTAGAAAAAGTTGAAAAAATTGAAAATTTACAGAAAATTTTAGAAGACAACACTGATAGTAAAAAAGAGATACCAAACCAAAAAAAAATAAATTTTAAAAGAAAAAAATTTAAAAAAAAAAAAAACTTTAAAAAAAAAAATTAAATTAATCCAATTTTTGTTGTTGAAGGTGAGCCAGAAAGATTGGGCATTATCCTACCAGATAGAAAAGATTTTCTTCCAGAAATTACAGCATACTTCATTGACTCAGCCATTTGAAAAGGTTTTTTAGCTTTTGCAATTGCTGTATTAATTAATACTGCATCACACCCCATCTCCATTGCCTGCACAGCATCCGAAGCTTGACCTAATCCTGCATCAATTATTAAAGGTACTTTAGTTTGTTGTCTTAAAATTTTAATATTTATTTTATTTTGTATCCCTAGACCAGATCCAATTGGCGCTGCTAGTGGCATAATAGCTGAAGCTCCAGAATTTTCCAATCTCTTACACATAAGTGGATCATCATTGCAGTAAACCATTACTTTAAATCCCTCTTTTGTTAAAACTTCAGTAGATTTAAGAGTTTCAATCATATCTGGAAATAAATTTTTTTTATCTCCCAAAACTTCCAATTTAACTATTTTCCATCCACCAATTTCCCTGGCAAGCCTTAAGGTTCTTAATGCATCCTTTGAGGTAAAGCATCCAGCGGTATTGGGTAAATACATAATTTTTTTAGGGTCAATATAATCCATCAATAATGGTTTAGATTTATCTGATATGTTTACTCTTCTAACAGCAACTGTCACGATTTCAGCACCTGAAATTTTAATTGCTTTTGCGCACTCTTTCATATTTTTGTATTTTCCAGTTCCAACTATAAGTCTAGATTTGAACTTATTATTTGCAATTTTTAAAATATCTGATTTCATTATCCACCACCTATAAAATTTACAATTTCAATTTTATCATTATTTTCTAAAAAAATTTTATTTATTTTTTTTTTGTTAACTATTTCCTCATTTAATTCTATAGCTACTTTATTAATTGGTATTTTTAACTTTTCGATAAGATTTTTTACTGAAAATTTTGTTTTTACAGTTAAAAGCTTACCATTTACTACTATTTTTATTTTATTTTTTTTATTCATATAATATAAAGTTTTAATGAGTAAATTAATAATTATTAATGGACCTAACCTTAATCTATTAGGTGAAAGAGAACAAACTCAATATGGTAGCAAGGACTACAAATATCTTGAGGAAATTTGTCAAAATAGAGCGAAAGATTTAAATATTAATTTAGAAATCAAACAATCAAATGTTGAAGGAGATATTGTAAATATTATTCAAGATGCCCGCAAAACGCACGATGGAATTATAATCAATGCCGCTGGGTATAGTCATACTTCGGTTGCTATAAGAGATGCATTAAGTATTTTTAAAAAACCTATTATAGAACTTCATATTTCAAACATTTATAAAAGAGAGGATTTTAGGCATAAGTCACTAATAAGTGCAGTTGTTACTGGTATAATTTGTGGACTAGGAATAAATGGCTATATTTTAGCCATAAACTCTGTGCATGAAATCATAAAAAATGAAGATTAATAAAAAAATTATTAAAGAGTTAAATGATTATTTGGAGGAATTTAATCTTACAGAGATAGAGTACACAGAAAAAGATGTTAGGGTTAAAGTTTCAAAATCAATAATATCAAAGAATATTGAAAATATGGAACCTGTTAGTTTGAAAAAGGCTATTAGAGAAGAAGTTTCGGTTGATAACTCCAAAAAAATTACCTCACCCATAATTGGTACTGCATACCTAGCTCCAGAACCAGGAGGTAAAAAATTTATAGAGATAGGCCAAAAAATTAAAAAAGGTGACACAGTTATGATTGTTGAAGCAATGAAAACTATGAATCATATTCCAAGCCCACTTGATGGAGTTATAAAAGAAATTAGTGTTGAAGACGGCCAGCCTGTAGAGTTTGGCCAAACTATTGCGACCCTCGACTAAATTAATGTTTAAAAAAATCCTTATAGCTAATAGAGGAGAAATAGCAGTTCGTATAATTAGAGCTTGTAAAGAATGGGGTATCGCAACTGTGGCAATTCACTCCGATGTGGATAGAGATAGCATGCACGTAAGATTGGCTGACGAAAGTATTTGTGTGGGTCCACATCAACCAACTTTTAGTTATTTAAATATTCCAGCCATAATGTCGGCTATTGAGTTAACAGGAGCTGAAGCAGTTCATCCTGGATATGGTTTTTTATCAGAAAATTTTGAATTTGCAAAAATATTAGAAGAAAATGAAATAAAGTTTATTGGTCCTTCTTCCAATCTTATTAAAATGATGGGAGATAAAATTCAAGCTAAAAAAGTTGCTAAAGAATATGGGCTTCCAATAATAGAAGGATCAGATGGTGGTATTAAAGATATTAATGATGCAAAAAAAATATGTGAGAAAGTAGGGTTTCCTGTTCTAATAAAAGCATCAGGTGGAGGTGGAGGAAAAGGAATGAAAATAGTTAACAAGCTAGATGAATTTGAAAATCTTTTTTTAATAGCCAAACAAGAAGCAAAAAAATTTTTTGGTAATGATGAAGTTTACATAGAAAAATTCTTTCAAAATCCTAGACACATAGAAGTCCAAGTATTGTCAGGTAAGAATAGAACTGTACATTTACATGAGAGAGATTGTTCAGTTCAACGTAGACATCAAAAACTTATAGAAGAAACTCCTAGCCCAGTTTTAGATGATACTATTAGAAGAGATTTATTTGAAAAAACTGTAAATATGGTAAGTCAAATTGGATATGAGGGAGCTGGAACAGTTGAATTTATTTATGAAGATGGGAAGTTTTACTTTTTAGAGATGAATACTAGAGTACAAGTTGAGCACCCAGTGACTGAAATGGTAACAGGAATAGATATTATAAAAGAGCAAATATGGATAGCTTTCTCAGGTGATACAGCCTTAGAGCAAAGTGATATAAACCCGAGAGGTCATGCTATCGAGTGTAGAATTAATGCTGAAGATCCAACTAATAATTTTCAACCGTCTCCAGGTAAAATAGGTATGTGTCATCAACCCTCAGGTTTTAGAACAAGAGTTGATGGATCTATATACCAGGGGTATAGAATTACACCTTATTACGATAGTATGGTTTGTAAAGTGATAACGCATGGAAGAAATAGAGAAGAAGCAATTCAAAGGATGCTTAGATCTCTTGATGAATTTGTAATTGAAGGCATAACGACTACAATTGATCTTCATAAAGTATTACTAAATAATAAAAAATTTATAAGTTCTAATTTTAATGTTAGTTGGCTTGATAAAGAAAAAGTAATTTAACTATAGCATTTTTTTATCCACACATCATACACGGGATGATCAAATGGTCTAATTGATGGACTTGATGCAAACGTCCAATCATTAAAAACAAAAACTTTGTTATTGTTGATAATTGTATTATCAATTACCTGCATATAAGCTGTAACTTCAGGGTCATCATCAAACTTTGAATTATAACATTTTAAAATTTTTATGACTAAATTTTGAAAAGAATACTCTTCTCCTACTTGAAGTTTTATATTTGTACTTTTTGAGCTAACTTTATCTAAAACACTTAATTCAGCAATTGTCTCACTTTGTGGAGCGGAATCTGCTAATATTACATTGTTAAACAAAAAAAGAAAAATAATTGTAACTATAAAATTTTTAACTTTTCCAAGCTTTATATTTTTTTTTAATAACATCATTTTGCTTATTTGGATGGTATGAACTGCTTGATCCTGTTTGATTGGGCAAATGGTCTTTCTGCCAATCATATTTTTTTAAATTATGATCATTTTCTATTTTATTATTCATATAATGCATCCAAGAATACCATTCATTAGGTATTTTTGATGCTTCAACTTCACCATTATAAATGACCCATCTTCTACCTGATTTACTTTCATAATATTTATTACCATTTTTATCTTCACCAACTAATTTACCAAAAAAAAGTATTTGTAATCTTGTTCCAAACGTCTGTTGATTCCACCAAGTAAAAATTTGTTTTAACACTGTCAACATAAAAGTTTATTTTTTTTTCAATTTAAAATTGTAAATATTAAATTAGACTAAAATTTTAAATTTCTATATACATTATATCTTTAAGATTCAATTTTATAAATAAATAAGGAAATTAAATGGCAAAATATTTAGTAGAAACGTACTACACTTGTAGTTTTAAAGTAAGTCATTACCTCGAAGATATTGACGAAAAAAATATACAAAATATAGAAAAAAGAGATGACGGTAAATTTGAAATATTAGATGTAAAATTAGATAATAGAAAAACTAAGAATTTAGAAAAAATTGAAAAAAACAATATAAATGTTGTTGAAAAAGAGCTTCATCAACCTGAACAAAGGAATAGTCTTAAAATTAACCAAGAAATTTTAACTAAAAATATTAAAGATAATAATGGTAGAAGATTTAGTATGCCAGACAGAAGGAAAGGATATATCCAAAAGGCATCGATTGGAAATCATAAAGTATACCTACATACAGGTGAGTATGAGGATGGTAAAATAGGTGAAATTTTTATAGATACTAGTAAAGAAGGTGAACTAGTAAAAGCAACAATGAATAACTTTGCAATAGCAGTTTCTCTTGGATTGCAGTATGGAGTGCCATTAGATGAGTTTGTAAATGCCTTTGTGGATACAAAATTTGAACCTTCAGGAAAAGTATTTGGTAACGATAGAATATTAAGTGCATCATCAATTCTAGATTATATATTTAGGGAATTGGCAATATCATATCTAAACAGAGAAGATCTTGCACATACTCCTTCTATAGGAGGATCTGAAAACTTGGATGAGTCTTTAACAGATGAAAATAGTGAAGATAAAACTCAATTCTTAAAATTAGTAAAAGACATTACAAGTAAAGGTTTTGTTAGAAGTAATTATAAAAAGAAATTAGTAGATTTATCTGATATAAAAATAAATCTTAAAGGAAAGAAATAATTATTTTTTCTTTTTAATGGTTAAATTTAACTCTTTTAATTGATCATCTGAAATTTCAGATGGTGCATTCATCATTAAATCTTGTGCATTTTGGTTCATTGGAAACATAGTAACTTCTCTTATGTTTTTTTCATTTGCCAAAAGCATAACAATTCTATCAATTCCTGGAGCTATTCCTCCATGGGGTGGTGCTCCATAACTTAAGGCACTTATCATTCCACTAAATTTACTATTAACGTCATTTTTTGAATAACCAGCAATTTCAAATAATTTATACATTAATTCAGGAACATGGTTTCTTATAGCCCCTGATGATAGCTCAATCCCATTGCAAACAATATCATATTGATAAGCTTTAATATTTAAAGGATTAGAAAAATCTAATTTATTTGATTCTCCTTGCGGCATGGAGAACGGATTATGACTAAATTTTATTTTTTTTGTTGTTTCATCAATCTCATACATTGGATAATCAACAATCCAACAAAATGAAAATATTTCATTATCAATTAAATCTAAATCCTCAGCTATTTTGTTTCTTGCAACACTTAATATTTTTTCTACATCATCTTTTTTTCCACAAGAAAGAAAAACAGTATCTCCAATATTTGCCTTTGTTTGACCAATAATTTCAATCAATGAAGTTTCTGAAAAAAATTTTCCAATTGGTCCTTTCGCGCTGATTTTGTCGTCTTTTTCTAATGTAAAATATGCTAGACCAGACGAACCTTGATCTTTTGCCCATTTATCAATTC
>CACJFS010000029.1 GCA_902592715.1 uncultured Pelagibacteraceae bacterium
AACACAAATAACTCAAAAACTCCTGATAAATCAGAAAATTTAATTATTGCATATGATGTTCCTTTTTGAGTTTTTTTTTCTTGAACTTTTAAAATCGTGCTTGAGATATTTGAGCTTAAAATATTTTCATTTATGTTAAATTCATCAAAGTTGATAATATTATATTGTTTAAAAAGTGATTTGTACTGATTTAAAGGATGATCAGAAATAAAGAATCCTAACGTTTCAAATTCTTTAGACAATCTAACGTCAGTATTCCAGTCTTCTGTATGTTCAATATAAGTTTCATCATTTTCTTCTTTAAATAAATCTATTTGATTTGCTGAATTATTTTCAAAAATATTTTTTGATTTTAGAATAATATTAGGTATTGAATTAAATAAAGATTGTCTATTGCTGTTAAAAGTATCAAAAGCGCCTGCTTTAACTAAGCCTTCTAATTGTAATTTGTTTATATCTTTTGGATTAACCCGTTTTATAAAGTCCATGAGATCTTTGAATTTACCATTCATTTTTCTCTCTTGAACAATTTTTGAAATTGCTTCAAAACCTACACTTTTAATTGCTCCTAATGCATATAGAAAATTTTTACCGTCTGATGAAAATTCAGCATAGCATTTATTTATATCTGGACGAATTATATTAATATTTAATCTTTTAAGTTCTTCATAAAATTCACTTAATTTTTTTTGGTTTGAAAGCTCCATTGACATAGAGGCAGCAAAAAACTCATGTGGATAGTATGTTTTTAAAAATGCAGTTTGATATGCTATTATTGCGTATGCAGCTGCGTGGCTTTTATTAAATCCATATTCTGCAAAAGGTTCAATCTTTAAAAAAATACCTGCTGCAATATCTTTGCTAATTCCATTATTATGAGCTCCCTCTACAAATCTTTCTTTTTGTTTTTCAAGTTCTGCTCTTTTTTTTTTACCCATTGCTCTTCTTAATATGTCTGCTTCACCTGCTGTAAATCCAGATAGTATTTGAGCAATTTGCATAACTTGTTCTTGATAAATAATTACACCGTAAGTTGGTTTTAAAATTTCTTCTAACTTAGGGTGTAAATAGTCAGGTTCTCTCTTTCCATGTTTGCAATCATTATAAATAGGGATATTGCTCATAGGGCCAGGTCTATATAAGGCAACTAATGCAATAATATCTTCCAAATGATTTGGCTTCATGTTGATTAAAGCATCTTTCATTCCAGAACTCTCTAATTGAAATAATCCAACCGTTTTACCACTAGATAAAAGGTCAAATACTTTTTGATCTTCGTAATTAATATTTTCAATTTTAAAATTTGGCTGTTTTTTTTCTACAAGTTTTTGAGTCTTGTTAATTACTGTTAACGTTTTTAAGCCCAAAAAGTCAAATTTAACTAATCCAGCATTTTCAGCTGAGTACATGTCAAATTGAGTAGAAGGTAGCAATAAATCTGCTGAAGAATCCTTATACAGAGGCACAGTTTCTGTTAATTTTTTGTCTGCTATAACAACACCAGCCGCATGAGTTGCAACATTTCTATTTAATCCCTCAAGTTTCAAAGATAAATCTATTAGACGACTTACTCTTTTATCCTCATTAATTAATTTTTGTAATCTTGGCTCTACATTGATACTTTCTTGTAAGGTTAATGGTCTAGATGGATCAAATGGTATCATTTTGCAGATGCTATCTATAAAACCATATGGTAGTCCTAATACACGTCCAACATCCCTTATGACCATTCTAGCTTTAAGTTTTCCAAATGTTATAATGTGAGCGACGCTATCTTTATATTTAGTTGTTAAATATTTGAAAACTTGGTCTCTTTTTTCCTCACAAAAATCAATATCAAAATCAGGCATAGAAATCCTATCAGGGTTTAAAAATCTTTCAAAAATTAAATTAAATTTTATTGGATCAACATCTGTTATAGATAAACACCATGCAACTAACGAACCTGCTCCCGACCCTCTTCCAGGACCAACTGGTATATTGTTGCCTTTTGCCCACTTTATATAATCAGAAACAATTAAAAAATATCCTGAATAATTCATTTCAGTTATAATTTTTATTTCATGATTTAATCTGTTTTTATAGATTTCTTTAATTTTAATATTATTTGATATTTTATTTATTAGCTCAGGATCGATTTTAAATTTTTCTTCTAAACCTTTTAAAGAGTCATTTTTTAACTTATCGTCGATATTGACTGTATCTGTAATAATATTAGGTAGTATGGGTTTAGATGGAATAGGTCTAAAATTACATCTAAAAGGCAAATTATAATTATTTTCTAATGCCGCAGGTAAATCTTTAAAAATCTCATCCATTTCGGCCGATGATTTTAAATAGTGATTATTAGTCAGTTTTAATCTTTTTTGATCATTTATGTAAGTTTTTTGACCAATGCACATTAAGGCATCGTGAGCTTCATGCATTTCCTTATCCAAATAATAAACCTCGTTAGTTGCTATGATTGGTATTTGATATTTTTTTGAAATATTTAGGTTAAAAAATTCAAATTCTTTTTCATTTTTATCACCATGCCTTTGAATTTCTAAATAAAAATTTCCTTTAAAATTGTTATTTAATATTGTTATTAATTCATCTAGTTCTTCAAATAATCCTTTATTAAACATATTACCAATTAAATTATTTATTGCTCCAGATAGAACGATAATTCCGTCACTATATTTTGTTAAATCTTCAATTGAACAATGTGGTTGGTCATTATCGTGATTATCTAAATAAGCTTTTGAAGAAAGTTCAATTACATTTTTATAACCATTATAATTTTTTGCAATTAGGGGAATAATTCCATAAGTATTTTTAAATTTAAATTGAACTTGTGATCCTATGATAGGTTGGGTACCAACTGATGAGATATTTTCTGAAAATTCTAGTGCACCTGATAAATTATAAGTATCACTTAAACCTACAGACTGTATCTTATTTTTTTTACAATACTCTTTAAGATTTTCAATTTTTAATGCACCCTCACAAATTGAATACTGTGAGTGAATTTTAATTTGATTGAAAGATTTTTTTTTAGATTGTAGCATTGATGATTTGTATATTACCATCATTCATCATAATTTTACAATCTGCCATATTTGCAAAATATCTATTGTGAGTTGCAAAAATTATGATTCTATTTTTATTTTTTAAATTAAATAGGATTTTAAAGATAAGTTTTGCATAATCAGAATCTAGACTACCAGTTGGTTCGTCGGCTAATATAATGTCAGGATCGTTAATTAATGCCCTAGCTATAGCAATACGCTGATTTTCACCTCCAGATAATTCGTTGGGAAAATGGTTTATTCTGACTGACATACCTACTTTTTTTATTAATTTTTTTGCAAGTTTCATAGATTTTTGCCTGTCATTAGAAATTAGTAAGTTGGGCAAGTAAACATTTTCTAAAGCTGTAAAATCTGACAATAAGTTTTTGTCTTGATAGATAATACCTATTTTCTTTGCTCTAATTAAATCATTTTCAACTTTATTATTTGATTTTATTTTGTTGCTGTTTATTTCGATTGAACCTGTCGTTGGGTTATCAATCAATGATAATAAATTGAGCAAGGTTGATTTTCCTGATCCTGAAGGTCCCACAATCGAATAGGTTTTTCCAGGTTCAAAATTAAATGAAATATCATCTAAAACTTTTATAGATTTATTTTTCTCATATTTTTTTGTTAAATTTTTTATTTTAATAAAATTATTCATACTTAAGAGTTTTAACTGTATCTAAAGAAGATGCTTTTGAAGCTGGATATATCGATACTAAAATTGTAGCAAATATTGAACAAAGAGAGATTATTATTATTGAATTTATATTTATTTCAGAAGGCAAGGTATTTAAAATATAAATATCTTCTGGGAAAAGAGAAATACCAAATATATTTGAAATAAATTGTCTAATACTTTCTACATAAATAGAAAAAAGGGTGCCAACAACTACTCCAAATAATGTCGCCGATGTTCCTATAAAAAAACCCACCAAAAAGAAGATTTTTTTTATCGATTTGCTTGATACTCCAATTGATTTTAAGATACCAATATCTCTTGTTTTGTTTTTAACTAAAATTGTAAGTCCAGATATTATATTAAAAGCTGCAACAATAATTATCAAAGAAAGAATTATAAACATTACGTTCCTTTCTACTTTTAAAGCTGAAAATAATGATTTATTCATATCTGACCAAGTATAAACTAGTGAATCTGGAAACTGTGTTTTTAAATTTTTTTTATGAATTTCTATATTTTTTGGATCTTTAAAATAAAATTCTAAGAACCTATCTTCTTTATTCTTATTAAAAAAACTCTCAAGTGTCTCTAAATTTATATATGCAATATTTTCATTATAGTCTGACAAACCACTGTCAAAAATTGATACTATTTTAAAGTTTTTTTGTTTGGGAAGTGTGCCTACTAAAGTTTGTATTCCTGCAGGAGACATAACTGTAATAGTATCACCTATTTCAACATTTAAATTAAAGCTCAATTCTTTACCAATTGAAATATTATTTTCATTTAGGTTTTGCGATCCAAAAAATTCCTTATTTTTAACTATTTGAAGATTTCTAAAATCACTTTCTAAATATCCTTTTAAAAAGACACCCTTCGTAATATTTTTATTCAATATTACTGCTTCTCCATCATTTGAAACTATATTTTTTGCCAGATCTAAATCTTGAATATATTTCAATGGTTTATTTTCTGCTTGAACTACCGCATGAGCATTAAAACCTACAATTTTAGTTATTAGTTCAGTTCTGAAACCATTCATTACTGACATAACAATGATTAGGACTGCAACCCCTAATGAAATACCTATAAAAGAAAAAATTGATATGATATTTAAAAAACCATCATTTTTTCTGGTCTTTAAAAATCTAAATGTAACTTCTCTTTCTAACTGTGAGATCAATTTGATTTAGCTTTTAAAATTTGTGACACAACTTCTTCGATATTTAATTTTTGAGTTTCTCCATTAATTTCTTTAAACTCAAATAAATCTCCATCTGTTTGATTTCCCAAAATCAACTGATAAGGAATGCCAATTAAATTAAATTTCCTAATTTTTGCAGAAATATTTTCTTCAGTATCATCTATGATGGCATCTATATTTTTAGACTTTAAATATTCAAATATTTTATTTGATTTTTCTAAATTTGATGTATCATTTTTTTTAATCATTGGGATTATTGCACAATGATAAGGAGCAACTGACATTGGCCATTTCATTATTCCATCTTTATCGTTGTATTTAGCCTCAATTATGGCACCTACCAATCTTGATACACCTATTCCATAAGATCCCATTTTAACAAATTCTTTTTTACCATTAAAATCTACTGCAGCATTCATTGGTTTTGAATATTTATCTCCAAAATAGAATATATGACCTACCTCTATTCCTTTTGTATTTACTCTAAATTTTTCTGGAACTACTTTTTCAAATTCTTTCTGGTCAAACTTCTCGTCTGTAACAGAATAAAATTTTTCATATTGCTGTCGTAAATTAGTAAGCGAATTTTTTTCTAATAAAGTAGATGAGCTATTCACATCAAATATCCTTTTATCTGTGTATATTTTGCTTTCCCCAGTATCGGCAAGAATTATGAATTCATGGGAAAGGTTTCCACCGATAGGTCCTGTATCTGCTGCCATTGGTATTGCTGATAAATTTAATCTTTTAAAAGTCCTTAAGTATGAGAGAAAAAATTTATTATATGAAAAAAGAGCTTCATCGTCATTTAAATCAAAAGAGTAAGCGTCTTTCATATAAAATTCCCTACATCTCATAATTCCAAACCTTGGTCTTAATTCATCTCTAAATTTCCACTGAATATGATATAATAGCTGTGGGAGTGATTTATAAGATTTAATGCTTGATCTAAAAATTTCTGTTACAAGCTCTTCATTGGTAGGTCCATACAACATTTCTCTATTTTGACGATCTT
Organism: uncultured Pelagibacteraceae bacterium; assembly: GCA_902592715.1. GTDB lineage: Bacteria > Pseudomonadota > Alphaproteobacteria > Pelagibacterales > Pelagibacteraceae > Pelagibacter. The sequence continues at coordinate 5,961 of CACJFS010000029.1, forward strand.
TAATGCGCAACATCTCTTCTCCATAATCATCATATCTTCCACTTTCTTTCCAAATTTCTGATGATTGAATTGTTGGCATTAGAATTTCCTGAACGCCAATTCTGTCTTGCTCTTCTCTAACAATTTGCTCTATTTTTTTCATAACTTTGAAACCGAGTGGTAACCATGAATAA
>CACJFS010000030.1 GCA_902592715.1 uncultured Pelagibacteraceae bacterium
CAGTTGAGGCACCAAAAGGAGAATTTGGTGTCTATCTAATTTCAGATGGATCAAGCAAACCATACAAATGTAAGATCAGAGCTCCCGGATTTACTCATCTTCAAGCTATGGATTATTTAATAAAAGGGCATATGCTTGCTGATGTACCAGCAGTCTTAGGTTCAATGGACATTGTTTTTGGAGAGGTCGATAGATGAGTATAAAAAAAATTCATAAAGAACAACCTGAAACATTTAAATTTAATGATAAAAGTATGGAGGCTGCAAATAAAATAGTTTCTAATTATCCCGATGGTAAGCAACAGAGTGCAGTTATGGCATTGTTGTATATAGCTCAAAGGCAAAATGACAATTGGATACCGTTAAAAGCAATGAAATACATAGCTAAATTTTTGGACATGCCTTATATAAAAGTTTATGAAGTAGCTACTTTTTATTCGATGTATAATCTTTCACCAGTTGGTAAATATTTCTTTCAAGTTTGTACTACAACACCTTGCATGCTTAGAGGTGCGTATGATTTAGTAAAAGTTTGTAAAAACAAAATATCTGAAAAAGAAAATGTATTATCTGACGATGGAAAAATTTCTTGGATGGAAGTTGAATGTTTAGGTGCATGTGTTAATGCTCCAATGATGCAAGTTAATGAAGATTATTATGAGGATTTGAATGATAAAAAAATGGAAGAAATAATTGAGACGATATACCAAAATAAAATTCCAAAACCAGGATCTTATTCTGGAAGAATAAGTACAGAACCAGTTAATAATCGAAAAACTTTATTAGGTAACAAAAATGCTTAAAGACGAAGATAGAATATTTCAAAATTTATACAATGACAGTGGTGCAGATATTGAGTCAGCTAAATTAAGAAATGATTGGAATGGAACAAAAGAAATTTTAGAAAAAGGAAGAGAGTGGATAATCAACGAAGTTAAATCTTCTGAACTTAGAGGACGTGGTGGAGCTGGTTTTCCTACAGGTCTAAAATGGTCCTTCGCACCTAAAGAGATTGGGTCTAGACCGCATTATTTAGTTATAAATGCTGATGAGTCAGAACCTGGAACATGTAAAGATAGAGATATATTAAGATTTGAACCTCACAAATTAATAGAAGGATGCTTAATCGCTTCTTATGCAGTTAATGCCCATAAGTGTTATATTTATATTAGAGGTGAATATTTTAATGAAGGACAAAAACTTCAAACTGCAATCGATGAGGCTTATAAAAACAATCTAATTGGTAAAAACGCTTTAAATTCAGGGTGGGATTTAGATATTTATATTCATTATGGTGCTGGTGCCTATATTTGTGGTGAAGAAACTGCACTACTTGAGAGTTTGGAAGGAAAAAAGGGTCAACCAAGATTAAAGCCACCATTTCCTGCATTAATTGGATTATATGGATGTCCTACTATAATTAATAATGTTGAGACTGTTGCAGCTGTTCCTACAATTCTAAGAAGAGGTGCTAAATGGTTTAGTTCACTTGGAAGACCTAAAAACACTGGAACAAAAATTTATTGTATTTCAGGAAATGTCAATAACCCATGTAATGTTGAGGAAGAAATGGGTGTTCCACTTAAGGAATTAATTGAAACCCACGCTGGAGGTGTAGTTGGTGGATGGGACAATCTCAAAGCAGTAATACCCGGTGGCTCTTCAATGCCAATGTTGCCTAAAGAAATTTGTGATAATATGAAAATGGATTTTGATGCATGTGTTGAAAATAAAACAGGACTAGGAACAGCCGGTATTGTAGTGATCAATAATGACCAAGATATTATTAAGTGTATGGCAAGAATAGCTAGATTTTATAAACATGAAAGTTGTGGTCAGTGTACTCCATGTAGGGAGGGATCTGGATGGATGTGGAGAATGTTGGAAAGAATGGCAGCAGGTGAGGCAACCCCAGATGAAGTGGATATGCTTTTTGATGTAACAAAACAAATAGAAGGTCATACTATTTGCGCATTTGGTGAAGGTTCCTCTTGGCCGGTTCAAGGATTAATCAGACATTTTAAAGATGAAATACTTGAAAGGAATAAATTTGACCCAGTTGTGAAAAAAAACAAAAATATTCCATACCTTGTTGATCAACATTTATTAGAAAAGGAAAATGCCTAAATTAAAAGTAAACGATATTGATATTGAAGTTGAAGATGGTCTAACTGTGCTTCAAGCTTGTGAACAAGCTGGAGCTGAAATACCAAGATTTTGTTATCACGAAAAACTTTCCATAGCTGGGAATTGTCGTATGTGCTTGGTTGAAATGGAAAAATCCCCAAAACCTATAGCTTCATGTGCGATGCCTGTAGCTGAAGGTATGGTTATTAAAACAAATACAGAAAAAGTTGAAAAAGCAAGAAAAGGTGTAATGGAGTTTTTGCTGGCCAACCATCCTTTAGATTGTCCTGTTTGTGATCAGGGTGGCGAGTGTGATTTACAGGATCAATCAATGTTTTATGGAATTGATAAATCACGATTTAAAGAGAATAAAAGATATGTGCCTGAAAAATACATGGGTCCATTAATAAAAACTCAAATGACTAGATGTATTCATTGTACTAGATGTATTAGATTTGCCACTGAAGTGGCGGGCGTACCAGAATTAGGTGCGATTGGACGTGGTGAAAATATGGAAATTACTACATATCTAGAGAAATCCATGGATTCTGAAATGTCAGCAAATGTAATTGATTTATGTCCGGTTGGTGCATTAACTTCTAAACCTTATGTGTTCGAGGCAAGACCTTGGGAGCTAAAAAAGACTGAAACAATTGATGTTATGGATGCTGTTGGGTCAAACATTAGAGTGGATACTTACGATTGGGAAGTAAAAAGGGTTTTACCAAGAATTAATGAGGAAATTAATGAGGAGTGGATTTCTGATAAAACAAGATATGCATGTGATGGATTAAAAAATCAACGATTAGACACTCCATTTATAAAAAAAAATGGAAATTTTGAAGAAATCAGTTGGCAAGATGCATACAAAAAAATAAAAGAAAAAATTTTAAAAGCATCACCAGATAAAATAGTTGGTCTAACTGGTGACATGACAAACATGGAAACTGTGTTTGCTGTTAAAAACTTATTTCAAAAAACTTTGAACTCTAGTTATTTAGATTCTAGATCTAAACATACTTACATAAATTTTGAAAATAGAAATAATTACCTATTTAACTCTAGCATAGAAGGGATTGAAGAAAGTGATCTTATATTATTAATAGGCACAAACCCAAGATTTGAGGCAACTATATTAAACTCTAGAATAAGAAAAACTTATTTAAAAAGTAAAACTGAAATAATTTCTTTAGAAGATGTGGGTGATTTAACTTATCCTTATAAAGTTTTAGAAAATAACTCAAAAGTAATTAATAAAATAATTAAAAATGAACACGATCTTTCTAACAAAATTGCCAGTGCAGAAAAACCTATAATTATCCTAGGTCAATCAATATTAAATAGTAACAATGGTGCATATATATTTGAAGAGTTAAAAAAGTATTTGACTGGTATTAATAAAATTGATGATAATTGGAATGCATTAAATATTTTATCAACTGATGCATCAGCTGTAGGTTCATATGATTTAGGTATTTTTTCATCAAATAATGGAAGCAATAAAACTCTTAAAACAATTGAAGATAACGAAGCAGAGATTATTTTTTTATTTGGCCAAGATAAACTGAAATTCAAAAAAAATAATGAGTTTATAATTTATATTGGAAGTCATGGAGATTTAGGCGCAGGTATGGCGGACCTTATTTTGCCCGGTGCTGCATACACAGAACAAGATGGTTATTTCACAAATTTAGAAGGAACGCTCCAGAAAGCTTACAAAGCATCATATCCACCAGGAGAAGCTAAAGAAGATTGGCAAATAATTAATGAGTTATCAGCTATAATTAGCGGAAATGCTTTATTTAATAATAAAGAGGTACTAATTAAATCCATGCATGACTATTTAAATAATGAAATAATTAAAAATTTTGAAGTACCCTCATATAATTTAAGTGATGAAAAAATATTAGTTGAAGATATTGATTATTATTATTCTAATACAATTGCTCGTGCATCCAAAACAATGTCCGAATGTAGATACGCAAGAACTAATTTGAAAAAAACTGGAACAGAGGGTTAATGGACTCTTATTTTTCAATATTATTTACTGAAGTTTATAAAATACTCTTTCTCTTGGTTCCTGTTTTGGTCTCTGTAGCAATGATAGTTTGGCTTGATAGAAGAGTTTGGGCCTTTGTTCAAAAAAGGAGAGGACCCAATGTTGTTGGCCCGTTCGGCTTATTTCAATCACTAGCAGATGCATTAAAATATATATTTAAAGAAATAATAATACCTGCAAGTTCAAACAAACTTGTGTTTGTATTAGCTCCTGTTGTTACAATGACATTAGCATTAATATCATGGGCTGTAATTCCATTTGGAGAGAATTTTGTTCTAGCTGACATCAATGTAGGTATTTTATATCTTTTTGCTGTTTCATCATTAGGTGTATATGGAATAATTATGGGTGGATGGGCATCCAACTCAAAATATCCATTTTTAGGTGCGATCAGGTCTGCTGCGCAAATGGTTTCATACGAAGTTTCAATAGGAGTTATAATAATTAATGTTCTCTTATGTGTTGGATCTTTAAACTTAAGTGACATCGTTATGGCACAACAAAAATTATGGTTTGTAATTCCTTTGTTTCCTATGTTTGTAATTTTTTTTATTTCTGCATTAGCAG
>CACJFS010000031.1 GCA_902592715.1 uncultured Pelagibacteraceae bacterium
TGACCACTGTCACATAATTTACATTTTCTATTAATTTTTCCATCTTTATCGACCTCAAATATTAATGAGCCCAAACTTTCATTAAGCATATCCAAGACTTCTCTTGTACGTTTTTCTTTAACATCTGTTACATTTAAATTAAAATCTCTCCAAAATTCCTCTAAGACTTTAATCCAATTTTCTTTACCAGATGTTATGTCGTCTAATTGATCTTCTAATTTAGCAGTAAAATCATAATCAACATATTTTGAAAATAGTTTTTCAAGAAAAGCGGAGAGCAACTTACCTCTATCAGTTGGAAAAAATCTTTTGTTTTCTATTTCTGCATACCCTCTATTTGAAATAACTGAAATTATACTTGCATATGTTGAAGGTCTTCCGATCCCTAATTCTTCTAATTTTTTAACAAGACTTGCTTCTGAATATCTTGGTGGTGGTTGTGTGAAATGTTGTTCATCAGTAAAGTCTTTAAACTCCACTTCGCCTTTACCAACATCAGGTAATATGTTCTCATCATCTTTATTTTCATCTATCCTTGAAACTTTTAAAAAACCATCAAATTTTAAAGTTGAACCACTAGCTTTACATATATTTTTATTATTTTCGGATGTAATAGTTATAGTTTTCCTATCAAATTTTGCTGACTCCATTTGTGAGGATAATGATCTTGACCATATTAAGTTGTAAAGTTTGTATTGATCTGTACTTAAATATTTTTTTATATCTTCGGGGACTCTAGTAATTTCTGTTGGTCTGATAGCTTCGTGCGCTTCTTGTGCATTTTTTGCTTTTTTACCTGAATAGTTTAAAGGGGAGGCTGGTAAGTATGTTTCACCATAATTTTGAGTAATGAAATTTCTAAAGGTGTCTATAGCGTCTTTAGATATATTTGTTCCGTCTGTCCGCATATAAGTAATTAATCCAACTGTTTCACCTTCAATATCTATACCTTGATATAGTCTTTGGGCAATTTGCATTGTTCTTGAGGCTCCAAAACCCAGTTTGCTGGAGGATGATTGTTGCAAAGTAGAAGTAGTAAAGGGACCAGATGGGTTTCTGGTATAAATTTTAGATATTATATCTGTAATATTATATTTTTTATTTTTGATTAAATCTAAGGCGTTATTAATATCTTCTTTATTTTTAAATGAAAATTTTTCAACTTTTTTATTATCTAATTGAACAATAGATGTATTTATATTTAAACCTTCTTTTGTTAAAAAATTTAGGTTAAGTGTCCAAAACTCTTCAGGTTTAAAAACTTCTATTTCATGTTCTCTTTCAGTTAGCAATCTAAGAGCAACAGATTGAACTCTTCCGGCTGATTTAGATCCAGGTAATTTTGTCCATAAAATTGGCGATATATTAAAACCTACCAAATAGTCTAGCGCTCTTCTTGCCATGTACGCATCCACAAGTTCATTTTCTATTTTTCTTGGATTGTCTATACCATTTGTTACAGCCTTTTTTGTTATTTCGTTAAAAACTACACGTTCCACTTTTTTATCTTTAAGAAGTTTTTTTTCATTTAAAAACTCTTTGACATGCCAAGCGATTGCTTCACCTTCTCGATCTGGGTCAGTAGCTAAAATAATTTTTTCTGAATTTTTGGCTGTATCTGTAATTGCTTTTAAATATTTTTTTGAGAAACTGTCAACCTCCCAAATCATTTTAAAAGAATTTTCTGGATCAACAGAACCATTTTTTGACGGAAGGTCTCTAATGTGACCATAACTTGCTAACACAGTGTAATTTGAACCTAGATATTTATTTATAGTTTTAGCTTTTGCAGGACTCTCAACAATTACAAGATTCATAATTAGTCAAACTACTTATAACTATTAATCTGTCAAATTAATAAATTTTACTCTTGGTTTCTTCTTTGTTTATTAATCTTTTTATATTTTCTCTATGGGTATAAAAAATTAAAACAAACATAATGACGAAAAAAATTATGTTACCTTGATCAATAATTAATAGGTAGATTGGTATTGAAATTGAAGCAAATAATGAGGATAGAGATGAATATTTTGATATCAAAAAAGTTAAAATCCAAATAATTCCAAAAACTACCGCATAATAAATATTTATTGAAATCAAAATCCCAACAAAAGTTGCAACACCTTTGCCACCTTTAAATTTTAGCCAAGCAGGGAATAAGTGTCCTAAAAATGCACATAGTGCTGATACATAAATTAAATCAGGATAATTAAACTTTATGTAGATAACGGGCACAACAGCTTTTGCTATATCTAAAACAAGAGTTAAATAACCCAAAGATTTATTACCAGTTCTTAAAACATTTGTAGCACCAATATTTCCAGACCCTACATCTCTAATATCTTTTTTAAGTAAAAGTTTTGTAAATAAATATCCAAAAGGAATAGAGCCAAATAGATAAGATATTAAAGCTATTATAAAATAATCCATTATTCAGATTTAAATAATTCTTCACCATTAACAAATGTACTTATAACTTTACCTTGTAGTTTTTTGTCTTCAATGGGAGTATTTTTTGATTTTGATATCAATTTCTCTTTTCTAACAACCCAAGGTTTATTAATATCTACAATAGAAAAATCAGCATCATTTCCTATTGATAAATTACCCTTATTAATTTTAAGTATTTCTGCAGGCTTTGAAGTTAAAGCTTTAATAATAGTTTCTAAGGCAACTGATCCATTATGATACAATTCTAAGCTTAATGGTAATAAAGTTTCTATACCCGAAGCACCAGTTTCAGCTTGTGCAAAAGTTAATCTTTTATTTTCTTCATCTTCAGGTTTATGGTCTGAAACAATAACATCGATTGTTTCATCATTTAATCCCTGAACTAAAGCGTTTCTATCAGTTTCAGTTCTTAATGGAGGTGATAGTTTCAAAAAAGTTTTGAAATCTCCAATATCATTTTCATTTAAAGATAAATTATTTATAGAAACACCACAGCTGAAATTAACTTTGGTCTTTCTTTCTCTGATTATATCTAAAGAATTTGCAGATGAAATCTGTGATATATGATACCTGCAATTACTATATTCAAGTAATGTTAGGTCTCTCTCGATTATCAGCAGCTCTGCACTAATAGGAATTCCTTGCAAACCAAGTTTTGTTGCGATGATCCCATCATTAATCATTCCATCTTTTGATAATTCCGCATCTTCTGCATGTTGTATTATTAATGATTTTAAATCTGATGCAGAATTCATAATTCTATTCATGATTCTGGGATTTTGAATAGTTTTTACCCCATCTGTAAATCCAATTATTCCTTTGCTTTGTAATAGTCCAAACTCAGTCATATTTTCACCTTCTGTACCAATTGTGAGTGCTGCAGTTGGAAATATATTTATTTTAGATTTATCTTTTCCTCTTAGCCTCAGAAAATCTACTATTGAAACGTTGTCAATAACTGGATTTGTATTTGGCATTGTAACAACAGATGTAACTCCACCTGATAAAGCAGCTTCACTAAGGGTTCTAAAATTCTCTTTATATTCATATCCTGGTTCACCAACAAAAACTCGCATGTCAACTAAGCCCGGAAATATATATTTTCCATTTAAATCGATTATTTTCTCCCTAGTTGGAATATTATTAGTATTTACTTTTTTTCCAATAGCTTCAATTTTTCCATTTTCATCAATTATTATTCCTCCTATTTCATTCAAAGAATTATGAGGGTCAATTATATTTGCATTTACAAAGTATTTTTTTTTCATTTATTCACAAAATATTTTTAAACAGGCCATCCTTACTGCTACGCCTAATTCAACTTGTTCTTTTATTACACTTTTATTGATGTCATCTGCTAAGTTAGTGTCTATTTCAATTCCTCTATTCATCGGTCCTGGATGCATTATTAATGCATCATCTTTAGCATATTTAATTTTATCTGGTGTTAAACCATAATACTCATAGTATTCTCTATTAGATGATAGAAATGAGCTAGTCATTCTTTCATTCTGCAATCTTAACATCATTACAATGTCACAATCTTTAACTCCTTTCTTCATGTCAGAAAAAATATTTACACCAAATTTTTCAATTTCTTTTGGCATTAAATTTGTAGGAGCTACAATATTTACTTCAGCCCCTAACATGTTTAAAAGATAAATATTTGATCTAGCAACTCTTGAATGAAGTATGTCCCCACATATTGCAATTTTAAGTCCTTCTATTTTTTTTCTTCTATTAATAATTGTTAATGCATCCAATAACGCTTGAGTTGGATGTTCTCTTCTACCATCACCTGCATTAAGTACGGCACAATTAACTTTTTGAGACAAAAGATTGCAAGCCCCTGAATCTTGATGTCTTATTACAATAATATCTGGATGC
>CACJFS010000032.1 GCA_902592715.1 uncultured Pelagibacteraceae bacterium
CCCATATCAACAATATGACTTCTTAAAGTTCCCAGGAGCTCAAGAAGCTGTTGATGCACTATACAATAAATATGGAATGACTTTAATTGGTTGGTGGATACCAGGACATGAGTCTTTAATATCTAGCAAACCAATCCCAGATGTTGCATCTATCAAAGACTTTAAATTTAGATCGCCTCCAGGAATGGAAAGTATGATCTTCAAAGCTTTAGGCGCTAAACCAATCGTAATGGATTTTGGTGAAGTTCCTACTGCTTTACAAACTGGTCTAATAGATGGTGCTGATTATTCATCTTTAGCTACTAACTATGCAGGTGGACACTATGAGAAAAACAGATATGCAACATATCCTGGTTTTCACTCTATGCCAGCTGACCATTTAGCTTGTAATTCTAAAGTATGGAATAAGCTAAAACCTCATGAAAGAGGAGCAATGTTAGCTGCAATTGAGATCTGTGGTAGAACAATCACTAGTTTAGTTGAAAGAAAAAACGCAGAAGCAGTTAAAGCCTTACTTGCTGATGGTGTTACTCTTCATGACTGGTCTAGAGAAGATAGACTTAAGTTCAGAAATGCAGCACTTAATGCTTGGCAGGAATGGAAAAAGAAATCTCCTGAAGCTGCTGCTCTTATAGATATACATACAGCTTACATGAAAGCTAACGGTATCCTATAATCTAGAGTACATAACAATACTGAAGGGCCTGAAAAGGCCCTTCTAATTTAATAAATTTTTTGCAAATGAACGATAAAGAGCTTCAAGACAAACAGTTACAAGAGCAAAATGAAAAAGTTGCAAGTAAAGATGATTTCCCCATCTATTGGATAGATAGAATTTCTTTATTTTTAAGTCATACAATTAAATATTTAATTCCAGTAATAGTGCTTGTAATGATGTATGAAATTTTTATGAGATATATCATGGAAAAACCAACAATGTGGGTGAATGAATTATGTTTATGGTTGGCTGGAATTTGTTATTTAGTGGGTGGGATATATGCAACAAGATTAAGAAGTCATATTAGAATAGTATTATTATACGACTATGTCAGTAGACCAACACAGAGAATTTTTGATCTAATTAGCACTGTAGTTGTTGTTCTTTTTGCGGCTGCTGTAATTTATGGTGGCATGGAAGATGCATATAGATCATTTGTAAACTGGGAGAGATTTGCAACTTATTGGGATCCACCAATTCCAGCTACTATGAAACCACTTACACTTATATGTGTATTTCTTATTGCACTTCAGTCTATTAACAATTTAATAATTGATTGGAGAAATCCTAAAGAAAGACAATACGATCCTGCTAAAGATTTAGAATAATATGGAATTTGAAATAGGAACACTCTCGATAATACTTATTGTTGGATTGCTAGCTCTTATAGCCATTGGTGTTCCAATGGGCTTTGCCTCAGGTTTTATGGGGGCAGTACTTGTATTTTTATACATTGGTGAACATGCATTAGGAATTTTACTCTCAAGATATTATTCTCTTGTTGTAACGTATTCATTTTTATCTGTTCCGTTATTTATATTTATGGCCTCCTTACTTGAACGCTCAAACATTGCTAGAGATTTATATGATGCATTAAATGCTTGGTTAAGAAAAACTAGAGGAGGGGTAGGTGTTGTAACTGCAATCATGGCAACAATTATGGCTGCGATGAGTGGAATTATAGGAGGAGAAATAGTTTTATTAGGATTAATAGCCCTGCCTCAGATGTTGAGATTAAAATATGATCAAGACATGTCTATTGGTATTATTTGTGCATCAGGTTCATTGGGTACGATGATACCTCCATCTATTGTTCTAATTATATATGGTCTAACAACAGAAACTTCGATTACGATGTTGTTCCAAGAAGCTATTGTTCCAGGTTTAATGATTTCAGGTTTGATAATTACATACATTCTTATACGAACAAGATTACAACCACATCTAGCTCCACTAAGCGATGAACCAGCTTTAACTTTAAAAGAAAAAATGTCTTACCTCCCAGGCCTTTTACCACCAATTGGTATTGTGATAATTGTTTTAGGTTCAATTTACTCAGGAATAACAGGTATCACAGAAGCAGCTGGTATGGGTGTAGTTGCTACATTAATTATAATATTTGCGAGAAAAGAGTTAACGTGGTTTCTATTTAAAGATGCGCTTGTTAGAACTTTTAAAGCATCAGGAACTATTTTAACAATTACATTCGGAGCTACAGTTTTAGCTGGAGCTTATTCTTTAGCGGGTGGACCAACTTATGTTGCTGAAACAATTTTAGCTTACGATTTAAAACCGATGTATTTAATTTTTATGATGCAAGTAATGTTTTTGATAATGGGTGCTTTTATGGATTGGGTTGGAATTGTTTTGCTAGCAATGCCAGTATTTTTACCAATAGTTCTAGCACTTGGTTTCGATCCTATTTGGTTTGGAATATTATTCTGCGTAAATATGCAAGTTTCTTTTTTAAGTCCTCCTTTTGGTCCAGCAGCTTTCTATCTAAAATCAGTAGCACCTCCACATATCTCATTAACAGATATTTTTAGAGGATTTGCTCCTTTTGTAGTAATCCAGTTGATTGTTTTAGCTTGTGTAATGTTCTTTCCAGAGGTGATGACACAAAATTTCCACGAATTTGTACCTAAAAAATAAATGACAAAAAAAATAGGTTTTATAGGCATAGGCCTGATGGGTCTGCCAATGTCTAAAAATATCTTAAAAGCTGGATATAATTTGACGGCATTCAATAGATCAAAGAATAAAGCAGAGCAACTAAAAGAATTCGGTGCAAAAATTTCAAATACTTTAAAAGATGCTGTGGATGGAAGTGATATTGTTATCACAATGTTAACAGATGATACTGCTGTTGATCAGGTGATGAATAATTCAGATTTTTTAAATAATTTAAAACCAGGAGCTATAGTTATTGATATGAGTTCGGTAAAACCAACGACAGCAACTAAACATGGAAATAATCTAAAATTAAAAGAAATAAATTATTTAGATGCCCCAGTATCTGGTGGAACGATTGGCGCAGAAGAAGCCTCATTAGCTATAATGGTTGGAGGAGAAAAAAATATTTTTGATGACGCAATTGATATTTTAAAAAAAATGGGTAACCCAACTTTAGTTGGTCCAATTGGAAGTGGTCAAGTTTCTAAATTAGCAAATCAAATTATAGTTGGTTTAACAATTGGTGCTGTTGCGGAGGCTGTTACTCTTTGTGAAAAAGCTGGAGCAGATCCAAATAAAATGATCAAAGCTTTGTCAGGTGGTTGGGCAGATAGCAAAGTTCTTCAAACACATGGAAAAAGAATGATCAATAAAGATTTTACTCCAAAAGGTAGAACATCAGTTCATTTAAAAGATATGAATAATATCTTAGAATGTGCCAATAATTATAATACTCATTTACCTATTTCAAATTTGGTTAAAGAAATGTATAAATCTCTTGTTGAAAATGGACATGGTGAAACAGACCATAGTTCACTTTATAAAGAAATTGAAAGGATAAATAATAAATGAGTAGAAGACTAGAAGGTAAAAAAATTGTAGTTACAGCAGCAGGTCAAGGAATTGGAAAAGCAACAGCAATTGCTTTTTATAATGAGGGGGCCCATGTAATAGCAACAGATTTGAATGATAAAACTTTAGCTGATTTAAATAAAGAATATCCTAATATTAAAGTAAAGACATTAGATTCTACAGATAACAATGCAATATTAGAATTTGTTAAAACGCTTGATGAAGTGAATGTTCTATTTAATGCAGTAGGATTTGTTCATCATGGAACAATTTTAGATTGTGAAGAAAAAGACTGGGATTTTTCCTTTGATGTAAATATTAAATCTATGTATTTCATGTGCAAAGCAATTTTACCACTGATGGTTAAGCAAAATGGTGGAAGTATAATCAATGTTTCGTCTATAGCCTCCAGCTTAAAAGGTTTACCAAACAGATTTGTTTATGGTGCTTCAAAAGCTGCAATTATTGGATTAACTAAGTCTATAGCTTCAGATTTTGTAAAACAAAATATCAGATGTAATTCAATAGCACCTGGGACTGTTTTTTCTCCTTCTTGGCAAGATAGAGTAAACCAAAGTCCAGATCCTGTTCAAGCTAAGAAAGATTTTATAGCAAGACAACCTATGGGAAGACTGGGAACAGCTGAAGAAATTGCTTCTATGGCTATTTATTTAGCTGGCGATGAATCAACATTTACAACAGGAAATACATTTTCTGTTGATGGTGGAATGACAATTTAAATATAAAGGAGAAACAATGAAACTATTAAGAGTAGGAGAAAAAGGAAAAGAAAAACCA
>CACJFS010000033.1 GCA_902592715.1 uncultured Pelagibacteraceae bacterium
AAGATTAATATTTATAGACCTTAAAGCTCTATCATTCATGTCGAGAACTCTTTTCCAAACTATTCTTCTAACATCTATGTTTAATTTGTTTCCCCAATATATATGGTTATCTATTAATGCAGATAAAAGATTATGAGCAGATGTGATTGCATGAAAATCTCCAGTAAAGTGTAAATTAATTTGTTCCATTGGAACTACTTGAGCATATCCACCACCAGCAGCTCCACCCTTCATACCAAAAGAAGGACCAAGACTAGGTTCTCTTAAACAAACAATAGATTTTTTACCGATTTTATTTAATCCATCTGACAATCCTACAGAAGTTGTTGTCTTTCCTTCTCCTGCCGGAGTAGGTGTAATTGCCGTTACTAGTATTAATTTTCCATCTTTTTTGTCTTTAAATTTTTCTAAGTATTCAAGTTTGATTTTAGCTATATATCTGCTTATTGGACTATATGCCTCAGCTTTATCAGGTACTCCTACGTCATCCAAAATCTCTTGGATAGGTTTCATTTTTGCTTCACGAGCTATTTGGATATCTGATTTTGACATTTAGTTTAAAATTTATAATTGTTTAATGTGCAAAATGTCTATACTTTTTTGATTGGATTTTAAACATCTAAAAAATATATATATAAAAAATAAGAAAAAAATTATGTTTAATTGGATAAAATTAAAAGATGCAAAAATACTCAGTTTTTAGTCTAATTAAAAATGCATTCTCAGATCATCAGAATTGGGAAGTAGCTTGGAAAGACCCAACTCCTAAAAAGGAATACGATGTGATCATTATTGGTGGTGGAGGTCATGGTTTAGCAACTGCATACTACCTTGCTAAAGAGCACAACATTACAAATGTAGCTATCATTGAAAAAGGATGGATAGGTGGAGGTAACGTTGGAAGGAACACTACAATAATTAGATCAAACTATATGCATGATGACAATGCTTTGTTCAGTGAGTTTGGCATGGATCTATGGAGAAAGATGAGTCAGGATTTGAATTACAATGTTATGTTTTCTCCAAGAGGAATAATTAATCTTGCCCATTCAGATGCTCAAATGAATGCATACTCTAGAAGAGGAAATTCAATGCGCCTAAATGGAATTGACGCAGTTTTATTAAATAGAGAAGAGGTTCAAAAACGAATTCCAATGGCAGATTTTTCGGATAATGTAAGATTTCCAATTTTTGGAGGATTAATGCAACCAAGTGCTGGAACTGCTAGACATGACGCCGTTGCTTGGGGATATGCAAGACAAGCAGACTCGATGGGTGTTGACATAATTCAAAATTGTGAAGTTACAGGATTTGATGTTACTAATGGAAAAATTGTTGGTGTGAGAACATCTAGAGGAGATATCAAAGCAAAAAAAGTTGGTTTGTGCGTCGCAGGTAGTACAAATATTTTAGCAGAAATGTTAAACATGACATTGCCAGTTGAAACCCATCTTCTTCAAGCATGTGTCTCTGAACCTGTAAAACCTTTACTCGATCATGTTGTTACATTTGGTGCAGGACACTTCTATTGCAGTCAATCAGATAAAGGAGAAATGGTTATGGGTGGAGACCTAGATGGATATAACAGTTATTCTCAAAGAGGAAATTTACCAACACTTCAACATGTATTGACAGAAGGTATTGCAATGTTTCCATTTCTTAGCAAATTGAAAATGCTAAGAACTTGGGGTGGAATTATGGACATGTCCATGGACGGCTCACCAATTATTGATAAAACACATATTGATGGCTTATACTTAAATTGTGGCTGGTGTTATGGTGGATTTAAGGCTACTCCAGCTTCAGGGTGGACTTTTGCACACACAATTGCACAAGATAGAGTTCATGAATTAAATGCAGGTTACAGTTTAAATAGATTTAATACTGGTGATTTAATTGATGAAAAAGGTCTTGGTACCAAAACTTGGATATCTTAAATGCTCTATATATTCTGTCCACATTGTGGATCAAGATCACAGAATGAGTTTGCTTATGGTGGAGATGCAACAGTAAAACGGCCAGAGCTTAACAAGGAAATTAGCGACCAAGAGTGGGATAATTTTGTTTATTTAAGAAAAAGTCCTAGAGGAAAACATCTAGAGTTATGGCACCATATATCTGGCTGTAGACAATGGATAAAAGTTGAAAGAGATACTTCAACTCACGAAATTTTTAAAACTTATAAAGCAACAGAACTAATTGAATAATGTCACAAAATTTTAGATTAGATAATGTTGGAATGGTAAATAGAAATAAAAAAATTTCTTTTACATTTAATGGTAAAAAATATTTTGGTTATGAAGGAGACACTATTGCTTCTGCTTTAATAGCAAATGGAGTACATCTTGTTGGAAGGAGTTTTAAATATCATAGACCTAGAGGTTTCGTTGGTGTTGGTGTTGATGAACCTTATGCAATTTTACAGCTAGAAAGAAACAATGAAAGAGACCCAAATATAAGAGCTACTGAGCAAGAAATTTTTGAAGGACTAGAAGTAAAAAGTGTAAACTGTTGGCCTAGTGTAAACTTTGATATAGGAGCAATTAATAATTTCTTAAAAATGTTCTTTCCAGCCGGGTTTTATTATAAAACTTTTATGTGGCCACCAAGTTTTTGGTATAAAATTTATGAACCTTTTATTCGAATAGCTGCTGGTTTTGGAGAAGCATCAATCAAACATGATAAAGAAAGATACGAACATAAATATGAATATTGTGATTTATTGATTACTGGATCAGGACCTTCAGGTTTAGCGAGTGCATACGCAGCAGCAAAAAATGGTGCGCGTGTAATTTTAGCAGAAGATAAACCAAGGTATGGAGGTAGCCTATTAAGTAGTGATGTAAATATTGGTAATCAAACTGGTATTGAATGGTCAGAGAAAATAATTACAGAATTAAAGTCAATGTCTAATGTAATTATAAAAAATAGATCACAAGTATTTGGTTATTATGATCATAACATGCTTGTAATGTCGGAACGAATAAGCGATCACTTACCTAAAACCCAAAAATACTTACCTAAACAACGTTTGTGGTACATAAGAGCAAAAGAAGTTCTGATTTCATCAGGTTCAATTGAAAGACCACTAGTATTTGGTAACAATGATACTCCAGGTGTAATGTTATCTTCAGCAGCTAAAGAATATATGAAGGTTTATGGAGTTTTAGTGGGAAAAAAACCATTAATATTTACAAATAATGACAGTGGATATGAAACAGCTATAGAATTCAAAAAAAATGGCGTAAATCCATTAATTTTAGATACTAGAAAAGAACCATCTTCAGACATTATTAGCGAAGCCAAAAATTTAGGAATTGAAATTAAGTTTTCTTATGTAGTGGTGGCTGCCAAGGGATACAAAAAAGTCAAATCAGCAGATATTGCAAAAATATCTGATAATAAAAAAGATTTATCAAATATAGAAAATATTGAATGTGATTGTATTTGTGTTTCAGGGTTTTGGACACCGTCAATTCACTTAGCATCCCAATCTGGAAATAAATCTGAATTTAATGAAAAGATAGATGCATTCATTCCAAAGAAATCTAAACAGAATGAAAATACAATTGGCTCAGCAAATGGTAAATTTACTTTAGAAGAAACAATTAACGAAGCATTTGATAAAGGATACGAAGTTTCAAACAAAATAACAGAAAATAATAATAAAGTTTCTATGCCAACTGTAGTTGAAAAAAAATCTACAGAGCACGATAAGTTTTGGTGTGTTCCTTTACCAAAAGGTAAATCTTACAAAAGATTTTTAGATTTTCAAAACGATGTGGCAGTCACTGATATAGAGTTAGCACTAAGAGAAGGT
>CACJFS010000034.1 GCA_902592715.1 uncultured Pelagibacteraceae bacterium
TCTCAGCTGCGAAGGTTTTAGTTGTTGGTGCTGGTGTTGCTGGTTTACAAGCAATTGCAACAGCAAAAAGACTTGGAGCAATAGTTTTTGCGACGGACGTAAGATCAGCCTCAAAAGAACAAGTTGAAAGTTTGGGAGGTAAATTTTTAACTATTGAAGGAGCAGAAAATTTGGAGACAGAGGGAGGTTATGCAAAAGAAGCGTCTGACGATTTTAAAAAAAGGCAAGAGGATTTACTAAAGGAAACTTTAAAAAAAATTGATATAGTTATCTGTACAGCTTTAATTCCAGGAAAAAAGGCACCAATTATAATTAAGAAAGATATGATAGATATTATGCAAAATGGATCTTTAATATATGATCTTGCAGCTTCTCAAGGAGGAAATTCTGAATTGACTAAAGTTGATCAAGTTATAGAAAATAATGGAGTAAAAATTATGGGTGAAAAAAATATTTTAAATAACTTACCATTCTCAGCATCAAATCTTTATGCAAAGAATATGTTTAATTTTATTAACAATTTGTATAACAAAGAGAAAAAAGTTTTTGAAATAAATCTTGAAGATGAGATAATTGAAAGGACTATGGTTAAATAATGGAAATAGATCCTTTTATATTCAGACTAAGTATATTTATTTTATCAATATTTATTGGATATTACGTAGTATGGAGTGTTACACCATCATTGCATACGCCACTAATGTCTGTAACGAATGCAATATCTTCAGTAATTATAGTTGGAGCAATAATTGCTGCTCTATCAAAGTCATCTACAAGTATTTTTGAAATTTCAAATATATTTGGCTTCATTGCAATAATATTAGCTGCAGTAAATATTTTTGGAGGTTTTCTTGTTACACAAAGAATGTTGCAGATGTACAAAAAGAAAAAAAAATAACCATGTCAGCCAATTTATCAGCATTCTTTTACTTAGTTTCTGGAATATTATTTATCTTGGCTTTAAGGGGTCTTTCATCTCCCGAAACTTCTAGACAGGGAAATTATTTAGGTATTGCTGGAATGGCAATTTCAATTATTGTAACATTTTTATCAGTAGGAAATTTTGGACCAGGATTTATTTATGTCATAATTTTTCTAGTTTTGGGTGGTTCGATTGGCGCATTCATAGCATTCAGAATACCCATGACTGCAATGCCTGAACTTGTTGCAGGTTTTCATAGCCTTGTAGGCTTGGCAGCTGTTTTTGTGGCTGTATCTGCTTTCTTAAAACCTGAAGCATTTGGCTTAGGAGCTGTTGGAAATATTAAGCTAGCTAGTTTAATTGAAATGTCTTTAGGTGCTGCAATTGGAGCAATAACTTTTTCAGGTTCAATAATAGCTTTTTTAAAATTAAGAGGAATAATGTCAGGTGCTCCTATAACATTCACTGGTCAACACTTTATTAATTTACTATTAGGCTTAGCAATCGTATTTTTGATATATTATTTATGTAGTTCTCAATCATCAAATATATTCTGGTTTTTGGTAATAATTTCTTTTCTTGTTGGAGTGTTACTAATAATACCAATCGGTGGAGCAGATATGCCTGTCGTTATTTCAATGTTAAATTCATATTCAGGTTGGGCGGCTGCAGGTATAGGTTTCACATTAGAAAATACCGCCTTAATAATTACTGGTGCTTTAGTTGGATCATCTGGTGCAATTTTGTCTTATATAATGTGCAAAGGAATGAACAGGTCATTCTTTAATGTAATACTTGGTGGATGGGGCGCAAACGAGCAAGTTGTTAGTTCAAAAGCTAAAGAACAAAAACCTGTAAAAAATGGTAATGCAGATGATGCAGCTTTTTTAATGAAAAATGCGTCTTCAGTTATTATCGTTCCTGGTTATGGAATGGCAGTTGCTCAAGCGCAGCACGCATTGAGAGAAATGGTAGATGCTTTAAAAAAAAATGGAGTAAAGGTATCCTATGCTATTCACCCGGTTGCAGGAAGAATGCCAGGACATATGAATGTTTTACTAGCAGAAGCAAACGTTCCATATGATGAGGTTTTTGAGTTAGAGGAAATAAATAATGACTTTGCTAATTGTGATGTTGCATATGTAATTGGAGCAAACGATGTTACTAATCCTGTTGCAAAATCTGACCCACAAAGTCCAATATTTGGTATGCCCGTATTAGATGTGGAGAAAAGTAAGTCAGTATTATTCGTTAAAAGAAGTTTATCCCCAGGATATGCTGGTATCGATAATGACCTTTTTTATAGAGATAATACTTTAATGTTGTTTGCAGATGCAAAAAAAATGACAGAGGAAATTGTAAAGAGTTTATAATTGACAAAAATTTTTTGCGATATTGCCGATTTAAATCTTATTAAGAAATTTAACAAAAAAAAAATAGTTAAAGGTTTTACTACAAACCCAAGCTTGATGAGAAAAGCTGGCGCAAGGGATTATTCAAATTATTCACAAAAAATATTAAAAGTAACTAAAAAACCAGTTTCATTGGAAGTTTTTGCAGATGATTTGGATAACATGATTTTACAAGGCGACAAAATTAGCAAATGGGGAAAAAATATTTATGTAAAAGTTCCAATTACAAATTCAAAAGGAAAATTTACTGGTAAAGTTATTAACAAGTTAAATAAAAATAAAATTAAACTTAATATAACTGCAGTGTATACTTCTAAACAAACCAAACTAGTGTTAAAAAATATAGATAAAAAAACTAAAGTTATAATTTCAATTTTTGCTGGACGAATGGCTGATGCCGGGAAGGACCCAATTCCTGAGTTTAGAGAAAGTTTAGATATTTCAAAAAAATATAAAAATGTTGAAATACTCTGGGCGAGTACCAGAGAACCATATAATTATTTCCAAGCAAAAAATTTAGGATGCCATATAATTACGGTTCCTCCAAAAATAATTGAAAAAATTGAAAAATTTGGAGATAGTTTTCAAAAACTTACCACAGATACTGTTAAAGGTTTTTTGGTGGATACTAAAAAATCTAATTTCAAACTTTAGGATTGGTTGCGGGGGACGGATTTGAACCGCCGACCTCAAGGTTATGAGCCTTGCGAGCTACCAGGCTGCTCCACCCCGCGATAATTAAATTCTATTTTTAAGCTTATTAAGTTTTTTTACTCTTTTAATATTTTCTTGAAGAATTCTTTTTTTTTTTTCAGATGGCTTTTCATAAGTATTTTTAAGTTTTATTATCTTAAAAAAACCATCCCTTTGTAGTTTTCTTTTTAAAACTCTCAAAGCTTGCTCTATATTATTATCTTTAACCTCTATTTTAATAACTACCTCCAAAAAGTGATTTAGGTAACACTTTATAAATTATTTGTCTATTGAATTTCATAGTTTATTTTCAAATTTGTTTTTTTTCTTTTTCTTTCTTTTCTTTTTTTATTCTTCTCTCAGCTCTTTCAAGAGCCTCTACCAATTCTTTTTGGCTAAAAAGTCCCATAGCAACTGGATCTTTGGCATTTAAATTATTATAATTCCAATAACTTTTATTCCTTATAGCAGTAGCTGAATTTTTGGTAATTCCTACTAGTTTAGCA
>CACJFS010000035.1 GCA_902592715.1 uncultured Pelagibacteraceae bacterium
GTGACTAATAGTTTACTGAATAATGTTAAGGATGTTAAGGTTAATAAATATCCAAGAGGTAGAGAAAAACCATCTGATCATACACCGATTGAATTAGAATTAGCTTAATGATTTAATTTTATTGACTAGATCCTCATTGATATGTCTAGGTCCTTTATCTAATCTATTCTTATGTCTTCTCTCACCAGGAAGTCTGACATCCCCCATTGTTTTCATTTTATCAAAAAATTTTGATGAATGAGTATCCCAGTCAGTATCTGACAATTTATCTGGAGATATTGCTAAAATAAACTCTCCACCACTTGGAGGTCCTCCATCATTATTATCCTTCTCAGCCGTCTCATAACTAAAATTATCTCCTACTAAGGCTCCAGCAAGCAATTCTACCATCATCGCAATCCCTGAGCCTTTATAGCCGCCGAAAGGCAATAAAACACCTCCATCTGCAATCTCAGCAGGATCTGTTGTGTCTTTTCCCTCTTTTGTAAGTCCTGTGCCCAATGGAACTTTATGACCCTCTCTTTTAGCAACTTGAACCTCGCCCATAGCCATTGATGCTGTTGCCATATCAAAAACCACTGGAGGTTTATTTTTCCTTGGCCATGCAAATGAAATTGGATTTGTTCCAAACAAAGGTTTGATTGATCCAGCAGGTGCTACAGCAGGCTTGTAAGATGTGCACGCAATTGCAACCAAACCCTGCTCTGCAATTATTTCTGTTTCAGGCCACATCGCAGCCATGTGATGAGAATTTGTGATTGATAAAATTGCAACGCCATTTTCTTTAGCAAGTTTAATTAATTTAGGGATGCTTTTATTCAAAACAACAGGGGCTAAACAATTATTTCCATTAGCTTTAACAACTGATGCTGATATTGTTTTTATATCTGGATTACCCTTCCCATTTATTTTTCCACTCTTTAGCCCTGACACATAAGCAGGCACTCTAAATAAGCCATGTGAAAGAGAGCCATCTCTTTCTGCTTTCATAACTAGATCAGCCATAATATTAGATGTTTCTTCATCACAACCATTTTTAAAAAACGCATTTTTTGCTAATATGAAAATTTCATCTAATGATAATGAGATATTGCTCATCATCCTATTAGATATTATTTTTAACACTTTTCAATAAAATCTTGAATTTATTGGGATAATTATCAAGGCATAACTGATATATCTAATATGCATTTGCTTATTTAAGGTAATTAACACAAAAAATCTCGTGATGAATAATAATATATTAATTTTTACTGATTTAGATGGTTCACTACTGGATAAAAAAAAATTCCATTTTGATAAAGCAAAAAAATATATTAAAGAATTGATATCTAAGGATGTGTTAATAATTCCAAATACAAGCAAAACTGAGAATGAAATTAAATTATTTTTGAAGGAATTAAATTTAAAATTACCTTTCATATCAGAAAATGGGTCAGAAATTCATAATATAAATTTAATAAAGAAGAAATTCCCAAAGAAGATTACTTTAGCTAGAACAAAAAAAATAATTTATAAAATCTTTGAAAAAAATACTGATAAAACAATTTTAGATAAGTGTGATTTTGTTTATAAAATGAGTAAAAGAAATCAAACAAAAGTATTAGGATTAAAAGGAAAAAAACTCCAAGCTAGTTTAAAAAGGAAATTTACTTTTCCATTTATTTTCAAGGGATCTTTAGCACAAAAAAATTCACTTTTGAGTAATTCAAATAAACTTGGTATTAGCATTCAAGAAGGTGGAAGAGTAATGAACTTAGGTGACAAAGTTAACAAAGGTTTGGCATTAAGAAAAGTTATCAAAATTTTAAAAAATAATAAAAAAAATTATCTTTCAACCATTGCAGTTGGTGACAACGCAAATGACTTAAGTATGTTAAAATTATCAAACTATCCATGCATAATCTCAAATAAATCTATAAAAATAAATAATAGGAATAAAATATTCACAAATAGGCCTGCTCCAATGGGATGGGTAACTGTAGTTAAAAAAGCAATAGATAAAATAGAGGCTAGAAATTAAAATCATGGGTGATTTTTCTCAAAACGGTATCGTTGCAAATCTCCATGACTTCTCAATAAGAAGTACAGAGCAGATTGAAAAAGACTTATTAAAATTTTCTAAAGAGAGAAAATTAGAATTAATTTTACCTTGTCTTTATTCTGAACTTGAAGGAGACGCATTACCGAACATTGTAAATGAAATAAGCAAAACTAAATATCTTAATCATGTGATAATTGGCTTAGATCAAGCGAATAAAGCACAAGCCAAAAAGGCATGGAAATTTTTTAAAAAGTTAAAAACACCTTTTTCTATTTTATGGAATGATGGTCCTAAATTAAAAAAATTAGATAAGGAATTAAAAGGTATAGATCTTGCACCAAAACAAATGGGTAAAGGAAGAAATGTTTGGTATTGTATTGGCATGGCAATAGCTAGAGATGAAGCTAGATCTGTTGCTTTACATGATTGTGATATAAAAACTTATGATAGAAGGTTGTTAGCAAAACTTTTTTATCCTGTAGAAAACCCATTATTCAATTATGAATTTTGTAAAGGTTATTACCCAAGAATTGCTGATAATAAAATGCATGGAAGAGTAGCTAGATTACTTGTTAATCCACTTCTAACGGCAATGGAAAAAACTATTGGCAGAAGCGATTATATAGATTTTATGAAATCATTTAAATATCCACTAGCTGGTGAATTCTCTTTTAGAAGAAATATTTTACCTGAATTAAGAATTTCATCTGATTGGGGAATAGAAAT
The DNA here is from genome assembly GCA_902592715.1 of uncultured Pelagibacteraceae bacterium. Classification (GTDB taxonomy): domain Bacteria; phylum Pseudomonadota; class Alphaproteobacteria; order Pelagibacterales; family Pelagibacteraceae; genus Pelagibacter. The sequence continues at coordinate 2,771 of CACJFS010000035.1, forward strand.
TGCTATTTTATCTGAAATGCAGAGAAATTATTCATCTAACAACATATGCCAAGTAGAATTAGCTGATAATTATGATCATAAACATCAGATATTATCCATCAAGGATAGTTCAAAAGGGTTATCTAAAATGTCTATTGATATAATTAAAACATTAATCAGAAAACTTGCGACACAAGGAAACTCATTTAGCAAAGAAACTTTTAGATCAATTAAAGCAACATATTATAGATCCGCTTTAGATTTAATTGATATATACAGAAGTGATGCTCAAATGAATGGTCTTAAGTTTGACTCTCACAATGAGGAAAAAACGGTTGAGTTGTTTGCTTTAAATATAATGAAAGCTGGAGAGTCATTTTTTGAAAATCCAATGGATACACCTTTTATACCAACTTGGCATAGAGTAAAAAGTGCTATCCCTGATTTCTTAGATAGATTTAAAGAAAGTGTTAAAGCAGATAATAAAGAATTTAAGTAATATTAAATTTTTCCTTAGCAACCTTTAAATGATTTTGACATGTTCTTAATCAAATCAAAATACAAATTTTTTCCTGGATTAAGAGTTGCTCCTAATGGATCTACAATACCTGTTTTAATATTTGTATCTTTTGCAACTGCTTTAATAATATCAGGATTAAATTGAGGCTCAGAAAATACACAAGCCACTTTATCATGCTCAATTACTTC
>CACJFS010000036.1 GCA_902592715.1 uncultured Pelagibacteraceae bacterium
TTTATCGTTATCAATAATTTCTTCTGGTGGTTTTCTGCCCGTCAATAGAATTGATTATTTATTCGAAACTGATGTTAGTAAAATTATTCTATCATTTACTATGATGTTATCATTTTTTAGTTTATTTTTAGTTTATAATCTTATTTTTTTTAACAAAAAAAAACTAAATTTTTTAAGTGAAGATTTTAGCCTATTAATTTATTTATTAATTATAATTTCTTTTGCATTTGTTTTTTTAAATTCAAGTAATAATTTTCTGGTAATTTTAGTTTCTATTTCAAGCAGTATATCAAATATCGGTATTTCATTTGATGACACACCAAATAATTTAATATTTGTTTTTTTCATTATGGTTGTGATTGGAGGTTCCTTTTTTTCAACCAGTTCAGGAATTAGGGTTATAAAAGTCTTGAGTTTGTTAAAATTTTCTCTAAATAACTTACTATCTCATACTAAACCAAATCAAATCTATTCAAACAAAGTTACATTAATAAATAATAACACTGATAAATCAGATATTAATAAATATTTTTTTTCGATAATAATTTTCATTATTTCACTTTCCTTATTAACTTTATTTTTAACACTTTCAGATGTCCAATTTGAAAATTCATTTAAACTTTCAATTTTGACAATCATGAATACTGTTAACTCAAGCATGTTTGACCTTGCGAATTTTGATTTTTATAGTCTATCTTTCTTTACTAAGATTTATTTAATAATTTTTATGATAATAGGTAGAGTAGAGCTATTAACAATATTAATATTATTTAAAAAATTTCTTTTCAAAAATTGAATTAGTATTATAAAGTAATTTCATGCGCCCTTAGCTCAGCTGGATAGAGCATCGGTTTTCTAAACCGAGGGTCGGAGGTTCGAATCCTCCAGGGCGCGCCATCTTTAATTGATCAATATTGATGAGGTTATTTTACCATTGATGGTTGTATTACTTTCTGCTTTACTAAAGTATTCAAAAATAACTTTTTGAATAATTTGTTAACAAATAAATAATAAAAAGAGGAAAATAATGTTTAAAATAATAAAACAATTGACTTCTATGGTTGCTATGTTTGCTGTGCTATTTGCATTTTCAACAGAAACAATGGCTGCTAAGAAATCAAAAACTCTTGAGAACACAAAAAAAAGAGGATTCGTTAGATGTGGTGTTTCTCAGGGTCTACCTGGATTTTCAAACGCAGATGAGTCTGGAAATTGGACAGGTATAGATGTTGATGTATGTAGAGCTGTTGCAGCTGCTACATTAGGGGATGCAACTAAAGTTAAGTTTACTCCTTTAAGTGCAAAAGAAAGATTTACTGCACTTACATCAGGAGAAATTGACATTCTATCTAGAAACACAACTTGGACACTATCAAGAGATGCTGACATTGGTTTAACATTTGTTGGTGTAAACTTTTATGATGGACAAGGTTTCATGGTAAGAAAAGGTTCAGGAATTGCATCCACAAGTGAATTTAAAAATGGAACTTCAGTTTGTACAAACTTAGGAACTACAACTGAGCTTAATATGAGAGATTTCTTTGATTCAAGAGGAATTTCTTATGAGCCTGTAGTTTTTGAGAAAGCCGACGAAGTCGTAGCTGCCTATGATGCTGCAAGATGTGATACTTACACAACAGATAAATCTGGTCTTGCCGCACAAAGAACTAAATTATCAGCTCCAGATGATCACATAGTATTGCCTGAAACTATATCAAAAGAACCACTAGGACCAGTTGTACGTCAAGGTGATTCTGTTTGGGAAGATATAGTAAGATGGTCTTTAAATACTATGATTGAAGCAGAAGAATATGGTGTTGACTCTTCAAATGCTGACATGATGAAAACTTCAAACAATCCTGCAATCAAAAGATTAGTTGGTGCTGAAGGTGAATTAGGTGCAGCTTTTGGTTTAGATAATGAGTGGAATTTAAGAATTATTAAACAAGTTGGAAACTACGGTGAAAGCTACAAAAGAAATATAGCTGACACAGGAATTCTTCCTGATAGAGGTCCAAATGAATTATGGACTAAAGGTGGAATTCTTTACGTACCACCAGCAAGATAATATCTTATCAAAACATTTAAAAAGGGCTAGATTTTTCTAGCCCTTTTTTTTAATATTCTTTTCTAATGAACAACAAAATAAAAAAAATTATACCTCAGCTTATAACTGTTCTTTTTGTAGTACTCATATTTGGTTTTTTAACAATTAATGCTCAAACTAATATGGATAATAGAGGTATTGATTTTGGCTTTGGATTTTTAAGCCAGGAGTCATCATTTGATGTTCAATTTTCATTAATTGAATATAGTGGATCAGATTCTTATGCTCGTGCTTTTCTAGTAGGTCTTCTAAATACACTTTTAGTTTCTTTTGTGAGTATTATTTTTTGTACAATTATAGGTGTCATAATTGGAGTAGCTAGATTATCTACAAATTTTTTAATTAGAAATTCTGCGGCATGGTATGTTGAATTCTTTAGAAATATCCCATTATTATTGCAGCTATTCTTTTGGTATTATGCAGCGTTAAGAGCATTACCGTTGCCAGAAAAAGCAGATGCATGGTTTGGCGTAACTTATATGACAATAAAAGGTTATTACGTCCCTTCAATGATATGGGAAAACCTTGATGTATTTTTGTATTGTTGTTTAGCAGTTATAATTTCAATTTTATTTATTAGAGTTTATGCAAAAAATCTAAGAGATACAAAAGGTAAGCAGATACCAGTATTTTTATATTCTATAATACTTATTATTATTTTACCTTTATTATCATTTGTATTTGGCGGTGTTTCTTTAGATTTTGAAATGCCAATGCTAAAAAAATTATCTAAAACATCATATATTTACGAAGGTGGAATAAGCTTACCTCCTGAATTAATAGCTTTAGTATTTGCATTGTCGCTATATACATCAACGTTTGTTGCTGAATGTGTGAGAGCTGGTATTCAAGGAGTTAGCAAAGGTCAAAAAGAAGCTGCAGCATCTGTAGGATTAAATCCAAAACAAGTTTTAAAATTAGTAATTATGCCTCAAGCTTTGAGAATAATTATACCTCCAACTACTAACCAATATTTAAATTTAACTAAAAATTCATCACTTGCTGCTGCAATTGCGTATCCAGATTTGGTATTAGTTTTTGC
>CACJFS010000037.1 GCA_902592715.1 uncultured Pelagibacteraceae bacterium
ATATTTCAGTACCCCCTATTTAAAAAAAAAGAACAACACGTAATTGAAGCTGCTCAAAAATTGTTAGAAAAGATTGATTTAAAAGTTGAAAGTAATCCTCAAATTGAAATTGATGATAGTTCAATTAAACTAGCTGAGCAAAATCTTTCTATTTCGAAAAATAAAACTAATATTTTATTAGGAATTGGTGGATCTGGTTCTTCGAAAAGAATACCAGCTGATAAATTTAAAAAATTTATAGAATTAACTATTAAGGATCATGACTGTATTTTTTATTTAGCTACAGGTAAAAATGAAGAAGAACAGCTAATACTCAAAAGTATATTGTCATGAAATTTGTGTTTCTTTAGATAATAATTCAATTTCAGAAATATTACCAATCATTAAGAATTGTAAAATATCAATCTGTAACGACTCAAGTTTTAGTCACCTATCTGCTGCTTTAAATATTCCTACAATAGTTTTAATGTCTGATACCCCATTATTATATGGTAGTTACAGTCCAAATATGTATCCAATAATTCCTGACGGAATGGAGAGTGTTTCCCATAATTCAAGAGGAAAAGAGAAAATTAATCCAGAGAAAATTTATAGAAAATTTAAATCAATTATTAGCTAATATTTTTAATAACAATTTCCTTTGCCTCATTCACTATTGAGGCTAACCTAGTTAGTTCTGGACTTACATCTGGATGAATTTTTTTCATTATAGATTTGTATGACTGCATTACTTGGGCTTTGGTATATTTTATATCAGATTTTAAATTTAGTATCTTGTAAGCCTCATCCAAGGATAAGCTTTGTTTGTTTACTGATTGATTAAAATTATTAAAATTAAACCTTCCTGAGTTTCTTAAAACTCTAAAAAGACCCCATAATCTGAAAAGTTGAAATAAAGATATCCCAGCTTTAGTTTTTATTAGCGGTAGGATTGCCAGTACAAAAGGTAGTGAAAATATATATCTTCCTGCATAGGCCATTATTACAGCCAATACTATTGCCGAAAAAATAATTAATATTCTTATAAATCTTGAAATTTTTTTAGCAGAAGTTCTAGCAAACCAAGTCAGAAAAACATATACAACGACAAAAATAATCAGTGTTATAAAAAAAATATTCATATATTAATTCAATTCAAAATGAAATTACCACAGCTTGAAAAGAAACCTGAAATAAAATCTTGTCACAATAAGACGTGGACAGATGATTATAGTTGGATCCATCAACCAAATATTTTAGAGGTTTTAAGGGATAGTTCTAAGCTTTTGCCTGAGGTAAGAAAATATTTAGAGGATGAGAATGAGTATTTTTCTGATCAAATGAAAGATACTCGAGATATTCAAAAAAAACTTTTCGACGAAATTAAAGCAAGAATTAAACTGGATGATGAGTCACTTCCTTATAAAGATAAAAATTATGAGTATTGGACTAAAACCACAGCAAAAGGAAATTATTCAATTAAATTAAGAAGAAAAATTGGTGAGGAAAAAGTTGAGGAAATATGGAATGGCGATAAAGAGAAAGAAAAACTTAAAACAGAATATTTTGGCTTAGGAGACTTAGAGGTAAGCTTTAACGATGATTATCTTGGATATTCTTTAGATTTGAAAGGATCTGAGTATTATACAATTTATATAAGAAATATTAAATCTGGAAATTTAGTCACCGAAAAAATTGAAGAGACGAGTGGAAGTATCGAATTTAGTTTGGATGATAAATATATATTTTATTCTAAATTAGACAAACACCACAGGCCTAGAACTATTTATAGACACAAAATTGGAACATCAACAAAAGATGATTTATTGATCTTTGAAGAAAAAAGTGAAGCATTTACAGTTGGTATTGGTCTAAGTTCAGATGAAAAATATTTTATGATTTCAAGTTCTGATCATAACACCTCGGAACAATATTACTTTAGTGTTGATGAAAATAATCCAAATCCTAAATTAATCCAAACGAGAAAAAGAGGTATAATTTACTCAGTAAATTCTTGGGATAACTATTTTTATAAACATACCAATGAGAATGCTGAGGATTTTAAGATTGATAGATGTAATAATTTAATTGAACAAAAATGGGAGTCATTCGTTAATGCAAAAGATGAAGTATTGATAGGAGGTTTAGTATTTTTAAATAATTGGATAATTAGGTCTGAAACATCTAATGCACTTGGAAAAATAATTTTACGTGATCCAAAAACTGACGAAGAGGAAGAGATTGTTTTTAGCGATGAAAAAGTAATTGTACCAAGTATATCATTGATTCAAAAAGATAAAAATACAGACAATGTGTATTTATCATATTCTTCCCCTAAAACACCTGGAAGAACTTTTTTATATAATTTAAAATCAAAAGAAAAAAAACTTGTTAAAGAACAAGAAATTCCATCTGGACATGACTCAAATGATTATGTGGTTGAACGTATTGAATGCCCATCTCATGATGGACGAATGGTACCAATAACTATAACAAGACATAAGGATACAATTCTGGACGGTTCATCAAACCTTCTACTATATGGCTATGGTTCTTATGGGAATTCGATGTCTCCTGGTTTTTCATCTACACGACTAAGCCTAATTGATAGAAACATAATTTGGGTTACAGCACATATAAGAGGAGGAATGGAAAGAGGGATGAAATGGTGGAAGGAAGGAAAACTTTTAAACAAAAAAAATACATTTGATGATTATATTGCTGTTGGAAAATTCTTGATTGAAAAAAAATATACTTCTAAGGGAAAAATTATAGGTATGGGTGGATCAGCAGGAGGGTTGTTGATGGGGGTAGTCGTAAATGAAGCACCTGAGCTATTTTTAGGGTTAATAATGGCTGTGCCGTTTGTAGATTCTTTAACAACTAACCTTGACCACTCTCTGCCAT
>CACJFS010000038.1 GCA_902592715.1 uncultured Pelagibacteraceae bacterium
ATTTAATTCTATAAATTTTGAGGCTTCATTTAGGATAGTCTTGACATCACCAACAGATAGATCTTGGATACCTAATAAATGTTTTTGTGAAATTTTAACAGCTTTTTTGGATTTAGTTGCCATTAAAATTAACTCTATAGCTATATAGTATTAACTATGCAACCATTAATTTTGAATAAAATCTAATGCACCTTGTAAAATAAAAGCAGCAGCAAACTTATCAATATCTTTCTCTCTTTTACTGACATTTACATCTAATTCGCTAGATAAATTAAAAGCACCAACGGTAGACAATCTTTCATCCCATAAAGAGACAGGAATGTTAAATTTATTTGAAATATTAATTGCCGTATCTTTTGCGGATTGCGAAGATTTGCCATAAGTACCATTCATATTTATTGGATTACCAACAATTATTCCTTTAATATCATTTTCCTCAATAATACTTTCTAATTCATCAATTAATTTCACTTGCTTAGATTTTTCCAAGGTTTGGAGTGGTGTGGCGATTTTTTGATTATAGTCACTAATTGAAAATCCAATCCTTTTTGTACCTAAATCGATACCTAATAATCTTGAACCATTTGATAATTTTTTTTTGAATTCATCTATTGTGATCATATTGTATATTTTTAACTTAAGTGGTACTTTGCGGCAATATTTTTACCATATGACAATAAATCTTAAAACAGTAAAACACATATCAAAATTAGCAAGAATCTCTCTAGAAGAGAAAAAGGCTGAAAAATTAGCAAATGACATGAATTCTATATTTGAGTTTATTGAAAAATTAAATGAGTTAAAAACAGAAAATGTTGAACCGTTAACTTCCATAGCAGAAACAACATTAAGATTTAGAGAAGATAAGATAACTAGTGATAATATTAGAGAAAAGATACTTAAAAATTCTCCTGAAAAAAATGATGATTTTTTCGTTGTACCGAAGGTAGTGGAATAATGACTGAAATTACATCTTTAAGTCTTTCTAAATTAATAAAAAATATAAAAGAAAAGAACATATCATCTCAAGAAGTAACCAAATCTTTTATTGATAGATCTGAAAAATCAAAAGAACTTAATGCGTATGTAACTGAAAATTTTGAAAATTGCCTTAAAATTTCAAAAGAATTTGATAATAAACCTAATTTTGATTTAAAACTTCCTGGCATTCCAATTGCAGTTAAAGATTTATTTTGTACAAATGAAGTAAGAACAACAGCTGGAAGCAATATCTTGAATAATTTTGTTCCAAGTTATGAGTCTACTGTTACACAAAATATTTGGAATGAAGGTGGTATATTACTTGGCAAACTTAATTGCGATGAATTTGCAATGGGTTCGTCCAATGAAACAAGTTTTTTTGGTAATGTTCAAAACCCAATTGCAAAGGATCTAGTCCCTGGAGGATCATCTGGTGGTTCTTCAGCTGCTTTAGCGGCTAATTTAACTCCTGTAACAATAGGTACCGATACAGGTGGGTCTATTAGACAACCAGCTTCTTTTACTGGTACTGTGGGTTTGAAGCCTACATATGGAAGCTGCTCAAGGTATGGAATAGTAGCTTTTGCATCATCTCTAGATCAAGCTGGCCCTATGAGTAAAGATGTTAAAGATTGTTCTATTCTTTTAGAGGTGATCTCATCATTTGATAAAAAAGACTCAACATCAATAGATTTTAAAAGAAATAATTATTCATCAGAACTTACTAAAGATATTAAAGGTATAAAAATTGGAATACCAAAGGAATATAGGATTGATGGGATGCCTGATGAAATTGAGAAACTTTGGAAAAAAGGTATTGATTATGCAAAAGATTGTGGCGCCGAAATAATTGATATCTCTTTACCCCACACAAGTTATGCTTTGCCTACTTATTATATTGTAGCTCCAGCAGAAGCATCATCTAACTTAGCAAGATACGATGGTGTTAAATATGGATTAAGATCATCTGGGGAAAGTTTAATCGATATGTATGAAAAAACTAGATCAGAAGGTTTTGGAGAAGAAGTTAAAAGAAGAATAATGATAGGCACATATGTTTTATCTTCTGGATATTATGATGCTTACTATCTAAAAGCACAAAAAGTTAGACGGTTAATTAAAAATGATTTTGATGAAGCTTATAATAAAGTTGATGCTATTTTGACACCCTCAACACCCAGCTCTGCTTTTAAAATAGGAGAAAAATCTAACGATCCAGTTTCAATGTATTTGAATGATATATTTACTGTTCCTGTAAACCTTGCAGGTTTACCTGGAATTTCAATACCCGCAGGTGTAGATAAAAATAACTATCCATTAGGTTTACAAATAATAGGTAAACCGTTTGATGAACAAACTGTTTTAAATATTGCCTATTCAATGGAAGAAAAAATTAATTATAAAAATAAAATTACTGATTGGTGGATTAAATAATGAGCAAAACTAATTCAGATTATTTAATTGAAAGAAACGATAATGTTTATGAGGTTGTTATAGGACTCGAAGTTCATGCTCAAGTAACCTCAAATTCGAAACTTTTTTCATCATCTTCTACAAAATTTGGCGCAGAACCTAATACTCAAGTAAGTTTAGTTGATGCAGCGTTTCCAGGCATGCTACCAGTTATTAATGAGTATTGCGTTAAACAGGCTATTAAAACCGGAATAGGTTTAAAAGCAAAGATCAATAATAGGTCTGTTTTTGATAGGAAGAATTATTTTTATGCCGACTTACCTCAAGGATATCAAATTTCACA
>CACJFS010000039.1 GCA_902592715.1 uncultured Pelagibacteraceae bacterium
TAGAAAAAAATTAATATTATCAGAGGCTAACAAATTTATTAAATATAATACTTATGGGAATTAAAGTTTATTTTAACGATTCTTGCAATATTTGTAGAATGGAAATTAATCACTATAAAAAAATTGCAAATAGTGATTTGGAGTGGATAGATATTACAAATAATGATGAGGCTATAAAAATAACATCTAAGTCACAAAAAGAGTTACTAAGAAGATTGCATGTAATAAATGATGGTGAAGTTATTGGAGGAGCCAAAGCGTTTATTTTAATTTGGTCAAAAATTCCAAAATATAAAATCCTTTCTAAAATTTTTTCAATTAAACCATTATTCATTATTTTTCATTATTTATACGAAATTGCTGCATTTTTCTTATTTTTAAAAAACAGAAAACAATTAAATGAAAAAACAAAACTTACCAACTAAAGTATGTAAAGTATGTAATAAGCCTTTTGCATGGAGAAAAAAGTGGAGGCTTAACTGGGAAAAAGTTAAATATTGTTCAAAAAGGTGTGCTTCGAGTAATTAATTACTGCGTCTTGCTTTTTCTGGGATCCTTAAGAGATTTTAAAATTTTTGATAGTCCAGTAATCTTTAAACTATAGTAAATTACATAAATTAAAGTTAATCCTAAAGCCATTGTAGATAGAAACACAAAGATGGCAGTTAAAATTTTTTCTTGGAACCAATTCTCTATTCCTGAGTTAGAATAATAAAGAACATTCCAAAACGCGACGAAAATTAGCTCATATACGATTATAATTTTGAACATACTGTTGATATAGTTCTCAATATAATTAATACTATTCAATTCTTGTCGCATGTCGACAGAAATTTATGTAATAAAACAATGAAAAATTGATGAAAAAAGTAATTTGGATAACCGGAGGTGGCACTGGTATAGGGAAAGCAGTTGCAATTGAGTTTGCTAATCAAGGTTGGAATGTAGCGATATCTGGAAGAAGAGAAAATATTCTAAAAGAGGTAGAGGATAACTATCCAAATATTAAAGCTTATCCTTTGGATGTAAATGATAAAGAAAAATGTTTTGATGTCACTAAAGCTATAAAAAAAGACTTTGGAGATTTAGATATTTGTTTTTTTTCTACTGGTACTTGGGATCCTAAAAAGGAACGAGAGATTGATGTAGAACAAATTGAGAAAGTTTTTAAAGTTAATTTTTTTGGAACTCTAAATTGTATCAAATCAGTTGAAGATCATTTTAGAAATAAAAGAGATGGTATAATTACAATAGTTTCTTCTATTGCTGGATATAAAGGTCTACCAAATTCAACTGGTTACGGTCCTTCTAAAGCAGCTTTAAACAATCTTGCAGAGAGTCTTTATTTTGATTTTGGAAGATATGGAGTAAGAGTTTGCCTTGTTTCACCTGGATTTATTAAAACTCCAATGACAGATAAAAATAATTTTAAAATGCCTTTTCTTAAAACACCGGAATATTCTGCTAATCAAATTTATGATGGATTAATTAATAAAAAAAGTTTTGAAATTCACTTTCCAAAACAATTAACTTTAATATTAAAGTTTTTAAAAATAATTCCTGATAGACTTTATTTTTATCTTGTTGGAAAGCTAACTAAACTCCAAAAAAAGTAAATTTAATCTTTTACAAACATCACAGTCAATTCGGCAACTTTTATACCAAACTTAGTCATTTTTGCTCTATTAATTGCTACTCTTTCATCTTGCATAAAGATCCAATCATCAAAAGTTATTTTCATTTCTCTTCCTTTGACAGGAACTAACAGTACATATTCAAACTTAAATGCAGGACCATAAGAAAAACCTTTTGCAGTTCCAACTACATCTCCAGCAGTACCTTCATAGTTGTGTTCATCGATTTTATTGATTGTCCATTGCCTATTTTGAATTTCTCCATCGTTCCAAACAAATTTTTCGTCAAGTATCAATTGTTTTCCATCCCACTTTCCATCTAGGTCTGCAGAAAATTGTCTTGTCACTTTACCTGATCTATTTTGTAAAATTCCCCATGCTTTTACATTTCCAGATAAATACTCTTCTATTATTAATCTAGGTTTTTGGTTTTTGAAATCTTCTGGTTTCATTGCTTGGTTTGATGAACAACTTGTAATCAATACTGAGAATATTATCAATAATAAATATTTTATTTTCATAGTATTATTTATTTTTGAAGAGCAAATTGGATTAAGTCTATATTTTTAGATTTAAAACCTGCTTCACAGTACGATAAATAAAAATTCCACATTCTTTTAAAAGTATTGTCAAAGCCTTGGGATGAAATTTGTTCCCATTTTTCTAAGAACTCTTCTCTCCAAATACTTAGTGTATTTGAGTAATGATTACCATAAGAATTGCAATTCTCAAACTTAAGTCCAGATTGGTTTGCTAAATTTACTAACTCATTTTTACTAGGTAAAAAACCACCAGGAAAAATATATTTTTGG
>CACJFS010000040.1 GCA_902592715.1 uncultured Pelagibacteraceae bacterium
GAAAGTGTTGTAATGCATGAATTACTTGCTTCTTTTTACAAGTATGGATTTGCAATTATAAAGAATGTTCCAACTCATGATAATTATTTAATCAAATTTGCTAATTCTGTAGGCAGTGTTAGAAGAACTAATTTTGGCGAACACTTTAATGTTTTATCAAAACCTAATCCTAATGATCTTGCATATACACCTTTACCTTTGGCTCCTCATACCGATAATCCATATAGAAATCCAGTCCCTTGTATTCAGATATTACATTGTATCGAAAATGAAGTAACTGGTGGTTTATCTACCTTGGTCGACGGTTACACTGTTACTGAAGATTTAAAAAAAAACTTTCCTGAATACTATGAAATATTAACTAAAATAAAAGTAAAATTTAAATTTATTGATAAAGATGTAATTTTAGAAGACTGGTCTGAATTAATAGAGCTCGATGAAAACAAGAATTTCAAACAAGTTAGATTTAGTCCTCGACTTGATTACGTGCCAGTTTTAAAAAAAGAGGAACTAGACTTTTATTATAAAGCTAGAAAAAAATTATCTGATTTATATAATTCCGATTTCTATAGAATAGAATTTAAATTAATGTCTGGGGATTTAATTATGATGGATAATTACAGATTACTGCATGGTACAAATATGACAGCAAAAGATGTTGTGTTTAGTATATTGAGAGCAAAACAACCTACATCAGATTTTAAAGAATATATAAGTACAATTTCTGATGTTAAAGAAATTGATAACTACACTGTTCAAGTCAGTACAAGCAAACCAAATCCAATTCTTTTAAACCAATTGTCAAATATATTTATAATGTCTAAAAAATGGTCTATCGATTTTGGAGCGACAGTTTCACAAAACTGGGATGGTGGAGAAGAAACATTCTCAGCAACTAATGCTATGGGAACTGGACCATTCAAAATTACTCTAAGAGAGCCTAACACCAAGACAGTATTTGAGAGAAATAGTAATTGGTGGGGTTCAATGAAAGACAATAGTGTTAGTGAAATACATCTATTACCAATTAAAAACTCAGCTACAAGAGTTGCAGCATTATTATCTGGTGAAGTTGATTTAGTAACAGATGCTCCAGTTCAAGACTTAGCTAGAATTGGAAATTCTGCAGATCATGAAGTAGTGAGCACTGCACAAATGCGTACAATCTTTTTAGGTATGGACCAAGCAGCAGATAAATTAAGATCTGGAAATACTGGTGATAATCCATTTAAGAAAAAAGAAGTAAGACAAGCCCTTTATCAAGCAATAGATATTGAAGCGATAAAGAAAAAAGTAATGAGAGGCCTTAGCGAGCCTGCAGGAATAATAACTTTTCCTGGTGTAAATGGATACACACAAGATCTAGATAAAAGATTGCCTTATGATGTTGATGCTGCGAAAAAATTATTAGCTGATGCAGGATATCCAAAAGGTTTTGATGTTGAACTAAGGTGCCCTAATGACAGGTATGTAAATGATGAAGCAATTTGCACTGCAGTAGTTGGAATGTTAGGTAAAATAGGCGTTAATGTAAACTTATTTGCTCAAACTAAAAGTAAACACTTTAAAGAGCTTAAAGAAGATAAGGGTGATTTCTATATGCTGGGATGGGGAGTTCCAACATTAGATAGTCATTATGTTTTCCATTATCTATATGAGTCAGGCGCTAGCTGGAATAAGGTAAACTTTAGCAACAGCGAAGTTGATGCTGCTATAAGAGTTATGGAAGGTGAAGTTGACTTAGATAAAAGAAATGCAGCTATTGCAAATGCTTGGAAAATTGTAAAAGATGATATTTCATATCTTCCTTTACATCACCAAGTAATTTCTTGGGCAACTAAAAATAATGTAGATGTTCCAATAAGACCGAATAATGAACCATTATTCCGTTTTGCAAGTTTTAAATAAATAACTTTTTTTATAAGCCCTTTGTTTAACAAAGGGCTTATAAGTATAAATATTTCTTAAATTGATAAAGTATTTTTTCAAACGTCTGATTCAGTCAGTAATAGTGATGCTAGTTGTATCATTTGTTTCGTTTTCTTTATTTAACTTTGTGGGTGATCCAATTAACAACATGGTTGGTGAAGAAACTTCCGATGAAGAAAGAGCAGAATTAAGAGAAACTCTCGGGCTTACCGATCCGATATATATTCAATTTTCAAGGTTTGTAGTTAATGCTTCTAAAGGAGAATTTGGGATTTCTTATCAATTAAGAAGACCAGTTTCAGAATTAATTATTGAAAGATTACCCGCAACTATGGAATTAGTTTTAATTTCTGCATTAATTGCATTGGTTTCAGGAACATTATTAGGAGTATACACAGGTATCAATAGAAAAGGTTTTTTGAGTGATTTTATATTAGCCATATCTCTTTTAGGAGTATCTCTTCCAACCTTTG
>CACJFS010000041.1 GCA_902592715.1 uncultured Pelagibacteraceae bacterium
ATAGCAAAGTTAACACTAACAGTGACCAGAAGTTTTGTTGATTATCTAATTTTGAAAAACTTTGAAAAATTATATTATCAAATATTGATGATATAATATAAAAAATTATAAAAATTGTAATGATAAAGATTTGTAGTGAAATAACATAATCTTTAAAATAATTTGTTTCATAATATTTAAAGTAATCTCTTCTAAATCCAATTAAACATCCCATGTTGGCAAAACCAATTGCAATCATTGCTATTGACATAAACATTACATAATTTCCATAAATAGAAGGGTCTAGATTTGATGTAATTATTGGATATAAGATTATAGGACTTAGAACATTCAACAGGTTAGCAAAAATATATTTTTTACTATGTGATATGTCTTCAAAGCTTATCATAAAATTTATGGTATAATTAAAATCACTATAATATATTTAAAATTTACATATGCATATATTAATTAAATCGAGCTATATAGTTTTTTTAAAAGTATTTTTATTTATTGTTTTTTTTTTAATTTTAACACCATTAAGCTTAATTTTTTTAATAATAAAAAAAATTAGCTATAAAAAAAATGAACAAAGCTACCTAATAAATCGAACTAAACAACCTAACTCTATGAATAACCAATTTTAGATATGTATATTTTAGGAATATCAGGCTTATACCACGACTCAGCAGTTTCACTTTTAAAAGATGGTAAGATTATTTTTGCAGCACAAGAAGAAAGATTTACTAGAGTTAAACATGACCCATCTTTTCCTATAAATTCCTTAAGGGAATGCCTAGATTTTTGTAATCTCAGTCTTGAACAAATAGAACATGTAGGTTTTTATGAGAAACCAATAAAGAAATTTATAAGATTACTAAAAACTTTTTTTAATAATTCTCCTAAAAGTTATCAAAGTTTTGACAGTGCTATGACTGAGTGGCTAACAAATAAATTATTTCTTAAAAAAAATATAACTAATGAATTATTTAATTTGCAAGATAAAATAAAAAAAAAAAGTAATTTAAGTAAAAAATCCATAAGCAAAAAAATCCTTTTTTCAGAACACCACGAATCTCACGCTGCAAGCTGCTATTATCCTTCACCATTTAAAAATGCAGCAATTATAACAATAGACGGAGTAGGTGAGGATACAACAACTTCTATTGCTCATGGTAAAGAAAATAAAATAAACTTTTTAAAAGAAATATTATTTCCAGATTCTGTAGGTTTATTATACTCTGCTTTTACTTATTATCTTGGATTTAAAATAAATTCGGGTGAGTATAAGGTTATGGGCCTGGCGCCTTACGGAAAACCTAAATATAAAGATCTTATTTTAAATAATCTTATTGATGTAAAAAGTGATGGTTCATTTAAAATGAATATGAAGTATTTTGAATACCAATATGGTTATAAAACCATAAATCAAAATTTTGTAGAACTTTTTAAAAAAAAAAAAAGAGATTCAGAGTCAAAATTAGAACAGTTTCACATGGACATTGCTAGTTCAATACAACATGTTATTGAGGAAATAGTAATTAAATTAACCAAAACTGCCAAAAAATTAACTAGTAGTAATAATCTTGTCTTAGCAGGTGGTGTCGCCTTAAATTGCGTTGTTAATGGAAAAATACTAAATGAAAAAATTTTTGATAAGATTTGGATTCAGCCAGCTAGTGGTGATGCAGGTGGGTCTTTAGGAGTTGCACTATCAATTTATCACAAGCATTTAGGCAATAAAAGAAAGATAAATATAAGTGAAGATAGTATGTTTGGTAGTTATTTAGGAAATAAATTTGAAAATAATGAAGTTGAAAAATTCTTAAATACTATTGATGCAAATTATCATTTTTTGGAAAATGATAAGTTAATTAAAGAGACCGCAAAATTGATTTATGATGGCAAAATAATTGGTTGGCATAATGGTAGGATGGAATTTGGACCAAGATCTTTAGGAACAAGATCAATATTAGCTGATCCTAGAGACCCAACTATGCAAACAAAATTAAATTTGAAAATTAAGAATAGAGAGTCATTTAGGCCTTTTGCACCATCGGTTATCAAAGAAAAAGCAGACAAATATTTTAATTTAGGGAATGACTCGCCTTACATGTTACTGGTAGGAAAAGTTAAAAATAGTTATGAAGAAAGTATAGACATAAATTATAGCAATATTATTGAGACACTTAATAAGAAAAGATCAGAAATTCCCTCAGTCACTCATGTTGACTGCTCTGCAAGAGTTCAAATGGTAAATAAAAAAACAAATCCAATGTTTTATGAATTAATTTTAGAATTTGAGAAATTATCTGGTATTCCTATTTTGATCAATACATCTTTTAATGTTAGGGGAGAACCTATTGTTTGCACTCCAGAGGACTCATATAAA
>CACJFS010000042.1 GCA_902592715.1 uncultured Pelagibacteraceae bacterium
AGTTGAGTTTTAACAAATTTTTGTGAAAGTTTTTTTGATTGTAAAAATGGAGCAGTTAATATTAAGTTTTTTGACTGTATTTTCTTATCCTCAAAGGTTAAATTCCATATACCTTTATCTCTTCTAATTTTTATTAATTCTGAATTGAGTGTGTAATTTATTTTTTTTAAGAAATGTTTACTTATTTCATTGTTTCCCTTTATTCCAATTAACTTAATGTGTTTTTTGTCTTGCTTAACATTGTTATTTAAAAACTTATGATCTCCATTCCATTTTTTAAGAACTTTTTGTTTTATTAATTTTTTTGTAAATTTTTTAAATTCAAGGGATTTTGGAGATAAATATTGAAGACCGTGATCAAATCCAATGCTATTTTTATATCTCTTAAAAGAACTTCTGCCTCCTACTCCTTTAGCTTTATCAAAAACATGGACTGTAGATTTTTTCTTTAAAAGATTTGCAATGGTTGCCCCGGATATACCTGAGCCAATAATACAATAATCAATCATGATCTAATTATTAATGACAGGCTTGATTGAACTTTTTTAATCTCCAGTAATTATAAGGCCATGGTGTTACAAATCCAACAGCAAGCATAATTGGAATAATCCACCAAGTAAGCATAGCACCTCCTGTCAAAGCATAATCAGTTATGTTCATAGCAACTTCCATACTAATCATTGAAATAAAGCTCATACCTAATGCAGTCTTTAATGCTTTTTGAAAAGTAAAATTTTGCTTAATCAAAATAAATGTCTCTAAAATTACACTAGTAATCAAACCATTAATAATTGCTAAAATCATAATACTTAATACTGGAAAAGGAATTTTTGTTATTTGAAAAAATAATATAGTTCCAAAATCACCAATAGCGCAACCTAACAAGCACCAACCTGTATTCTTAGCACTTCTTTTCCATGTGTGTTTACATTTCCAATTAAAACTTATTGCTTCAGCACTCATTTATTTTATCTTTTTAAAGGATGTATTTATCGCCAAGATACATTGCAAATGCAATAGCGGCACCTAATAAAATATATTTCATATGTTTATCTTATACCTAAAATAATCTGTGTTTAAAATGTGATATTTTTTCATAAACGCAACGAAATTAGAACCTAATTAAAACAAATCATTATTCTAGAAATAGAATCATGAGATTATCATTATTCTTTTTTCTTCATTTAGTTGCTTTTGTTATCTTACTAATCGTTCATCCCCATGCAAAAGCTGCAGGTGAATGGCTAGTAGAAGATATTGGAAGTCATGTCATTACAAGTGTTTCCGGTGAGGTAATACACGGAGATAAACTGAAATTTATATTAAATAAAAAAAATTGTGATGAGGTTGGTGTATTTTTTACATTTATGACTACTAAGGCGCCAGATACTATTAAAAGTCTTGAGGGTACCAAAATACCTATTCAAATTAATGATTTGCCTACTACTGGGGCAGCTGAGGTTTGGATAGTAGAACCATTTCTAAAATTTGGTCATTTAGTATTAATGTCAGCACCTGGTCCAAAAAATCTAAAGAAATTTTCAAATGCACTTATGGTGATATATTCAAGAGAAAATAAGTTTGCAATTAAACTATTAAATGAGGACGGCTTTAATCCCAATAATTATTTTGATTTAATAGAGAATAATTGGGCGTTAGATAAATTTCCAGAAAACATTGGTAAAGCTCATGAAATATGTACTGGTAAACCATCAAAAATATTAAGGAGTTAACTGTGTTTACTGGAATGGAAGCCCTACTTATACTTAGTCTTTTCGGAATAATATTTTAATTACTTTTTTGAAGTTGATAAATTGAAACGTAGTGTTTCTTTTTAGGTAGTGGAATAATTACAGGTACATCAGTACATCTTGGCGCTATTGATTTTTTTCCATAAATAATATTTGCATCGTAATTTTCAAAGTTTGTCTCTGGATGAGGATTGCCATCATTAATAATAGGCCAAGCATCACATGCTCTATAACCGAATAGTATTAGAGGTCTTGATCCATTTGTATGGTTTAAGCCAGAGCCATGAATTGTTCGACAGTGAAAGAAAGCAACTGAACCTGCTTTTCCTGTTAAAGAGACAGATTTTTTCAAATTTAGTTTGTTTTTTTTAGTATTAATTTTACCTACAAAGTAATTATCATTACTATGATGGCTAAATAGTTCTTTTGTGTGAGAACCTTTTATAACTTTTAAAGGCCCATTTTTTTCATTACAATCTTCTAGATATATTCCTACTGTTATTAAATCGTCATTAGTATGTGGATAAAAAGCAAAGT